>JAMWZR010000050.1 GCA_024282035.1 Nitrosomonas sp.
CAGCCATGAATGCGTGTGCCTTCCTGCAATGCCCGCGTATGGGTTCCCAAGCCGGGATACGCCGGTAACAATGACGGATGGATATTCATTAATCGACCTTGATAGTGATGCACAAAGCGATCACTGAGTATACGCATGAAGCCAGCGAGCGCAACCAGCTTGGGATGACAGGCATCTATCGCCCGTGCCAACGCCAGATCGAATGTCTGACGATCGGCAAATGCACGGTGATCCACGATGCAGGTCTCCACTCCTTTCCGCTGTGCAATGAGCAAACCTGCAGCATCGGGATTGTTGCTGATTACGGTGATCCGGCTAACAGGCAGATCAGCATCCAGCAGTGCCTGCATGTTGCTGCCGCGTCCGGAAATCAGTATAACCAATGAGGACATGAGTGGCGTTGGAGCCCTGTGTTCAAATCAAGATGGTTGCAGCCTGGTGCGAGCTGCGTGGCTGGATTTCACCAATCTGCCAGACTGTTTCACCATTTGCCTGCAGGCAGGCTATCGCCTTTTCTATATGATCTGAGGCAACAACCAGTACCATGCCGATACCGCAGTTGAAAACACGAGCCATCTCAGTATCAGTGATCTGTCCCTGTTGTTGTAGCCACTGGAACAGAGCGGGCGCTGGCCATGCGTCTCGACGCAAGACCGCCATGACCGGATCGGGCAGGATGCGGGGAATATTTTCAACCAGTCCGCCACCGGTGATGTGTGCCAGCCCTTTTACCGGGCATTGCTGCATGAGTTGCAATACCGATTTTACGTAGATGCGGGTTGGTGCCATGATGGCGTCGGCCAGGGATTCGCCGGCTATATCAAAGGAGAAATCAATGTGATTTTGTGCAATGATTTTGCGGATCAGGGAATAGCCATTGGAATGTGGTCCACTGGATGCCAGACCCAGTACAACGTCACCAGGTTGTATCGAGGCACCACTGATGATGCAATCTTTCTCCACAGCACCGACAGCAAAACCAGCCAGATCGTATTCGCCAGGTGGATACATGCCTGGCATTTCTGCTGTTTCGCCACCGATCAGTGCACAACCAGCCAGTTCGCATCCGCGGGCAATACCGCCAATGACAGTGGTGGCTGTTTTGACATCCAGTTGGCCGCAGGCAAAATAATCCAAAAAGAACAGTGGTTCGGCGCCCTGTACCAGAATGTCGTTGACGCTCATGGCTACCAGATCGATACCAATGTTGTCATGACGATCAAGCTGGAAAGCCAATTTTAGCTTGGTGCCTACGCCATCGGTACCGGAAACGAGAACTGGGTTACGGTATTTTGTCGGAATTTCAAACAATGCACCAAATCCGCCGATTCCGGTCAGCACTTCGGGGCGCAGGGTGCGCTTGGCGAAGGGTTTGATATTTTCCACCAGACGATCGCCTGCTTCGATATCGACTCCGGCATCGCGATAGGACAAGGGTTTTGTGTTTGGGTGATCAGGATCTTGAGGAGTCAAATCGGATACTCTTATTGTGCGGAGAAGAAATACTGCATTTTACCGCAAATGCAGGAGGTATCGCATGCATAAAGTCGGAAGCCGGGATGATGTCAATTTAGGCATAGTGATCAACGTGCAGGGATGGATTACGCAATGGGTAAAATAATCGTTTCTTTAGTTGAATTTACAATCTCTTTGCGTCAGAATCGCGCCGATACATCCAATGCCGGGAACAATCAGGCAACAAACCATTTCACAGTCATAATGCGCTCTGATGATCAGCGATCATAACCAATGAATGCTATGATTCTTTACGTTGCACACACTGACGGAGCATGCCGTTTTTTGTGAACCTTCCAGAGATTGGACATTATTTTTTGTTTTTTGAATTTACACACAGAGGTTAGGTATGGCATTCAGCATAGCGGGTTTGTTAGCACAGCATCGTTCGGATAAATTCGACTTGCATGAGCACTATCTGAATGCGCAAATGGTGAGGGTACTGAAAACGATCGGTTACGATCGTAATTACCATCGTGCATTCGGGCAATACCTGTACGACGAGCACGATAACGAATATCTCGATTTGCTGAGTGGTTTCGGTGTATACGCGTTTGGTCGCAATCATCCGGTCATCATCAATGCGCTAAAGGAAGTGTTGTCACTCGAAATGCCCGATCTGGTGCAACTGGATGTTTCCGTTCTCAGTGGTTTACTGGCGAAAGAGATTCTGGCGACGACTCCAGATAATTTGGATCGGGTTTTTTTCTGTAACTCGGGTACCGAGGCGGTCGAAGCAGCCATCAAGTTTGCCCGGTATGTGACCAAGCGTAACCGCATCATTTGCTGTGATCATGCCTATCACGGACTGACGATGGGAGCATTGTCGCTGAATGGCGAGCAGATTTTTCGCGATGGTTTTGGACCATTGCTGCTGGATTGTGGTTCGGTGCCATTCAACGATCTCGACGCTCTCGACAGAGCACTGAGTAGGCGTGACGTGGCCGCTTTCGTGGTCGAGCCGATCCAGGGCAAGGGCGTCAATATTCCGGATGATCATTACCTGCCCGAAGTCGAACGCATGTGCAAGAAATATGGCACCTTGTTTGTTGCGGATGAAATTCAGACCGGGATCGGTCGCACCGGGAAATTCTGGGCGGTTGAGCACTGGAACGTCAAACCGGACATGATTTGCATGGCCAAAGCTCTGTCGGGTGGCTTTGTTCCAGTCGGCGCAGTCGCCATGACACAGCCCATTATGGACGGGGTGTTTAATCGTATGGATCGTGCCGTCGTGCACGGTTCGACATTTTCCAAAAACAATATGGCGATGGCGGCAGGGCTGGCCAGTCTTGAAGTGGTGAGAACCGAGAAGCTGGTAGAAAACAGTGCCAGAATCGGTGCGGATATTATCAGTCGACTCAATGCCCTCGTAGGGCAGTTTGAGTTTCTCAAGGGGGCACGCGGCAAGGGTTCGATGATTGCTGTGGAATTCAAATCTCCTGGCAGCTTGTCTCTCAAGGCAGCTTGGATGATGCTGGAGGCGGCCAATAAGGGATTGTTCTGTCAAATGATCACGATCCCCCTGTTCAAGGAGCATAGAATCCTGACTCAGGTGGCGGGGCATGGCATGAATGTGGTCAAACTGCTGCCACCTCTCATTCTGACGCAAAAAGACTGCGATCGTATTGTGAGCGCGTTTACCAAAACGATTGCCGATACCCATCAGGTTCCGGGTTCGATCTGGGAACTGGGTAAAAATCTGGCTAGTCATGCCATGAAAGCCAAGGCCGGCACTTCGGCTTGATGCAGTTCTCAGGTAAACAAAGAACACGATTGACAAAATTAGCTGAGCGGTGTCCATGAGCGCTAAAAATTCGGACAACATCTATTATTTATGGTGGCTGACACTGGGTTGTGTCAGTGCTGGTCTGGTCTATCTGCTGAGTCCGATCCTGACGCCATTTTTACTGGCAGCCGTCATAGCGTATATCTGCAATCCCATGGTGACCCGTATGGCCGCGCATAGCATTCCGCGCACGTTGGGTGCGGTGATGGTCATGCTGCTGTTATTGAGTGTTTTTGCTGCATTGGTTTTGATCATGGTGCCTCTGTTTGAAGAAGAAGCGCGGCGTTTGCTGGATAAGATGCCAGTCTATCTGGACATGTTGAAAAATAACGTAATTCCCTGGCTGGAAGCGCGGCTGAATATCAGCCTGCAACCTGACATGAATCTGCTTCGGGAAGCGATTTCGGAACACTGGCAAAGCGCCGGGGGCATGGCGGCCAAGGTTTTGCCGTCTCTGACCAGCGGTGGCATGGCTGTGGTCGAGTTTCTGGTCAATTTACTGTTGGTTCCGGTAGTGTTGTTTTATTTGTTGCGGGACTGGGATCAACTGATCAGATGGGCGGATGAGATGATTCCTCGTTACTGGCATGATCAGGTATCGCAGCTGGCGCTGGAAACCGATCGGATTCTGGCGGAATTCCTGCGTGGACAATTATCGGTGATCGTGTTGATGAGCACTTGCTATATCACAGGATTGTGGCTGGTAGGGCTGGAATTTGCTTTGCCGATCGGTCTGGTTGCGGGGATTTTGGTGTTTGTGCCTTATCTGGGGATGATCGTTGGATTGACTTTGGCCACTTTTGCTGCATTGATGCAGTTTCAAGGGTGGGCGGGCATCATTCCGGTGTGGGTGGTGTTTGCGCTCGGCCAGTTGCTTGAAGGCATGCTGATCACACCCTGGCTGGTGGGCGATCGTATCGGCTTGCATCCAGTCATGGTGATTTTTGCCTTGCTGGCGTTTGGTCAACTATTCGGATTCTTTGGTATTCTGCTGGCGCTTCCAGTCAGTGCGGTGATGCTGGTCTGGCTGCGGCATCTGCATCAGCGTTATCTGGACAGCAATCTTTACAATTCATGACCGGATTACACAGGAATCGGGTTGTCATTGTGGCTAAGGCATGAAACAGCTGTTGCTGGATATCAAGCCACAGCCTTCACCGACATTGACGAACTTTCTGGCCGGGCGCAATGTGGAACTGCTAGATACGTTCAAGCGCATGTTGTCGGGGGTAGAAAAAGAGCGCTTTGTTTATCTGTGGGGAGGAGAAGGTTGCGGCAAAAGTCATTTGTTGCAAGCCATCGTTGCGGCCTATACCCAAAAGAACCTAAAAGCGGTATATTGCTCCGCCAAAAAATACGTTGATTTTTCTATTAACCTGGATGCCGATTGTCTAGCGATAGACGATATCAATACCCTGGATGCTTTGGCACAAATCGAACTGTTTCATTTGTATAACCGTTTCCGCGATGAGGGACACGGCATACTGGTGTTGAGTGGCGTCGCGGCTCCACTGTACTTGCCGATGCGGCAAGATCTGGTGACTCGGCTGGGATGGGGGTTAGTGTTCCAGATGCACGAGTTGACCGAGGCAGAGAAATTGCATGCCATGAAAAGCCATGCCAGGGATTGCGGTTTCGACTTGCCAGATGAAATTTGTTTTTATTTGCTGCGACACGGAAGACGGGATCTGCCGACGCTGATGATGACGATCGATGCGTTGGATCGCTATTCCTTGGTCAATCAGCGTCCGATTACGCTACCTTTATTACGAGAATTATTACAGGTGACTCCATGAATCTAGCTTTATTTGATCTTGATAACACACTCATTGCCGGCGATAGCGATTTTCAGTGGGCGCAATTTCTGATTGAGAAAAAAGCCCTGGATCGTGAATTACATGAAGCCAAGAATATCGAGTTTTACGAACAATACAAAGCCGGCACCCTGGATATACATGAATTCCTTGATTTTCAGCTCAAGCCCCTGGCGCGCCATCCGCGCGTGCAACTGGAAACTTGGCGCAGGGAATTTATCAAGAAGAAAATTCTTCCCTTGATTGCGCCGGGAACACGCGAGCTGATCGAGCGGCATAAGCTGGACAATGATCTGTGTATCATCATTACGGCCACCAACAGTTTTGTGACTGCGCCGATTGCACACGAACTGGGAATTGAGCATTTGATTGCAACCGAACCGGAAGAAAAGGATGGTGAATTTACCGGGCGGGTTGCCGGAACACCTTCATTCCGAGAGGGGAAGGTCGAGCGTCTGGAAAAATGGCTGGATGCACATAATCTGACGTGGTTGTCATTTCTGCGAAGTTGGTTTTACAGCGACTCACTGAACGATTTGCCCTTGCTCAGCCGAGTGACGCATCCGGTGGCTGTGGATCCGGATGCGACATTGCGTAGTCACGCAGAAAAGAACAACTGGTCGATTATCAGTCTTCGCTAGCTTTTCCACGTAACTGCGGAAACAAAATGACATCGCGAATGCTGGGGCTGTCGGTGAATAGCATGACCAGTCGATCAATGCCGATTCCTTCACCGGCGGTGGGAGGTAAACCATGTTCCAGTGCCCGGATGTAGTCGGCATCATAGTGCATTGCCTCCGCATCGCCGGCGTCTTTGGCCTTGACTTGTTGCATGAAACGTTCTGCCTGATCTTCCGGATCGTTGAGCTCGGAAAAGCCGTTGGCGATTTCCCGGCCTGCGATATATAGCTCGAAGCGGTCGGTGATCTCAGCATTGTGGTCGTTGCGTCGCGCCAAGGGCGATACTTCTGCCGGATAGTCGACAATGAACGTCGGCTCGAACAGCAGGTGCTCGGTGGTTTCATCAAACAGCGAAAGTTGCAGGCCGCCTACGCCATCCCGGGGATTGTAGTGAATGTCCATGGTCTGCAGCGTACGGATCAGAAATTCGCGATCCTGCAATTGGGCATCCGAATAGTGCGGGTGGAAGGTCTGTATCGCTTGCGTGATGGTCAGTCGCTTAAAAGGCTTTGAGAGATCGATGGTTTGTCCCTGATAACTGATTTGCGTGGTACCTAGCACTTTGCGGGCCGTTTCGGCAAACATAGCCTCGGTTAAGTCCATTAGGTATGTGAAGTCCTGATAGGCTTCATAAAATTCCAGCATCGTAAATTCTGGATTGTGGCGTGTCGAGATACCTTCGTTGCGGAAATTGCGATTGATTTCGAAGACCTTTTCCATGCCGCCGATGACCAGTCGCTTTAAATACAACTCGGGCGCAATGCGCAGATAGAGTTCCATGTCCAGGGCATTATGATGCGTGGAAAACGGCCGGGCAGAGGCCCCACCGGGTATCGGATGCATCATGGGGGTTTCTACTTCCAGATAATCCCGTGCAACCAGAAATTCACGGATCGCCTGAATGACCCTGGAGCGCGTCACGAAGACCTTGCGGGTGTCTTCGTTAGTGATTAAATCGAGATAGCGCTGACGATATTTTTGTTCCTGATCGGTCAGTCCATGAAATTTTTCCGGCAAGGGACGTATCGATTTGGTCAAGAGCTGCAATTGTCTGACACGTATCGATAGCTCGCCGGTTTTGGTTTTGAACAAGGTACCTTCAGCGCCTACGATATCTCCAAGATCGTAATGCTTAAATGCCGAGTGAGCAGCTTCTCCCGTTTCACTGTCAGAAATATACAACTGAATGCGCCCACTCATATCTTGAATCGTTGCAAAGCTGGCTTTACCCATGACGCGCTTTAACACCATGCGTCCTGCAACTTTTACAACAACATCAGGCAATTCTTCGAGTTTTTCCTTAGAGAGCTCGCCAAATTGTTGATATAATCCAAGTGCTAATTGATTGCGTCGGAAAGTGTTAGGAAAGGCAAGGTTTGTTCGTCTTATTTCTGCGAGTTTTGAGCGTCGTTCTGCAATAATTTGATTTTCATCATTACTGGTTGTTTGGTTTTCTTGAGTCATTTTGTATGAAGTCGTTTTTAACTGCCTTGCTGGTGCTTATGAGATTAATGAAGAATATGTTTATCGAATTCTTGATTGATTTTGAGTATGCTGCTTCAACAACAAATCTTTTCCTAGGTAAATAGCTAACGGGAATGTAGGGTGTGGAGTTTATGTATCTTGTTGTTCTACGATCTAAACTTTCAGGCTTTTTGACCGTAAGCGATATTAACTGATAAATAGGGCGCTTTCTAGTTTTTTATCGGTTGTGTTAAAAAATGTGAATCGCTACTAATTTGAATTTTCACTGTTAATATATAGGTTTGTATGTTTAATGAAACGGTACAAAATTTTTTAACTCCCAAACCCATCCGGGTTGTATTAATTGATCCGCATCCGATTGTATTGTTGGGATTGAGTGCTGCGCTTGATGACAACAACGATTACGAAATCGTTGGAAAAACAAATTCGGCAGCCAGTATCATGGATCTACTGAAGTTAAAGAAACCTGACATTGTGCTGATTGACCATCACCTGCCTAATAAGGAAGGCTTAAAACTGGTCAAGGAAATACAAACTGTTGGAGGTAGTGAACTCAAGATTGTTATTCACACAGCCATATTGACGGAAGCAGAAACCTGCGAACTGATCAAAATCGGTGTGAAAGGGATTTTGCTCAAGGAGATGTCTACCGGTCTCATCACACAATGCCTGCAGCAAGTCTATTCCGGGGGCGAGTGGCTGGAGCGTCGTTCGATGCGCATGGCATTTGAACAAATCTTACGCCGTGAATCTGCATTCCAAATTGTTGCAGAGCATCTATCGAGCCGCGAAATGACTCTTGCTGCTTTGATAGCTAAAGGTCACAGCAGTAAATCGGCTGCTCGCGAACTGCAAATTACGGAAGGTTCTGTACGGGTCTATCTGAATCGTATCTATTCCAAATTGAAAGTGACCAATCGTTTGCAACTAGCGTTGTTGTTCAAAGAGAAAGGCTTGAGTTAGGTTAATTTGGAATACAACGTGGCCATGCGCAAGCAAAGTTTAAATCCAGCTAAAATCTTGTTTGTTTCGTATTCTCTGTCTTATCTCTGACTGTTTTACCCACCGTTTTCTCATCAGCTATCCTGAGAGTGATTGTCAATCACAAACTCGCGGAATGTTCCAATCAAGCAGTGGTGCGGCTTGAGCGAATTGAATCGTATTGTTCTGTGCCGAAATGATATAAAAATTAGGGTCTTAGGAAGTTAAGAACTTACAAAAGTGTGCTAACTTACTGAGATGAATGTTAAAAACAGATACTATTTTCGTCGTCGTGATAATCTCTACCTTGCAGTTCTTAAATTATTACGCCTAAACCCGCTTTAACTTCCTAAGACCCAAAAATTAATACAAAATTTGTTGCAACTAGAGATGTCAAGAGCAGAATAAATTATTAAATTCAATACATTATATTAATAACTAATGTGATTAAATTTGGGGCGAAATTATTAACAATCGTTAACCAGGTAAATTAACATTCGATAGCTATGCAATCTGTGTGAAGTTCGATCGAATAATTCGTGCGAGTGATGGTCATCGCTCAAGTTCAAAATATTTTTTCATCATACATAAAAAAATGAACCATGAAATTGATATCTGGAATTAACGTAAATTTTTGTTCAAAATGATCCCTATCGATTAAATTCACATCACTGATCACTTGGTGAAAATAAATATTCATAAATAATTGATTTAATGGCATTAAATTCGGATGTATCGAGTTTTTAAACAGCCCTGAACCTTATTCAAACCGGATAGATTGAATTTATCCATTCTCTTTTTTTCTGCAATTTTAATCACAAATTTTTTCCATTTGCGCTGGAATACCAGTGATTTCAGGAAAATATAAATATAAGTAGATGATTATAAATTGATAAATTATTTTTATCAGACTGCCGGTAATTTTTTTGAAGCTTCAAAACATATCGGTGTTGTTTTTTTATATGAGGATAAATGCAGAGTGATTGCTGAAGATAGTTGTAACTCAAAATCTCAGAAAATAATTATCTGTATGAATATGATGAAAATTTTTGATTGGTAAAAATGAAGAAATTGCCTGCTTAACATCAGTTAAGCCTGGGAGTTAACATAATTTAGCTATTCAGCATTTTTGTGGTTCTGTAATCTCCGTTCCGTGCAAATAGATTTTTGGTTCTGAAATCAGAAAATTATTTGCTATCAAGAAGATAAACGAACTTGAAAGTGGGAATATGCTAACGGCAATAAGCTCATATGATTCATACCTGCATAGCTTCATGCTGTGCCATTGCCAAGCTTGTTTAAATCACTCAACTTTCTCTGGTTCGATCCAGAATTCTCCGCAACAGTATTTCATCCACGACTTGACGCAGCTTACTTGCGTTCGTGTCCAATCCAGCATACCAAAAAACGCAGAACATGTTGAATCCGCAACCCGGCTAAACCGAAACAGCGGGTCAATCATTGATGCTCATAAAACGCAAAGTGCTCTTTGCAGCAATAAAAAATGGCTGGAGGCTAGGGGAATTGCGGATCCAATAATAATAAAGAACGAGAACAAAACCTGAACGCAAATCGCCATGCACAAGCATGGTAGAGCGGTAATTGTAGTTTGTAAGTTGTTTTCCATGAATTGGAAAACAGTAAGGGGGTAAGAATCTTGGCATAAGCGAGGGGCTTCATGCCATGGCCATAGCGGCTTTAATTCTTTTGCAGAATCAGGAGGGAGAAAGAAAACATGAATAAAAAAGTCATTAATACGATCAGCTCGAGTCGTCAGGAGAAAGCAATCGAGCAATATATGCAGGAAGTAAGAGATATCGTTGCGGCCAAACTGACACGCCGCGACTTGTTGAAAATGGGATTGACGGCGAGCGCGGGGGGGCTGGTATCGGTCAGTGGCGCGGCGTTTTTCCCAAATCTGGCGATGGCGGGCGCATCCAATATCCGCATCAGTCCACCGTGCAATCAACCGTGGACTGATTTGATGCCGATTCCCAAAGTGTGTGTTCCGGTCGGAAAATTTTATAAAGGCGATGATGCTGACATTTACACGACGGATGATGACGCTGATGTTAAAGAGGATGGCTGCAAGCTTGCCATCAAACGCCACAATCCAGGATGGGATTCTGACTGCTACTTTCAGGAGGCGCGCGTTGAAACACACCAGCGTTGGGCAGATTTCGGTGGCAATGAGGGAATTGCAGAACGTTATGAACTCATGGCAAGGGAACTCGATTGGAATTTTTATTCCAATGCGGAGTATGGCAGTTTCAATTCCAAAATCTGGACATACACCGATCTGAATAGCGATGCAATCGGCCTATTGCGCATCAAAGCGCAGTACGGCAAGCCGATCGTCATGCGCATGTACAACGCCCTGCCCAAGGATGGCAACGATAACCAGGGCTTTGGCATCAACCAGATTTCACCTCATCTGCATAATGCCCACAATCCGCATACTTCGGATGGTGGACCATTGCGCTTCTACGACAGCGGCACCTTCTGGGATCATTGGTATCCGAACGTGCGCGCCGGGTTTGCCAGCACGCATATAGATGGCACGACATATAAGGGACGGTCGTGTAAAGGGGATTGGCAGGAAACGCAAAGTTCGCTGTGGTTTCATGATCATCGCTATGACTACACGGCGCAAAATGTCTACAAGGGCTTGGCGTCTTTCTACACGCTGTATAGCGACGATATCAATCTGGATACCGAAGATGAAATTAATGGGTTGCGATTGCCCAGTGGCGATTACGATATCCCGATTCTGATTACCGACAAATCGTTCGATACCAATGGACAGATGTTCTGGGATCCGTTCATGACTGAAGGTTTCCTGGGCGATCAGCAAACTGTCAATTTCAAGATCAAACCCAAGTTATACGTCAAAAAACGTAAATACCGATTTCGTATTCTGAATGGTGGTCCTTCGCGTTTCATCGAATTGTTCTGGAGCAACGGTGCCAAATTTCTGCGTATCGCCAACGATGGCAATCTGCTGCCAGTTGCGCAGGAAGTGACCAGCATTCGTTTGGGCGTCGCAGAACGTGCCGATGTGATCGTCGATTTTACTAATGCGGATCCAGCAGTACCGATTTTCCTGGAGAACCGCCTGGAACAAATCAACGGTCAGGGACCCACAGGAAAAATTCTGGCTTCCAGCGACAAAACCAAATTGCTAAAACTAATTGCCACCGAAGCTGCGGTGGACCGCAGCGAGTCAATGGATACTCTGAAAACACAAGTCATGGTGCCCATGCCGACACCCATAATAACGAAAACCACCAAGCAGCGAGCGTTTAACTTCGGCACCCTCAATGGTGCTTGGACGGTCAATGACAAATTTTTCAATAAAGACATCGTCAGCGCTTATCCGATCGAAGGAACAGCTGAGGTATGGGCGTTGAAATCGGGTGGCGGGTGGTCGCATCCGATCCACATTCATTTCGAGGAATTCCAGGTGATCAGTCGCGATGGTTCAGCAGCCAAAATGAACATCGAAGACAAGTCGCGCAAGGATGTCGTGCGCATTGGCCAGGCCGCGTGGGGCACCACCGGTTCCAGTGAAGTGAAGGTGTACATGCAGTTTCGCGATTGGCATGGCGACTACCCGATGCACTGCCACAACGTGGTGCACGAGGATCACGGCATGATGGTGCGTTTCCAAGTCGTACCATCCAATGATCCCAATGCCGGTAAGTAATCAGCCATGACACAGGAGACTATTTCCATGAACAAAAGAGAATTTTTCAAAAGTGTGGCTGGTGCATCGGTTGGATTGGCTACATTGGGTTTGGGTGCTGCTTCGATGGCAGCGAATGTGCAATCGGTCGGTGAGTCGAGCATCAAACCGCGTAACGCTGCGGAACAGCGTCGTCGCGAGCGTTTTCCGAACATGACTTTGCTGACGCACGAAGGCGAGCAAGTGCGTTTCTACGACGACCTGATCAAGGACAAGGCGGTTTTCATCAACTTCATGTACGCCCGTTGCGGCGATATCTGTCCGGGCATGACGGCCAATCTGAAGCGGCTGGAGAACGAATTTGGCGGCCGAGTCGGGCGAGACATTTTCATGTATTCGATCACGCTGGAGCCGGAGCACGACACCCTGGCGATGCTGAAAGCCTACGCCGAGACCTTTGAGGCTGGACCGGGCTGGAAGTTTTTGACCGGCACCAAGGATGACATCGAGTTGATACGCAGGAAATTGGGTTTTTATTACACCGATCCCGTGAGGGACGGCAATAAAACAGAGCATATCGGTATGGTCAAGTACGGTATCGAGGCTCTGGAGCGATGGGGAACGGCGCCGGCTTTGGC
>JAMWZR010000051.1 GCA_024282035.1 Nitrosomonas sp.
CTTCCCGTATTCTCTTCTTCTTATTACCTTCTCAACTTCCTCACCTAGGCTACTTTCTCAACTTTTTACTGTCAAGTAATTTTCAGACAATATATTATTTCTATGAAACAGCGACTAAATCGCGTTGTCTAGCGACATTCCAACCGGCATGCTAAATTCTTGAGTTTTTATTTGATTCTTACGTTTATTATGAAAAGACAAACCTGTACCTGCTGGAACCAATCGACCAACGATGACATTTTCCTTCAGGCCACGCAAATCATCTCTTTTACCCATGATTGCAGCTTCAGTCAGAACGCGTGTCGTTTCTTGGAAAGATGCTGCAGATATAAACGAATCCGTAGATAGCGAAGCTTTTGTAATTCCCAGTAACATAAATTCATATACTGCTGGCAGCTTTTTCTCAGCGATCAACCTTTCATTCTCAATCAGCAAATCAGCCCGTTCAACTTGTTCACCCGGTATAAAAGTCGAATCACCGGCATTTACAACTTGAACTCGTCTGAGCATCTGACGAACAATTACTTCAATATGCTTATCGTTGATTCTTACACCTTGCAATCGATATACATCCTGTACTTCGTCGGTAATATATCGTGCCAGAGCTTCGACTCCCTGTAATCTGAGTATGTCACGAGGATCTGCTGGTCCATCAACGATCACTTCACCTTTATTGACAACTTGACCATCATGTGCCATGACATGCTTGTCTTTTGGAATTAAATATTCATGGACGACACCTTCCAGATCCGTTATGACCAGACGTTGTTTACCTTTCGTATCTTTCCCGAATGAAACAATACCCGTTACCTCCGCAAGCATACCCGCATCTTTTGGTGAGCGTGCTTCGAATAGTTCCGCAACGCGAGGTAAACCACCAGTAATATCACGTGTTTTTGAAGTTTCTTGCGGTATTCTTGCTAATACTTCACCGACACTCACCTGTTGCCCATCGCGAACCGTAATGATACAACCAATTTGGAACGTGATACTGACAGCCTGGTTACTTCCAACCACTTTGATTTCATTGCCGTCATCATCCAAGAATTTAACCAATGGACGCAGGCCTTTAGACTGACTGACACCACGACGTTTCGGATCAATAACCACCAAGGTGGACAACCCCGTAACCTCATCGATTTGTTTGGCTACCGTCACACCTTCTTCCACATTCTCAAACCGCACCTTACCAGCATACTCAGTAATGATCGGCCTCGTATGTGGATCCCATGTGGTCAGTATTTGCCCAGCCTTGACCGTTTCACCATTGCGAACCAGTAACGTTGCCCCATACGATGCTTTATGTCTTTCACGCTCTCGGCCATTCTCATCCTGAATAATGATCTCGCCACTACGCGATATCGCAATTAACTCATTCTGGGCATTTGTAACATAACGCATTGTAGAGGAATAATGCACTGTTCCATTAGATTTGCTTTCTACCTGACTGACCACAGCAGTTCTTGATGCAGCTCCACCGATGTGAAAGGTACGCATGGTCAATTGTGTTCCTGGTTCACCAATCGACTGAGCAGCTATGACTCCCACTGCTTCTCCCACATTCACCAGTGAGCCACGACCTAAATCTCTTCCATAACATTTTGCACACAAACCATATCGAGTTTCGCATGTCAATGGTGTTCGAACCTTAACCTCGTCAATTCCCAGTGATTCGATCAATTCCACTGCTTCTTCATCCAGCAATGTACCAGAACTGAACACGACGTCCTGATTCTCAGCATTAATCACATCATTAACAACCACCCTACCCAAAATTCTCTCGCGTAACGCTTCGATAATCTCGCCACCTTCAACCAATGCCTTCATTACGACACCATTACCGGTATCGCAATCATCTTCGGTAACCACAAGATCCTGAGTAACATCCACCAGACGACGTGTCAAATATCCTGAATTGGCAGTTTTCAACGCTGTATCAGCCAACCCCTTACGAGCTCCATGTGTTGAAATGAAGTACTGCAAAACATTCAACCCTTCGCGAAAGTTAGCGGTAATCGGTGTTTCAATAATTGATCCATCGGGCTTCGCCATTAATCCGCGCATACCCGACAATTGACGAATTTGCGCAGCAGATCCACGTGCACCAGAGTCCGCCATCATATAAATTGAATTAAAGGATTCCTGCGTTATTGTCTTACCTTCATCAGTCAATTTAACTTCACCGGATTCTTGATCGTAAACCGACTCAACACCTAATTGATTCATCATTGCTTTAGCAACTTGATCTCCAGCACGTCCCCAGATATCGACGACCTTGTTGTAGCGTTCACCTTGGGTAACCAAACCAGATGTATATTGACCTTCGATTTCCTTCACTTCTTTTTCAGCAGAAGCAATAATTTCACCTTTCTGGGTCGGCACCAACATATCATCTGCACATATGGAGATACCTGCACGTGTAGCATAACTGAATCCTGAATACATCAGCTTATCGGCAAAAATCACTGTCTCACGCAAACCACAACGTCTGAAACTTGCATTAATAAGTTTAGAAATTTCTTTCTTCTTCAGTGCTTTGTTAATTAACGAAAATGGCAGTCCTGGAGGAAATATTTCAAACAACAAGGCTCTGCCGACTGTTGTCTCGTAGCGCGTAATTTTTTCCGTTCGTTCTCCATCCAGATTAATCTCGGACTCCTTGATTCTCACGATTATCTTGGCATTGAGCTCCACATTACGAGTCTCATAAGCTCTTGACACCTCGTTAACATTCTGGAACAACATGCCTTCTCCACGAGCACCAATTTTCTCCCTCGTTGTGTAATAAAGACCCAAAACGATATCCTGCGAAGGAACAATGATGGGTTCTCCGTTGGCGGGCGACAATACATTATTGGTGGACATCATCAATGTTCTACATTCCATTTGCGCCTCCAGCGACAATGGAACATGCACCGCCATTTGGTCACCGTCAAAGTCAGCGTTAAATGCAGCACATACCAGTGGATGCAGTTGTATTGCCTTGCCTTCGACCAATACCGGTTCGAATGACTGAATACCCAAACGATGCAATGTCGGAGCTCTATTCAACATAACGGGATGTTCACGAATAACGTCTTCAAGAATATCCCACACCACTGGTGTTTCGTTTTCCACTTCACGTTTAGCTGCCTTGATGGTACTCGCTATTCCCATTAGCTCGAGCTTGTTGAAAATAAAAGGCTTGAAGAGCTCTAGTGCCATTTTCTTTGGCAGTCCACATTGATGCAGTTTGAGCTGAGGTCCCACTACGATCACGGAACGTCCTGAATAATCCACGCGTTTTCCCAGCAAGTTTTGCCGAAACCGCCCACCCTTACCTTTAATCATATCAGCCAACGACTTCAATGCACGTTTATTGGCGCCGGTCATGGCCTTGCCGCGGCGTCCATTATCTAGCAACGAGTCGACAGCTTCCTGCAACATGCGTTTTTCATTGCGTACGATAATTTCTGGTGCTTTCAGTTCCAGCAAGCGCTTCAAGCGATTGTTACGATTGATGACACGTCTGTACAGATCATTCAAATCAGAAGTAGCAAATCGCCCTCCATCAAGCGGTACTAGTGGTCGAAGATCGGGGGGCAATACCGGTAAAACAGTCAAGATCATCCATTGAGGCTTGATTCCTGATCGATTAAATGCCTCCAGTAACTTGAGCCGTTTGGATATTTTCTTGATTTTGGTTTCTGATCCTGTGGATTCCATCTCGCGCCGCAAATTTTCAATTTCTGCGTTGATATCCAAGTTACTTAACAACTCTCTGATACCTTCAGCTCCCATACTGGCACTAAAATCATCACCATACTCTTCTGTTTTGATTAGATAATCATCTTCTGTCAGTAACTGGCAGCGCGTCAACGGCGTCATTCCGGGATCGGTAACCACATACGCTTCAAAATACAACACCCGCTCAATATCACGTAAAGTCATATCCAATACCATCCCCAAACGGGATGGCAAAGACTTCAGAAACCAGATATGCGACACTGGCGTTGCCAGCTCGATGTGACCCATGCGTTCCCGCCGCACCTTGGATAGGGTGACTTCAACACCACATTTCTCGCAAATTACTCCGCGATGTTTCAGTCGCTTATATTTTCCGCATAAACATTCATAGTCTTTGACTGGGCCAAAAATCTTGGCACAGAACAAACCATCTCGTTCAGGTTTGAACGTTCTATAGTTGATTGTTTCTGGCTTCTTTACTTCACCATATGACCAGGATCTAATTTTTTCTGGGGAAGCCAAACCTATCTTGATGGCATCGAATTCTTCTTTGTGAGTAACTTGTTTAAATAAGTCTAGCAGTGCTTTCATTTGACACTCCTGTAAAATCAGGGGGCTAAGTAAAATTCAAATGGGGTGCCACTTTAAAAGGATTGAAAGCGACACCACATCGTTATCGAGCATTGATATTAGTGTTGCTCTAGGTCGATATCCATTCCCAATGATCGTATTTCCTTAACCAGAACATTGAAAGATTCTGGCATACCCGCTTCGATCTTGTGATCACCCTTGACAATGTTTTCGTACACCTTGGTTCTTCCGTTAACATCATCTGACTTAACGGTCAACATCTCCTGAAGGGTGTAGGCTGCACCATAGGCTTCAAGTGCCCATACCTCCATCTCACCAAAGCGCTGACCACCAAACTGTGCCTTACCACCCAAAGGTTGTTGGGTAACAAGACTATAAGGTCCGGTCGATCGCGCATGCATCTTATCATCCACCAAATGATGCAATTTCAATACATGCATATAACCAACTGTCACGGGTCGATCAAAAGCCTCGCCCGTCCTTCCATCATACAAAGTAATCTGCCCGGATCGCGGCAATCCAGCAAGCTCAAGCATATCCTTGATTTCATTCTCTTTTGCTCCATCGAATACAGGTGTCGCAAAAGGCACACCAGCCTTGAGATTTTCAGCCAGATGCATGATCTCGCCTTCAGATAAACCGGCAATATCTTCCTTTTTACCACTGCCGTTGTAGATCTTGTCCAAGAAATCCCTTATTTCAGCAGAACGTGCTTGAACCCTCAACATCTCATCAATCTTTCTACCCAAACCTTTTGCAGCCCAACCCAAGTGTACCTCGAGAATCTGGCCAACGTTCATGCGAGAAGGAACTCCAAGTGGATTTAATACGACATCGACAGGTGTACCATCCGCCATATATGGCATATCTTCTAGAGGAACGATTTTGGAAATAACCCCTTTGTTTCCATGGCGTCCTGCCATTTTATCTCCAGGTTGCAGTCGTCTCTTGATTGCGATATAAATCTTGACCATTTTTTGCACTCCAGGCGCGAGCTCATCACCTTGAGTCAATTTTTTCTTCTTCTCATCAAAGGCTGCATCAAAGGCCTTGCGCTTTTGAACCATACTTTCGCGAACCTGCTCCAGCTGCATACTCGCATCCTCATCCGCTAAGCGAATATCAAACCAGTAGTGTGGGTCTAGACTTTCCAAGTATTCGACAGAGATTTCCTTACCTTTGGCCAACTTATTGGGTCCGCCCGTAGCAATTTTTCCTATCAACAAACGTTCCAGTCGTTCAAAGGCATCTTCTTCGACGATACGCATCTGATCAGCCAAATCTTTCTTGTAACGATCCAGTTCATCGTCAATGATTTGCTGGGCCCGCTTGTCTCGTTCGATCCCTTCTCGCGTAAAAACCTGGACGTCGATGACAGTTCCTGAGATACCTGATGGTACGCGCAATGATGTATCTTTTACGTCAGAGGCTTTTTCACCAAAAATGGCCCGTAGCAACTTCTCTTCCGGTGTTAATTGAGTTTCACCTTTTGGTGTTACCTTGCCCACTAGCACATCACCAGCCTCGACCTCAGCACCGATATACACAATTCCAGATTCATCCAGTCGACCCAATTGGTGCTCAGACAGGTTTGGAATGTCAGCAGTAATCTCTTCTGTGCCAAGTTTGGTATCACGACTGACCACAGACAGTTCTTCGATATGAATGGAAGTAAACCGATCTTCAGCAACGATACGTTCCGAGATCAGAATCGAATCTTCAAAGTTGTATCCATTCCAAGGCATGAATGCAACCAGCATGTTCTGACCCAGTGCCAATTCCCCCATGTCCGTCGATGCACCATCCGCAATCACGTCATCTTTCTCTATTCGATCGCCAATTTTTACGAGAGGTCGCTGATTGATATTGGTATTTTGATTCGATCGTGTATATTTGATCAGGTTATAAATATCCACACCCACTTCACCAACGCGGGTCTCGGCATCATGTACTCGAACCACAATACGCCCGGCATCGACATAATCAACGATTCCGCCTCGATTTGCCCGCACTGTTGTGCCCGAATGAACAGCAACTACTCTCTCGATACCCGTACCAACCAGTGGTTTCTCTGCGCGGAGACATGGAACAGCCTGACGTTGCATGTTGGATCCCATCAACGCACGATTGGCATCATCATGTTCCAAAAAGGGAATTAGCGATGCCGCAACCGATACAATTTGTGCCGGCGCAACGTCAACATATTCGATACGCTCCGGGGAAGATAAGGCAAATTCATTTTTATGCCGACATGAAACAATCTCACTGATGAAGCGATGGTTGGTGTCCAGTTCTGCATTTGCCTGCGCAATCATAAAGTGTCCTTCTTCGATCGCCGACAAATAATGAATCTCGTCCGATACTTGGCATGCATTGACTTTACTGTAAGGCGTTTCAATGAAACCATATTCGTTCGTTCTGGCATATAATGCCAACGAATTGATCAGGCCAATATTAGGACCTTCAGGAGTCTCGATCGGACATACCCGTCCATAATGCGTAGGGTGCACATCACGTACCTCAAAGCCTGCTCTCTCACGAGTCAGTCCACCTGGACCCAGAGCAGAAATGCGTCGTTTATGCGTCACTTCCGAAAGCGGATTAGTTTGATCCATAAACTGCGATAATTGACTAGAACCAAAAAATTCTCGAGCAGCAGCTGAAACTGGTTTCGCATTGATCAGATCGTGGGGCATCAGATTCTCAGATTCGGCCTGACTAAGTCGTTCCTTGACTGCGCGCTCTACCCGAACCAATCCTGAACGAAATTGATTCTCTGCCAATTCACCGACCGACCGAACACGACGATTACCAAGATGATCAATATCATCAATCTCGCCTCGTCCATTGCGTAATTCAACCAAAATCTTGATGACGGCAATAATATCTTCGTTGGAAAGTGTTTGTGAACCAGTCAGCTCTGATCTACCTACGCGTCGATTGAACTTCATCCTGCCCACAACCGATAAATCATAACGTTCAGGAGAATAGAACAGTCCAGCGAATAATGCTTTAACCGCTTCTTCAGTAGGAGGCTCACCAGGCCGCATCATGCGATAGATCGCAATTTGCGCTGACATTTCGTCCATGGTTTCATCTATCTTCAGGGTTTGCGAAATATACGCACCGTGATTAAGATCATTAACATACAGCGTACTGAATTTCTTGATACTCGATTTTCTGAATTTATTCAGCGTATCGTCGGTAATCTCATCGTTTGCTAGCGCAATGACTTCCCCCGTTTCCTTATCGATCACGTCGTACGCTAGTATTCTTCCATATACAAAATCTTCTGGCACATCAAGTTCGCTGATATTTGCTTCCTGCATTTCACGAATATGTTTCGCCGTGATACGTTTATCTTTCTGAACAATGACTTTGCTTTCCTTACCCAGAATATCAAAACTGGCCACCTCACCGCGCAAACGTTCAGGTACAAGTTGAAAACGAATACCTTTCTCTGTAAATGTAAAACCATCAAAAATAAAAAAATCTTTCAGTATTTGCTCAGAAGTACACCCAATTGCTTTCAACAAGGTGGTTACAGGCATTTTCCGCCGTCTATCAATCCTGAAAAACAGGCAATCTTTGGGATCAAATTCAAAATCAAGCCATGATCCGCGATATGGAATGATTCGTGCTGAAAACAGCAATTTTCCAGATGAGTGTGTTTTACCTCGATCATGCTCGAAAAACACGCCAGGAGAGCGATGCAACTGCGAAACAATTACTCTTTCCGTGCCATTGATCACAAATGAACCTGTTTCCGTCATCAATGGGATTTCTCCCATGTACACTTCCTGCTCCTTAACCTCCTTAACGGTTGGCTTAGAAGCTTCTTTGTCCATGATCGTCAACCGAACGCGTGCACGTAAGGGGGATGCGTAGGTCAGTCCACGTTGTTGACATTCCTTCACATCAAAAACGGGTGATCCAAGCTCATAACTGATGAAATCAAGACGTGCATTTTTGGTATGACTCTCGATTGGGAAAATTGAATTGAATGCGGCTTGAAGGCCTTGATTATGGCGCTTGTTCAGCGGCACATTCTCTTGTAAAAATGCTGCATAGGATTCGAGCTGAGTAGCGAGAAGAAATGGAATTGGTAGTACGCTTGCACGTTTTGCAAAGCTTTTACGAATACGTTTTTTCTCGGTAAATGAATAGCTCATGGAATTTCTCCGGGAGAAGAAGAACAGGGAACTGAAAAGTTGATTCTCATTACATCCTGATTATCAATTGATCAATTACTACCTTTATACCGTATTAAACAGATAAAATACCAAAGGCTGGCGCGCTATAAAGCTCACACCAGCCCTGATTTATTGATTTTTCTTTTACTTAACTTCGCAAGTAGCGCCAGCCTCAACTAGTTGTTTCTGAATAGCTGCAGCGTCTTCTTTGGACACGCCTTCTTTCAATGGCTTCGGTGCACCATCAACCAGATCCTTGGCTTCTTTCAATCCTAAACCGGTAATTGCCCGAACTACTTTAATGACATTGACTTTGCTTTCACCAGCAGAAGCCAAGATAACCGTAAATTCAGTTTGTTCCGCTGCAGCAGTTGCTGCTCCGCCCCCTGCAGGAGCAGCAACTGCTGCAACTGCGGCAGCTGCTGCAGAAACCCCAAATTTCTCTTCCATCTCCTTGATTAATTGCGATAATTCAAGTACGGTCATATTTGAAATCGTTTCTAATATTTGTTCTTTTGATACGGACATCATTTATCTCCTGGTTACAATCGTTATTTCGTTTATTTAAGATGGATATCTAATGAATTACTTGTTATCCCGCACCATGGCCAAACCACGTACGAACCTTGCAGGTACTTCATTAAGCGTTTGAACAAATTTCGCAACTGGTGCTTGCATGGTACCCAACAATCTAGCCAGTAATACATCCCTGCTAGGCAACGTTGCTAATGCAGAAATCTCATCGCGAGTCATGATATGTTCCTGCATGGCGCCCGCTTTGATTACGAATTTTTCATTATCCCTAGAAAATTCATGTAGCACCTTAGCGGCTGCCACAGGATCTGCACTAATTCCATACACCAATGGCCCAACCATATGTTGAGCTAACCCCGCATATGGCGTATCTGCAACTGCACGACGCACTAGAGTATTTTTTATGACTCGGAAATAAACTCCTGCATCACGAGTTTTTGCTCTCAATTGCGTCAATTGACCAACTTCCATCCCTCGATACTCAGCAATGATTATGGCCTGCGCATTCGCAATTTGCGCACTCACTTCAGCCACAACCGCCTTTTTCTCTTCAAGATTTAGACTCAAGGTACATTCTCCATCAGTGAAATTAGCATCCAATAACACTTCAAATTCTGGATACTATATAAACTGGCGACCTTAAACCAGGAAAAACAATCCTGTTTTGGGTACACCATCTACGCTGGGTAATTCTGTAATTTGAGTAATGATAATGCTAAAACAATATACTAAATTACTATCTATTTAAGTACGTTAGAAATTGGAAAGTTCTATTGATACCCCAACGGTCTTTGATAATCTAGTAAATACCGAAATATTTACTAGCCCAAAGTTTCTAAAATCATTTTTAAACTAAAGTGGTTTGATCCACGCGAACCCCGATCCCCATCGTACTGGATATCGAGATCTTTCTTAAATACACCCCCTTGGATGAAGCTGGCTTTGATTTATTGAGTGCATCTATCAACGCCAACAAATTCTGCTTTAAAGCATCTGCTCCAAAAGAAGCACGCCCGATCGTACAGTGGATAATACCTGTTTTGTCCGCTCTAAATTGAACCTGACCAGCTTTAGCATTTTTTACTGCAGCAGCAATATCCATGGTAACCGTTCCAACTTTCGGATTCGGCATCAAACTGCGTGGTCCAAGTATCTGTCCCAATTGACCAACGACACGCATCGCATCAGGGCTAGCAATGGCAATATCAAAATTAATGTTACCTGCTTTAACTTCAGCAGCCAAATCATCGAATCCGACAATGTCTGCTCCAGCATCTTGCGCTTCCTTTGCTTTATCCCCTTGTGCAAATACAGCAACTCGCACAGTTTTTCCAGTTCCGGCAGGTAACACTACTGAGCCACGTACGGCTTGATCAGATTTTTTCGCGTCAATTCCCAAGTTGACAGCGACATCAATCGATTCATCAAATTTGGCTGTAGCCGCTTCCTTAACTAATCCTAATGCATCCTCGATTGGATAGATTCTATTACGATCAACCTTAATTGCTATCGCTTTAAAGCGTTTTGAAGTATGTCCCATTATACTCCCTCCACTTCAATACCCATGCTTCTTGCACTACCCGCGATTGTCCGCACTGCTGCATCTAAATTGGCAGCCGTCAGATCTGGCATTTTAGTCTTAGCAATTTCTTCGGCCTGCCCACGTGTTAATTTTCCAACTTTGTCCAAATGAGGTTTAGCACTTCCTTTACCTACCCCTGCAGCTTTCTTGATCAACACCGATGCAGGCGTTGTTTTCATTACAAAGGTGAAACTTTTATCCGCATAGGCAGTAATCACAACCGGTACTGGTAGACCTGGTTCCATTTTCTGAGTTGCTGCATTAAATGCTTTGCAAAACTCCATGATATTCAATTGCCGCTGTCCTAATGCAGGTCCGATAGGCGGACTTGGATTGGCCTTTCCGGCTGGCACCTGTAACTTGATGTAACCTGTAATCTTTTTTGCCATTACGCTCTCCTGTTGGGTTCAAACGAGCTTGATACCTCACTCTCCCCTAAGTTTATGTTTAAACTAAATCAAATAAACAACTTCTATAAAAATGCTAAATCGCAGCAACTATGTTTTCTCGACTTGGTTGAAATCCAATTCAACCGGTGTTGGCCGCCCAAAGATAGAAACTGAAACTCTGAGTTTATTTTTATCGTAATTCACATCTTCCACGTTTCCATGGAAATCGGTAAAAGGACCTTCCTTAACCCTCACTGCCTCACCCATTTCAAACAATATTTTGGGCTTCGGTTTCTCAACACCCTCTTGAATTTGATGAAGAATATTATCAACTTCTTTTTGACTTATAGGAGTTGGTCTCATCGCCGACCCACCAACAAAGCCGGTTACCTTTTCTGTATTCTTTACCAAATGCCAAGTTTCATCAGACATTTCCATCTCAACCAATACATAGCCTGGAAAGAATTTCCGCTCACTGATATTTTTCTGACCACTTCTCATTTCAATGACTTCTTCAACAGGAACAAGAATTTGACCAAATTTCTCTTGTACACCAGCTCGTTCAATACGATCTTTCAGTGCACGCTGCACACTTTTTTCGTATCCTGAATATGCGTGAACAACATACCATTTTTTTCCCATTCTTTCCTCGACGAAATCCCTGATCAAATGTCTTGATTCATCATAATCTTAACCACGGACATCAAAGCAGCATCAATAAACCAAAGGAATAAGGCCATCGCAATCACAAAAGCAAATACCACTCCAGATGATTGCAGCGCTTCCTTGCGATTAGGCCAAACCACTTTTTTGGCTTCATCGATCGATTCTTTACAGAAAATATAAAAATCTTGACCTTGAGTTGTAAACTTTGCTGTAACCGCCGCTAATGCCACGCCTACCAAAATAGACAACACACGAAAAATCATGGCGGATTCATTTAGCACTATAAATCCCGCCATACCTAGAAAAATAAAGATAAAAACCAACACTAGCTTAAGCTTATTCACACCTATATTCCTTGTGTTCCATCATTGAAACTGTACGAGACAATATTTCCGGATACTTTTTTTCGATTGAACAATTATTATTTTAGACGCCCAAGAAATTAATTGCTTTATATTGAATCGAGACATTAAGCAATAATACCTTCCCAGGGAGATGCTTCATCAATTTCAACAAGTATGTGTGGCAGGCCAGGAGGGCATCGAACCCCCAACCTTCGGTTTTGGAGACCGACGCTCTGCCAATTGAGCTACTGGCCTTTTTTACTCGATGTTTATTGATTTCCAAACTTAAAAACCACAAAAAAACGTAATTACACCTTACTCAATAATTTTAGCAACGACACCCGCACCAACAGTACGCCCGCCTTCCCGGATTGCAAATCTCAAACCATCTT
>JAMWZR010000052.1 GCA_024282035.1 Nitrosomonas sp.
CTCGGCATGCCCGGGCAGGATGATGATTTGCTGGCAATGGGCGAGAATTGGCTGCATTATCTCAAGCGACATAACGACTATCAGGCGCAGCGTCAGCAGCAATATCAGTCCAGACAACCGGGGGGAGCGGCACTGGCACATGTGTGGAATGGCGATGGCCATAATGAGAGTGCGTTACTGACCATTTTTCGACACCATAACAGTGCATCGGTGGTCAAAGGGTTGGCTGGCGACATACCTCAAACACTATGGCTGATGGATTATCCGTTGCTGGAACGAACCTATTACGAGCTGGTGGTGAATTTCGACGTATTTGGCAATGTGGCGCATCAACTGTTGACGCGTCTCTATTTCGATCTGATCCGTAACGGTTCTGAGCATAATTTTTTACGCTTGCTGCCTGCAGGGCAACGTAAAGCACAACTGGATGATTGGTATCAGGATGCCGCCAAGTTGAAATTTGGCATCGTTTACGAAGAAATCGACGACAAATCACCCTCGGCAGAAAAATTGACCTCGGATCAGCCCAAAAATGAAATGGCCGAACGGATTCTAAAGCGCTTCCGTGCAGTCAATGCCATGGCACAGGATCCATTGAATCGCTGTCAGGATACCCAGAATTGCCGTCGTACAAACCAGCCACAGTGGATACAGCAGTCTGACCAGGCTTTATCGGCACTGGCGGCGCGGCCGGCTACCGAAGTGACCGGTATCGCGCATCTTCCGGAAGTTACTTACATTCGTGTTCAATCAGGTGATAACGATCGGACGGTGTACACGCTGCTGCGTGATCGCGCGCACAGCAACGTGGCGTTCATGCTCGGTGAAGCTTTGCGCTACCAACCTGAGAAGGATCGATTGACGATTTATCCGGGTATAACCGGCAGTTACCCGAACTTCATTTTTGATGTGCCGGTCAAGGACATCGAGGAATTTGCCATGCTGTTGGCTAATGCGGCAAAACCAGACCAATTCGCTTATCTGGTGGAAACCTGGGGGGTGCGGCGGACCAACCCACAATTCTGGGAAATACTGCACGACATCACCGACTGGCAAAAAGCACGGGAACCTTTGCTGGCAGGTGTATTTGACATCAATCGCTATGAAAATTTTTAGTATCGTGTCACTACACAAGCAAAGTGGCAGAGAACTTAGATGAGAAATACTTGTATCAGGCCATAAGGCATGTGTTCGATGCAATGCCGTTATTTGGCTCCATTTAAGGCTTGTATTTCTCACTCCTAATTAGCGTTCTCGCATTATCAAGAATGTTGAGTTAGAGTGGTTTGTTCAAGATCCAGTAAGCGATGGAGTAAAATAGCCCACTACTGGTGAACATTTGCAGGGACATACATGCCATCTCAGGATCAAAAGCGAGTAAAGAAAACAAAAAGACCGATCAGACCGGCGCAAAAAAAGCAGCCTGTCAGTCAAGACGATCGCCCGTCGTATCAACCGGATTCAAGTACTCCGGTATCAAGCGAAACTTGCAAGTTGCAGAAATTGCTGGCGCAGAGAGGATTGGGTTCCCGGCGTGAAATGGAAACGTTGATTGCAAGCGGCGGTGTCAGTATCAATGGCAAGGTAGCAATTATCGGTGATCGTGTCGGTGTGGGCGATGTGGTCCGTGTAGGTAAACGCGTGCTGCGCATGTTTGTCGATGAGAATTTGCCTCGGGTATTGCTGTACCACAAACCGGAAGGTGAAATTGTCAGTCGACACGATCCTGAAGGTCGGCCTTCGGTATTTGACAAATTGCCGCATTTGCGATCGTCGAAATGGATTGCCATTGGTCGGCTTGATTTCAATACCAGTGGATTACTGATTTTTACGACCGATGGTACATTGGCCAATCGGTTGATGCATCCCCGGTTTGAAATGGAACGCGAATATGCTGTGCGCATTCTAGGTCAATTGACCCCGGAGCAGATGACACAATTAACCAGCGGTATCGATCTGGACGATGGGCGCGCAGCTTTTTCTTTTCTGGAGGATCAGGGGGGGGAAGGTAGCAATCATTGGTACCGTGTCATCCTGAAAGAGGGCAAGAACCGTGAAGTGCGGCGCATGTTTGAAGCTATCGGTCTGACTGTGAGTCGGTTGATGCGGGTGCGGTTTGGGCCGATCAATCTGCCACCACGAATTAAACGGGGACAGTGGCTCGAACTCGAAGAAAAAGAGATTCAAAAACTGCTGAAACTCATTGCCTGAGGCAATTCTGGGTATGTCGGATTGATTTCACACACGTGTCGGCAGTGGTGAAGCGGTAGTAACGGTTTTTTCAGGGATTTCCAGGTAATTGATCGCGCTGGAGCAGAAAAACATGTTCATCGCCGCTACTGGTTTCCAGCCAGGTGAATGGAGTTTGTGGGTAAGCCTGTTCGAGCGCATCACGATTGTGACCAATTTCCACCAGAAGCAAGCCATTCGGGGTTAAATACTGTGCAGCTTGTTGCAGAATGATGCGGGTTGCATCCAGGCCATCGCTGCCACTGGCAAGAGCAAGTTGCGGTTCATGCTGGTACTCGGCCGGAAGTTGTGCCATGGATTCGGCATTGACATAAGGTGGATTGCTGACGATCAGGTCATACTGTTTCCCGGACAGGGCTGAGTATATGTCAGATGCCAATACGTGGATTCTGTGCTGTAATCCATACTCCTGAACATTGCGATTGGCGACCTCGAGAGCCTGAGGGGAAATATCGACTGCATCGATATCGGCAAATTCAAAGGCATCGGCCATCAGTATGGCGAGGCAACCAGAACCGGTGCATAAGTCGAGCGCGGACGATAGGCTGGCCGGATCTTCAATCCACGGCGACAGTCCGGTTTGTAACAGCTCGGCGATAAACGAACGTGGAATGATCACGCGCTCATCGACGTAAAAACGGTAATCACCCAGCCAGGCTTCATGGGTCAGATATGCTGCGGGAATCCGGTCTGTGGCACGACGCTCAATTATGCTGATGAGTTGCTGGCGTTCCTCGGCAAACAGTCGGGCATCGAGAAAAGGTTCGAGTTGATCCAGTGGCAAATGCAGCGTTTTAAGAATAAGATACGCCGCTTCATCGTAAGCATTCGACAAGCCATGACCAAAATACAGGCCGGATTGATTGAACCGGCTGACTGCATATCGCAAATAATCCCGGATGGTGTGAAGGGGCGTATCGTTTTCGGTGGCCATGGTACAAGCGTTAGGAATTGGAACAGTGATCTTGGGTCAACGGATAGTGTCGCTTATAGTCGAGCAATGTAGCATAAATTGGACCGAGTCAGCACGAATGAATGACATGCAAAGGAACAATTTCAGTAAGGATCAAGCCAAGCAATGGGCGGAGTGTAAACGTGCTGGACGTTGATGGGGAGTTCATGCAAGTGGCTCTGGATCTGGCTCGGCAAGCGCAAATAATTGGTGAGGTGCCAGTGGGAGCAATCGTGGTACATCAGGGCATGGTCATCGGTCAGGGGTTCAACCGGCCCATTGCACACGCTGATCCTACGGCGCACGCTGAAATTGTGGCCATGCGCGATGCGGCACTATATCTGCAGAATTACCGATTGTCAGGATGTACGCTGTATGTCACCTTGGAACCCTGCACGATGTGCTTGGGTGCAATGTTCCATGCCCGAATTGGACGGCTGGTTTTTGCTGCCACGGATCCCAAAACCGGAGCGTGCGGTAGCATCATTGATTTGCCAGCTGAAAATCGACTCAATCATCATATGCAGGTTACGGCGGGAATAATGGCAGAGGAATCCAGTGCGTTGCTGAAGCAGTTTTTTGCACAGCGACGCAATCGTGCAGAGCGGAAAACAGGATGAAGATTATCATCAATATTGCGCAGCAACAGCTTGAATTACTAGATGATCACGGAGAAATCAGCAAGCGCTATCTGATTTCATCGGCGAAGAAAGGAACAGGACAACAAAATGGCAGTTTTTGTACGCCATTGGGCAAACATGTCATTCGCGCCAAGATTGGCGCGGGACAACCAGTCAATACAGTATTTGTCAAACGCAGGCCAACCGGTGAGATTTACAGTGCCGAACTGGAACAGCAACACCCGCAACGAGACTGGATCCTGACACGTATCTTGTGGCTTTCGGGTTGCGAGCCGGGTTTTAATCGTCTGGGGAATGTTGATACCATGCGCCGATACATTTATATTCATGGTAGCCCGGATCGTGTCGAGATGGGCAAGCCTGGATCGATTGGTTGTATTCGGATGCGCAATTGCGAGTTATTGGAACTGTTCGATCTGGTTGAGGTCGGAACTCCAGTACAAATTGATGCATTGTAAGTTTTGATGTCGGCCAGAAATTCTGGATGACAGTATACTTGCCGAATGAAGGGAATCGATCAACCTGATAAATGGGGGAATTGATGAAGCTACAAAAATTGTGGAATGAAATGACAAAGCAGTTTTGCTATTGTGGAACGCTGGTGATGGCACTATGTTTTTCAGGTCAATTATGGGCTGAAGAAATCGGTAGTGTCTCAACCGTGTTCAAGATTCTTGGTGCCAACGACAAAATAGTAATTGAGGCATTTGATGATCCTGAAATACCCGGGGCCACATGCTACCTGAGTCGAGCCAAAAAAGGAGGAGTGAGTGGAGCAGTAGGTGTTGCCGAGGATAGTTCGGATGCTTCAATTGCATGCCGCCAAATCGGTCCGATAACATTGCCGGAAAACGTGAAGAACGGCAAGGAAGATGGCAAGGAAGTGTTCAAGAAAAGCACATCGCTGCTGTTCAAGTCAATGCAGGTTGTGCGATTTTATGATGCCAAGCGGAATGTATTGGTATATCTGAATTACAGCGACAGAATTATCGAAGGATCGCCAAAAAACAGCATTTCCATCATTCCGATTACGGCATGGCATTGATGGACGATGCGGGGAAGCTCTGAAAAAATGGCAAATATGCGTGGGTTCGATAACCCAGCTAAGAATGTGCAGCACAATTGGTCGATATGTTTTTTTCTCGTTTTTTTGTGCAATACAACAATACGACCTTGAATTCAGTCTTTTTTTCAGGTTTCCTAGTATAAATATTGGAAAGATAAATTATTTCTAGCGATGGTATTTGACAAATGCTGCGACTATAATAGCGGGCTATTCATGACCAGTTGCTTACATTGTTGAACAATTTCTTTCATGCAGTTATTTGCCTTTGGTATCAATCATAATACTGCGCCGCTAGACGTGCGCGAGCAGGTTACTTTTCCGGAAAATACCATGGAGCATGCTTTGCATGACCTGGTTGGCCGTGATCCGATCAGGGAAGCGGCGATTGTTTCAACATGCAACCGTACAGAAGTATATTGCTGTACGGACAAACCGGAAGATGCAATGTCCTGGTTAGCGGATTTTCATCGCTTGCCAACCCGTGAACTTGATCCGTATTTGTACAAACTGCCACGCGAGAAAGCGGTGAAACACGCTTTTCGGGTAGCTAGTGGACTCGATTCCATGGTTCTGGGAGAACCCCAGATTCTGGGACAATTCAAGAATGCGGTCAAATCTGCGGAACACGCTGGTACACTTGGTTTGATGTTGCACAAGCTGTTTCAGCGCACTTTTTATGTGGCCAAGGAAGTACGTACTTCCACTGAAATCGGTGCCAATTCGGTTTCCATGGCAGCGGCGGCAGCACGCTTGGCTGAACGTATTTTCGGTGATATCAGCGAACAGCGAGTGTTGTTTATCGGAGCTGGTGAAATGATCGAACTGTGCTCGAATCATTTTGCTGCACGTAATCCCAAAAAAATCACCGTGGCCAACCGTACTACAGAACGCGCTGAAGCCCTGGCTCGACGCTTCAATGCGCAAACCATTACGTTAAGTGATTTACCCGACCAGTTAGCGCTACATGATATCGTCGTGACCTGTACCGCGAGTCCGTTACCGATACTCGGTAAAGGCATGGTTGAACGTGCCATTAAGATTCGCAAGCACCGACCATTGTTTATCGTGGATTTGGCCGTCCCGCGGGATGTCGAGTCCGAAGTGGCCGAGCTCGACGATGTATTTCTCTACTATGTCGATGATTTGTCAGAGATCGTCAAGGAAGGTCTGGATTCCCGCCAAAGTGCCGTTGCCCAGGCCGAGACTATCATCGATACCAACGTGATCGATTTCATGCGCTGGGTGGCGACACGTGAAATGGTTCCAACCATTCGTGCGTTGCGCGATCAGGGCGAACGCTATCGTCGTCATGAGCTGGAACGTGCTCACAAATTGCTGGAAAAGGGCGAAGATCCCAGGAAAGTCATCGAATTGCTCAGTAACAGTCTGACCAACAAATTTCTGCATGTGCCATCCAGTGCATTGAATCATGCGGCGGTAGAAGAACGCGAGGAATTAGCCGATTTGATCAATCGGCTATACCAATTACATCGCCCGCAATGAATAAAAACATAACCGATAGGCTCACTCGCCTGAGTGTGCGGCTGGAAGAATTGAATCATTTGCTCAGCAGTGAGTCAGCGACATCCGATCTGGATAGTTACCGCAAATTGACGCGCGAACATTCTGAGATTATTCCCATTGTTGAGCTCTATCGTACCTATCAGCAATGCGAACAGGATATTCAAACTGCGCGGGAAATGCATGCCGATCTGGAAATGCGAGCCTTTGCTGAAACCGAAATTCAATCGGGAAAAGAAAAACTGGGACAAATCGAATCTGAAATTCAGAAACAGTTGTTACCCAAGGACCCCAACGATGAAAGGAATATATTTCTCGAAATTCGGGCTGGTACAGGAGGTGACGAGTCCGCCCTGTTCGCGGGCAACCTGTTTCGTATGTATTCTCGATATGCCGAAAGACGAGGGTGGCAAGTCGAAATCATTTCGCAAAGTTTGTCTGATATTGGTGGCTTCAAGGAAATCATCGTTAAAATAGTCGGGCATGGTGCCTATTCACGACTTAAGTTTGAATCCGGTGGACACCGTGTGCAGCGCGTACCTGTTACCGAAACGCAAGGAAGGGTACATACTTCGACTTGTACCGTCGCAGTCATGCCGGAAGCTGATGAGATCAGTGAGGTGGTGCTGAATCCTGCCGAATTGCGTATCGATACCTTTCGTGCTTCGGGAGCGGGAGGGCAGCATATTAACAAAACGGACTCTGCCGTCAGGGTTACGCATTTGCCTACCGGTATCGTTGTTGAATGCCAGGATGGTCGGTCGCAACATAAAAACAAGGCACAGGCACTGAGTGTGCTGGCGGCTCGGATTCATGACAAGCAGATGCGTGCTCAGCACGCCGAACAGGCCGCCACACGCAAATCACTGGTGGGGACCGGAGAACGTTCGGAACGGATCCGGACCTACAACTTCCCGCAAGGTCGAGTTACCGATCACCGTATCAACCTGACACTCTACAAAATGGATCAGATCATGGATGGTGATATTGAAGAACTGTGCTCGGCTCTGGCAGCAGAGCATCAGGCAGAGCTGTTAGCTGCCTCAGTGCAGGAATAACCTCCCTTTCCCATAACTCCTTATTCTGCATTGTTCCTGATGCATTCCCTGACCATAGCGCAAGTCATAACAGATACCCGTCATGCCCTCGAGTCTGTCGATGTGCGTTTGTTGCTGCAGCACGTCCTGAAAGTCGAGTATGCCTTTTTATTGACATATCCCGAATATGAATTGACTGCGACGCAGAAACAATCCTTTCAGCAATTGCTGCAACGCCGAATTCAAGGTGTACCGATTGCCTATTTGATCGGAAAACGGGATTTCTATGATCTGACTTTCAAAGTCAACGAAGCTGTTTTGATTCCTCGTCCGGAAACCGAATTACTGGTGGAACTGGCACTAGAGAGGATACCGCCTGATCGATCATGCAGGATTCTGGATCTTGGAACGGGTAGTGGTGCTATCGCGCTTACCCTAGCCAAGCATAGACCGCTTGCACAAATGGTCGCAGTGGATGTTTCTCCTGCAGCTCTGGCGGTTTGTCGGGAAAATGCTAGGACTCTGCGAGTCGACAATGTTAACTTTGTCACAGGGAACTGGTTCGATGAACTTTCTGGAGAAAGATTCGATCTGATAGTCTCGAATCCGCCTTATGTGGCGCGCGACGATCTGCATTTGCAGCAGGGTGATTTGCGCTTCGAACCACAGGTTGCACTTGCAGCCGAAGATAATGGATTGGCATGCATTCAACAGATTATCGCTGCTGCGCCGCACCACCTCGCTACAATGGGATGGTTGCTACTTGAACACGGGCACGATCAGGCTGAAGCTTGCAGAGAATTGTTGCAGCAGGCAGATTTTAGTAATATGTGTTCCCATCCGGATTTGGCTGGCATAATGCGAGTCAGCGGTGGTCAAATGCGGTCATGATATTTGATCGGCATGGGCTTCGAAATAAAAAAATGTATAATATTTAGGTTCTAGGAATGATTTATTGGAGAATTGAACACTATGAATGTTGAAGATTTGATCGAGCAACAAATTACCACGCACCCTGTGGTTCTCTACATGAAAGGTACACCAGATCAACCCCAATGCGGATTTTCTGCCAATGCAGTGAATATTCTGAAGGCTTGTGGTGTTGATAACCTATTTTCTGTAGATGTGCTATCCGATCCGGAAATCAGACAAGGGATCAAGGACTATTCAAACTGGCCAACCATTCCCCAGTTATATGTCAACGGTGAATTCATTGGTGGCTCGGATATCGTTACTGAAATGTATCAAAGCGGTGAGTTGCAAAAATTATTCGAGAATTAAAAAACTCATCACGATACGACGATTCAGTTTGTTTCATCGTACGATGCGAATGAACTGAATCGCTGAGCAGAATCCATCATTGCATGGCTGTCGCAATTACCCAATAGCGCGCAAACTTTCCCACGGCAATAAAAAACAACGCCCCAAGCCAATTGGTGCGTAACCAACCAGCAGCAACGCATAACAAATCACCAATCAATGGTGCCCAGGATAGCAGCAGAATCGGAGCACCATGTCGACTCACCCATTCCAGTCCGCGAGCACTTCCTCCTGCTTTCTTCAGTAAAGCCTTTTCATCAGGCAGCAACCGTCCGATCAAGTATGAAGTCATGCCGCCAAGTGTATTACCGATCGTCGCCAAAATGAGTGCTGGCCAGTGTAAATCCGGATAAGCCATCAATACGCCAACAAGCACTGCTTCAGAGCCACCAGGCAGCAGAGTAGCAGCAAGGAAACTACTGGTGAATAACGCCAACAGGCTGGATTGTTCGTCCATGGTAATGAGTGAGATTAGAAGGGCGATAGTTTAGCGGGATATTCTGCGAGATAATGTATTTTTGATAACTATCTGCACTGAAGAAAGTTTTATGGTTTTACTGACTATGTTGTTTGGTTAAGAATCTATGGTTATCCACTTTAATCCAAATGATCGAGCTAAAAGTACAAATACGTTGCAAGTAGAGTTTGTTCGCCGTGCCTCTGATGGCGAGATCATTGAGGTTAAAAAATGGATGGTGACTCAAACTGAAGAACAAATTCACTGTTTGCGTACTAAAATCCGGCAAGAAAATGGGGAAATTTTTTCATGTCTCTGTTGTGGACATGATGTGTTACTTCGCAAGCATGAGCGTGGTGGCCATTATTTTGCGCACAAAGAAAAGAGTGCCGCAGATAAGGCTGAATGTATCTACCAGCAGAATCGAATCATCTCTCCCGAAGTTCAAAATCGGATTCGTTATCATGGTCAACGCGAGGGTACTCGGCACATTCAGACTAAAGAATTCATAGCAAGGATCCTTCGCTCTGATACAGCATTTTCAGAACCAGAAATTGAAAAAAGATGGGCCACTTTTGCTGATGGCTGGAGGAAACCAGATGTTGCTTCAAAATGGAATGGACAACGAATAGTTTTCGAAGCGCAGATATCTGATATTTATCCACAGATCGTTGTAGAAAGGACTGATTTTTACCGCAAGCAAGGGGCATTATTGATGTGGATTTATCATCAGCTCCCGGAAGAAAATTGGCGCGCGCAACATGCCGATAATTTTTGTTCAAACGGACTGCATTTGTTTGTAGCTGATGAAGAATGTGTAATCATTTCTGAAGCAAAAGGGAGAGCCTATTTCAAGATTTATACGCAGCGGCCGGAAATCGAGCCGTTTAAATGTATAACTGATGGAAAATGGAAGCTTAAGATTGTTCAAAAGGAATGCTTTGAGCTTGTTCCATTCTCGTCGCTATCGTTAAATGCTGAATCTCAAACTGCAACTTATTTTGATATTAGAAAAGAACAATTTATTACCAATCACAAGGTTTTATGTGCGGAAGTACAAGCTGGATATTTAGGTGATGCTTATGATTTATTGGGGAAATCCATTCAAGAATTTTTAGTTGTTAAGAAATCAATCGATAGAAAAAACCTGGAAGGGTGGGCAGCTCTGATTTGTGGTATCGAAAGTAAAAAACAGGAGCGACCGGTAGGAACAAAATATACCAATGTGGTTGAGGTGCTCAACTTGGTTCATGATCACCATCCAAGTTTCTTTCCTCATTTGGTTCGAGTATTAGACCGACTGAAAATTGACCCACATTCCCAACGAAGTGGAAAATGGAAAGAACGAGTCAATGATTTTTATGAAGGAAAGTATAAAGGGGGTCCGCTTCCTCAACCTCATGAGAAATCCAAGAAGTTGTTGGAGTATATTTATTTCTGACGGCGTGTTTTTACGATTGCACTATAAGTTGTATCAAAGAATTTTCAGCCGTTTTTCGTCCCACCGCTATAAACTCACGTATATACGGAATCGCCTTATCCATTTTCCGCATCGCCAAATACAATTTCTGAAAAAGTCCTTGATCGCCGATTTGGATTTTTTTGAGATTCAAGTCTTTGTTCTTGATGTCAGCGAGCCATTCCGGCAGGACGCACACACCGCGGTTGAGGGCGGTCATTTGCAGCATGATTTCCAGAGATTCGATCGGTTTTAGTTTTTCGGGGGCAAGCTGTGCGGGAGTCAGGAAATGGGTGAGGATGTCGAGCCGTTCAATTGGCACTGGGAAGGTCAATAGTGTTTCCGCGGCGAGCAGTTCAGGGGTGATTTGTTGTTGATTCGCTAGGGGATGCGCTTCTGCAACCAGCAGAACCAACTGGTATTCCGCCAGAATTTCGTATGTAACTTTGTCTTTCTTGACCAAATCGGGAGTGATCAACACATCGATGTGATGATTTAACAAGCCTTCCAGTCCGGTAAACTGAAATTTCTGCACGATGTCGACATCGATATCGGGCATGTGCTGCATGTACTGGCCGATCATGCCTGTGAGCCATTCAAAGCAGGGATAACATTCCACACCGACACGCAAGACGCCCTGGCGACCTTCGCTGTAGGCTTTGAGGGTTTTTTCCGCCTGTGCAAGCGCTGGCAAGACTTGATTGGCGGTATCGAGCAGTAGTTTCCCGGCCTGGGTCAGGCGCAAGTTGCGACCTTCCCGTTCCCACAAAGTGACACCCAGTTTCTTTTCCAGATAACTGATCTGATGAGATAACGCAGGTTGACTCAAACATAAAGCATTGGCGGCTTCAGTCAATGTGCCGTGCGCCTGCAGCGCGTGAATGATTTTCAGGTGACTATGCTCTATCATAGATTAGGAAAACTTATCAATTAGAAATAAATTATCATTATTACTCATCGATCCTTGCTAATACAATAATCTGCTTTGATTAATTATGAAAGAAGGTACATGAATGGTTACAACGCATAGCCTGGGATTTCCGCGCATTGGCAAGGAACGGGAGTTGAAGTTTGCCCTGGAAAACTACTGGAAAGGTTCGGTATCCGAGTCTGCACTACTTGATACAGCAGTTGCGTTGCAAACTCATCACTGGCTTGAACAGGCCGCGCTCGACTGGATTCCTGTTGGGGATTTTTCCTTGTACGATCATGTTCTGGATGCCAGTTTCATGCTTGGTAATATTCCAGAGCGGGTTCGAGGAATGACCGGTTCCGGGCTGGATCAATATTTCCGCGTTGCTCGAGGTCGTTCCGTCAGCGATGGCTCGGCATGCGTTTGTGTGCATGCGGGAGAAATGACCAAGTGGTTTGATACTAATTATCACTATATCGTGCCCGAGTTTGATCGGGAAACACGGTTCTCATTGCACTCCAAGCCACTTCTGGAATCATTGCAGCGTGCTCGCCAAATGCATCGACAGGTCAAGCCAGTGCTACTGGGACCGGTGACCTATCTATGGCTGGGTAAATCTCGTGATGGAAGTGATAAGCT
>JAMWZR010000053.1 GCA_024282035.1 Nitrosomonas sp.
ACCGGTGGCATGCCTTGCTGTATCCATTGCACCAGAAATCTTGCCGTATTGGGGTAAACAACACGAATCGCTGCAGCTTCATGCAACCATCGTTCGATACCCGAGATATCTAGGGTGTTTAATTTCGTTCCATAACCAAGCTGATCGAGCGCTGCCGCATTGGAAGTTTGTTCCATCTGGGCAAGTAGGGGCTTGACAAGAATTTTCTTGCCGAGCTGTAACGCTTCGCTGGCTAATTCAAAACCTGCGTTGCAGATAATGCCGGCACAATCTGCCAGATCCTGTTGGAAACCCATTAGGGACAGTGGTTTGCAGTGAATATGATCATGCGGAGACGGTATGACTTCGGGAGCATAATTGACAAATTCGAAGTTATCGAAAGGTGCCAGTACGTTTATCACTTCATGCTGATCCTCAAAAGGCAAATAGACCACGATTTTGTTTTTGCGGGTTGGCAGGGATTGAATGGGTGTTTCAATGACTGGTGGCAGGATAGGCTGGTCAAAATGGTGCCAATGCAAACCGATACCCACATCCACCGGAGCAAAGTTTAGCATGATCATTTCGGAGACAGGGTCGTTGCCGGAACGGGGAATGTCATACTGGAAAGCATACTGGTGGCCGATGCCAATAGTTTTCTTTTTTTGCTGACGTGCAGCCCAGGCTGTAACGGGTTCGTAATCACAAATCACGACATCATAATCAGTGAAATCCAGTTGCCTGATATCGCGTAGAAACCGGAAGGGTTCAGACTGGAGAACGGTTCTGAAGGGATTGATCTTGCCTTTCTGGGTACTGAAAGTGAGCCCTTTGCGCCAGTGATAGCCATTAAAGACATCCATGTCGAAAAACTTGTCTTGAGGTCTGCCGGAAACCAGATAGGTTACTTCCATACCGGCTGCATGAAGTTCCCTGGCCATGATGCGACTACGTGTGATATGTCCGTTGCCTGTACCCTGGATGCCATAAAATATCTTCATTTCGAAAAAACTCCTGACAATGCGCGAATTGCGATCCAGGGCAGTGTAGGCACCGACCATGACAACAAAATGACAGCTATGTGGCAGAAAGCTTTTTAGCTAGCCTCAAACAAGAGTGAGTTCACTGGCGCAATCAAAAAACACGTTATGCAGCTCAGTAAAATGTGTTGCACTATATTCCCATGTTTTATAATTGCCATCGACTGCATTCATACTTGATATACCAAAGCCCTAATCAAGATGAAATAGATACAGAAGGAAATGGAAAAAACTGCTTAACTGGGGTGTCCGGTTTTCAGTGATCACATCAACTTTATAGGAAAATCAAAATGACAACTATCCATGTTTTTGACCCGGCTTTATGCTGTAGCTCAGGTGTATGTGGAGCCGATGCTGATCGTGAGCTCATCAACTTTTCCGCAGATGTCGATTGGGCCAAACAACAAGGTGCCGCAATTGAGCGTTTTAATCTGGCACAACAACCGATGGCTTTTGTTGATAATTCGACAGTGAAAGCATTCTTGGAACGCTCCGGTGCGGAAGCGCTGCCATTAATCCTGGTGGATGGGGAAGTGGCACTGGCAGGTCGCTATCCGAAACGTAATGAACTGGCGCGTTGGACTGGAGCAGCCTTGGAAGAAAAAACCGAAGAATCCAGTTGTTGCGGCGGCTGTTGCTAACATAAACTTGAGCTACTTGCATGATGCAGCTCAGATTCCTCGATCAACCGCCGCGATTTTTATTCTTTACGGGAAAGGGCGGCGTCGGCAAAACTTCATTAGCTTGTGCAACAGCGATTACGCTGGCCGATGCCGGTCAGCGGGTATTATTGGTTAGCACCGATCCTGCCTCTAATGTGGGTCAGGTATTCGGTATCACGATCGGCAATCGGATTACAGCGATTGCCGCAGTGCCTCGTTTAGACGCTCTGGAGATTGATCCACAGGCAGCAGCGCAAACCTATCGTGATCGCATTGTCAATCCAGTTCGCGGTATATTATCTGACACGGTGGTCAAAGGCATCGAAGAACAATTATCCGGTGCTTGTACGACCGAAATTGCTGCTTTCGATGAATTTACTGCACTATTAATCGATTCAGAGCTGACTGCCGTTTATGATCATATTATTTTTGACACTGCGCCGACCGGTCACACCATCCGGCTGCTGCAATTGCCCGGGGTATGGAGTGATTTTCTTGAGGAAGGCAAAGGCAACGCGTCATGCCTTGGTCCACTGGCTGGATTAGAAAAACAACACACACAATACAAAGCAGCAGTCGATGCGCTTGCCGATTCGCAACGTACCCGACTCGTATTGGTGGCTCGTGCGCAGCAAGCCACGTTACGCGAAGTAGCGCGAACACAGGAAGAACTCACGTCCATCGGTTTGACCAATCAATTCCTGGTCATCAATGGTTTGCTACCGGCATCGGAAGCTGCACGGGATGATTTGGCAGCCGCCATCTTTCAGCGAGAGCGGAAAACGCTTGCAGCCATTCCGGAAATTCTCAAATCGCTACCATGCGATCACATTACACTTAAATCCTTCAATCTAGTTGGACTGGGTGCTTTACGCCTATTACTGATGGAAGAATTGCCTGTTTCTGATGATAACGATGCGTTGCATCAAGCCATCCCATTTCCGCGATTAAACGGATTGATCGACGAGATTGCCCAGGATAATTGCGGTTTAATTATGCTCATGGGAAAAGGCGGTGTCGGTAAAACCACCTTGGCGGCGGCCATTGCCGTGAGTCTGGCGCATCGTGGCTTAACAGTGCACCTGACCACATCGGATCCGGCAGCACACTTAAGCGAAACCCTCAGTGGCGCGATGGATAACCTGCAAGTAGACAGGATTGATCCACATATAGAAACCGAGCGTTATCGGCAGCATGTTTTGAAAACCAAGGGATCGCATCTGGATGCTCAAGGTAGAGCGTTATTAGAAGAGGATTTGCGTTCACCGTGTACCGAGGAGATCGCGGTATTTCAGGCATTCTCGCGCATGATCCGTGAGGCTGGAAAAAAATTCGTGGTGATGGATACCGCGCCGACTGGTCATACGTTATTGCTGTTGGATGCCACGGGTGCTTATCATCGTGAAATCGTCAAACAAATGGACAGTCATTCCATCGCGCACTACACCACACCGATGATGCAACTACAAAATCCCAAGCAAACCAAAATACTCCTAGTCAGCTTGGCTGAAACGACACCGGTACTGGAAGCTGCTAATTTGCAAGCTGATTTGCGCCGTGCTGGTATCGAACCATGGGCTTGGATCATCAATAATAGCGTTGCAGCAACAACTGTCCACTCACCCTTATTGTGTCAACGAGCCAATAATGAACTTGCTTATATCGAAACAGTTTCTTCTATGCATACACAGCGTTTTGCGGTCGTGCCATTACTTAAAGAAGACCCGGTGGGCATTCGGAAATTACTGGAATTGCCCGTAAGTAGCCAATAATAGATCATGAATAGTGAATAATTCATGAGAAGAGATATTGTATGAGACCAATCTGATTAGTATCCGGTTTGTCCCTTACAATAATTTCTTGAATTCTCCTGGAAATGGATCCCAATTTTTGGATAGATGTCTCAAGAGTAAATTTTCCGACCATCTACCTGCTTCCGACAGCTTGATGAATTCATGACAGACTTGATCGGGTGCTGCCACCAAGGTCTGATGTTTTTCAGGATGAATTCAACCTTCTCGGTTGATTTGCAGGCCGCGCAACAGATAAGGATATTGATTGCGCAGCGGATGTGGTTTCGAAGTCTTCAGGTCAGGATGAATCATCAATATACCTATGAGTAGAATTAAACGCTACACACGTTTCTATCAGCTTCATAGCCATGATCTGTCAACGCATCAATTATCCACCGTGAATCGAGAAAAGATTTATCCATGCGAATGCAATCGATCAAGCACATCAGTGCAGATTTTCTTTGGTTTCCGGTTGCGGCTGATAATACTTGGGATGTCTGGCAATTCGCAACGCTGCCCCTTATGTAATAGATGTGCTTCCTGAACTATGTCTTTTCTGCGCTCCCGCCCTAACGAATGAGCACTTTGGACAAAATATTATTATCCATTATCGATTGACCAAACTTTGCCTGCAACGACTGATTTCTGATTCTCTATCCGGTGCCAATCCTTTACCCGATGCAAATATTTCAACGCTGTTATCAATCAGCTGTTTCTTCTACTTCAAAACTAGATTACTGTTTATGCCACACTGTTGAGCTAACTCTGTTAGCGACCAATCTCGCTTTAACGCAGCAGCGCAACTTTTGATTTAAATTCCGGTGAATGATTTCTTCGCTTCTTGCACATTTTCTGCATTACTTTTATGAGTAAAGATTTTCATTAAGATAATAATCACTTAATCTCAACTTTCAATTGCCCTGCTAGATTATAGGGAATAATGAGCTGATCTTGGTTTTAGAGTGGAAGTGTTTAACTGGGTAAGAGCAAACTGTGCTGTACCATGTAAGTTCACGATGGAGTAGTTGGATTGAGATTTGAATTGACGGTAGGCGTGTGATGTTTTGTAGGTCGTGATACCAATAACTTGGATGCGAGTCTCAGTGGCAACTGATTTCACCGTTATCGTCGGTAAAATCAGCGTGAAAATGACTTCACCATCTTCTGGTGCGTTCTCGAGTGTTACCGTGATCAATTGACCGAGGTGTGTATCCTGAATCTGGATTTCGTTACCACGAAATACCCAATGCTGTTGTTTTATGCGGCAGTTGAAAATTGGTAAGCCGATAATGTTGGAATATGTAATTTGAAGAGGGCCACGGCTTAATTCAAAAAGATTGGCATGCGCAAGACTTTCCATCAGAATATCCTCCGGTTTTGTTTTATTATTTTCAAAGAAAATGTGTAACGCAGCCGTCACTACGCATTTTCAAAATGTAATTAAGTATTTGTTTTAATCGACTATTGATACTAAATAACAAATTGGTGTTAATCACTTGGATGTGGTAAAGGGCTGAACTATACGAATCAAGTTTTTCGTAATGTAAACATGGTTTACGAGTTCAAGGCTGTGATTTTTCACACAGGTAGAGTTATCTCAAGAGGAGATCTACAAAAGTTAGTATTGGTATCGATAAGCGCATAGAAGTTAAAAAGGATACTGCATTCTGATTTGTAAAGGTTTTTTTATCGAAAAAACTTCGACAGAATGGATAATCCTCGATTAAATGCCCATCCAGGGCTTTCTTTTCAAGTCTCCATGAGGTTGAGGCGATTTGGGTTCTGTGTAAGCAAGCCTTATTCTTGTCTAAGTACTAATGAAATTCGGTCAGGGGCATATGCCACAGTCTGGAGAGGTGTAATTTGGGATTCTCAGGATAGGGACTGCTATTGAGTAGCGCCCACTTTATGAGAATATTTTTTGCATTTGAAAATTCACTAACGACCCCCTGATGACAGTTCGCAGTTTAACAAAACCGCGAACTGAGGCCGTTATATTGATCTCCGGTTCCAAATTAAGAAGTAATTTTCATTGCAGATGGCGAGACCAGATCAAGGTACAAGTTCAAGTAGTTTGTTCTGATGATGGCCTTGCAATAATTTAAGCGCTGTTCTTGCTTGAGTAAAATCAGGTCGTTGCTCGAGTACAGCTCGGAAGGCCTGTTGTGCTCCGGCAAAATCACCACTGCCATTAAGCAATGCGCCCAGATTGAATTGGGCTATCCATTTATCTTGTGAATTGGAGCACTCAAGCCAATGACGATAAGTTTGGATGGCACCATTGATATCGCCTTGTGTCTGGAGACGTTCGGCTTTTACTGCTACATCGTTAATGTTCATAAGTTTCTGGATCTGTTTTAAAGCCGCATTGGTATCTACAATAAGCTGAGTATCTGGTGCATGCTGATTTAAGCTGGCAGCCAACTCAATATAATGTTTCTCAAGATTTCTTGCGAATCGGGTAGTGTTAAAAAGAGCGCTATTTTCTTTGGCGTCTGTGAGTTTCTGACGTATAGCTTCTAGTGAAATGCGATTATTCGCCAGTTCTACTGCTTTATTTTCATAAGTTTCCAGATCGTATGTGATGAGTTCAGGTAGATCTGCGGCGGTTAGCAAAGCACCGGCCATTCGGGAAGCAAACGAACGACCACATAGTGTAAGAACGGGGAGTTCCATCCACAATGCATCGTTGGCCGTGGTTCCAGCATTGAAGGGAAATGTATCCAGAAACAGATCGGCAACATAATAGCGCGCCAGATAATCGGCCGGTAAGGTACGTTCCGCGAAGAAAAGCCTTGTCGGATCGATGCCTTGTAGTTCTGCTTGTTTCCTGAGATTGGTTTCTGCCCAAGGGTTATCGGAAAGCAACCATAAAACGCTATCGGGTACATGCCGCAGGATATTCATCCATGTTGTGAATACTTCGAGAGTGTACTTGTGATTATTATTAAAGGAACAGAAGACGAATTTGTTATCAGGCAATCCACAGGATTCTTTGGAAGGGACCGGGCTGATTTCACGTTTACGATCACTTACCTGATATATATCGGGCATGTAGAGTGGTTTCTCGGAATAAAATCCTGCGTATTCCTCGGGGATGAGGAACCGGTCTGCAATCACATAATCGACACAAGGCAGTCCTGTCGTTGCTGGAAGACCCAGGTAGGTGATCTGGATCGGTGCGGGGCGGTGAGCCAGCATCTGAATTCGTGCTTTGTTTGTTTGTCCGTGAAGATCGATGAGAATGTCGATTTCGTGTTCCCGGATCAGCTTTGCCGATTCTTCATCGTTCAGGTTATGGATTGGTATGTAGTGATCCACACCCTGGATAATCCGCTGGCGTAATTTCGAACCATCATTGGGCGACCAACAGAATGCATAAATCTCAAATTTATCCTTGTCGTGTTGTTCGAACAATTCTACGGTCAGCATGGCAACCGGATGTGTACAGAAATCACCTGAGCAATAGGCGATACGAATTTTTTCATGCCGGTACCCGTGGAGCGGGGCAAGTCTGGGCAAGCCTACTGGTATTTTTGTCCGGCTAAAGTTTAGTGCGGCCGCGAGCTGGGTACTGGGTTCATCAGAAATGTTCAGCATTGCAAGGGCAGAAGTTGATTTACGCAAGGTGCTTGCGTCGGTAGCGCCAACTGGTTCATAAATCGGCCAACGGCATTGTTTTTGACGCATGAAGATCAAGTGATGAATGACATCGGATTGATTGGGCTTCAGTAACAGGCTTTTTTCCAGGGCCCCGCATGCGAGTTGATATTGCTTGAGTGTTTCTTGTAATCGGCCAGTGCTATTCAGCGCTGAAATCAGTACGGCGAGTTCTTCTGGCGCATCTGAATTGGCTGTTTCTTCCACTTGTTTCCACTGAGTGAGTGCAGTCTGGGCATTGTTTAGTCGTTCGTAAATTAATCCGAGATTGAATCGCGCTGCGACAAAATTGGGTTTGATGGCTAATGCAGCTTCATAGGCTTCTTGGGCGCCAACAAAGTCTTTCTCTGAGAATAGACTGACGCCCAGATTAAACCAAGCAAATACGTCGTCTGTGGTACGGTTACGTTTCAACCAGGTCTGATAGAGTACGGCAGCAAGACTAGCTGGGAAATTTTTCTGATTGGCATAGGTAACAAGATCGGAAAATTTAACATTTCTTTGCCAGATACCTTGTATCCAGGCAGTGTAGTCGGATTGTAATTGTTCAGACATTCAATGTTCTCCCAGAAAAAACCCACGGTATTGATCGTGATAGACCATACCGTGGGGATAAGTTGCATAAAACTACAGATCTGTTTCCGATTAGAAGTGCAGATAAGGAATCTGATCGGTGGTAAGCGCTGCAACCTGAGTTGCTGTCATTGCACGTACCTGATCCGTCGATAATGCATCAATCTGATCTGTGCTCAGATTCTCGATTTGAGCCGTCGTCAGTGCAGCAATTTGTGTTGTACTCAGTTGCTGTATCTGATCTGTTGAAAGACCATTGGTGATTTGATCGGTGCTAAACAACTTGATCTGTACGGCGGTCAATGCCTGCAAATCATCGCTTTCCAAGCTCGATATCTGGTCCGTGGTCAAGCCGGAAATCTGCTCACTTGTCAGTGCTTTGACCTGTGCTGTGGTCAGCGCTTGAATGCTATCTGTTGAGAGTGTACCGATTTGATCTGATGTCATTACGGCAACTTGTGCAGCATTCAATCCTGCGATTTGATCAGTAGATAGACTGCTAATCTGATCAGTGCTCAGTGCCCTGATTTGCGCGGACGACAGTGCTTTGATGTTGTCACTACTTAATTGTGCTAAATCATCGGTTTCAAAGACTTCAATTTGATCCACACTGAGTGCAGCAATCTGTGCGTATTGCAATGCAGCAGCTTGACTAGTGGTTAGCGCTACAACTTGATCAGTACCCAGTCCTTTGATTTGCGTTGCGGTCATGGCGGCCACATCCTCGGTATCGAGGGCGGCTATTTGATCGCTGTCTAGACTATTTAACTGAGCAGTCGACAATGCAGCAACCTGATCGCTAGTCAGTAACTGAATGTTATCACTCGTCAAGCTCGACACTTGGTCAGTGGTTAATCCTTTGATCTGAGTAGCCGTCAATGCTTGAATCTGATCAGATGTCATGTTGTTGAGTTGGTCGCTTGTGAAAGCAACGACCTGCTGAGCTGAAAATGCGGCAATTTGGCTACTGGACATTGCAGCAAGATCATCTGTTTCAATATTGGCAATCTGATCGGTAGTGAGACTTTTGATTTGAACGGCGCTCAATGCCTGGACTTGATCGGAAGTCAAATCCTGAATTTGAGTCGTACCTAGATCCTTGATTTGGGAAGCGGTTAATGCCGCTACATCTTCGGTGTCAAGAGCAGCTATCTGATCGCTATCGAGACTATTCAACTGTGCTGCAGACAACGAAGCAACCTGAGTGCTAGTCAGTAACTGGATATTATCACTCGTCAAACTCGACACTTGATCAGTGGTCATTCCTTTGATCTGTGTAGCCGTCAATGCCTGAATCTGATCCGATGTCATATTGTTAAGCTGATCGCTTGTGAAAGCTATGATCTGCTGTGCTGAGAATAGACCGATCTGAGTGCTGGTCATCGCGGCTAGATCATCTGTTTCGATATTGGCGATCTGTGCAGTTGTAAGTCCTTTGATCTGATTGGCAGTTAATACCTGTAATTGATCCGAAGTCAGGTTCTGGATTTGTGTGGTACTAAGTCCTTTGATTTGATTTGCGGTTAAGGCAGCAACATCCTCAGTATCGAGAGCGGCTATTTGATCGCTATCGAGGCTGTTCAATTGCGTTGTAGTCATTGCAGCCACCTGTGTGCTGGTCAGAACCTGGATATTATCACTCGTTAGACTCGATACTTGATCAGTGGACAGTCCTTTGATCTGCGTGGCTGTCAATGCCTGAATCTGATCCGATGTCATGTTATTCAGTTGGTCGCTGGTGAATGCAACGATCTGCTGTGCTGAGAATGCAGCGATTTGACTGCTAGACATTGCTGCAAGATCATCTGTTTCGATATTGGTAATCTGATCAGTTGTAAGCCCCTTGATCTGTGTGGCAGTCAGTGCCTGAATTTGATCAGAAGTCAGATCCTGAATTTGTGTCGTGCCAAGGCCTTTGATTTGGGCTGCTGTCAGAGCAGCTACATCTTCGGTATCGAGGGCAGCAATTTGATCGCTATCAAGACTGTTTAACTGCGTTGATGATAATGCCGCCACCTGAGTGCTGGTGAGCAACTGGATATTATCGGATGTTAGAGATGACAGTTGATCCGTTGTCAGTCCTTTAATTTGTGCTGCAGTTAATGCCTGAATTTGACCCGATGTCAGATTATTGAGTTGATCACTAGAGAATGCGGCGATCTGTTTAGCTGAAAATGCACTTATTTGGGTGCTTGTCATCTCTGCGAGATCTTCTGTTTCGATATTGGCAATCTGATCAGTTGTCAGCGCTGCAAGCTGGTTTTTACTCAATTGAGTAATTTGACTAGTGGTTAAAGCAGCGATTTGGTCGCTACCCATTCCTTTGACTTGGGTTGCGGTAAAGGCGGCCACATCGGCGACATCAATGGCCGCAATCTGATCCGAATCGAAGCTATTCAATTGCGTGACTGATAATGCTGCGATCTGTGCTCCAGTGAGTATTTGAACATTGTCGCTAGTCAATGCAGTTAATTGATCGGTCGAGAGACCTTTGATCTGCGTAGCCGTCAATGATTGTAATTGATCGGAACTCAAATTATTGAATTGTTCAGTAGTAAGTGCATTAAGCTGAGCGACGCTGAGCTTGATTAAATCGCGTGTTTCTATTGCTTGAATTTGATCTGTTGTCAGTGTTGATAATTGGTCAGTGCTCAGTGCGGCAATCTGAGATTGATTTAATGCTTCAATTTGGTAATCCAGCATGCCATCAGCGAATTTCTGAGCGTCAAAACCCTTGATTTGCGCGGCACTGAGTACACTCAGATCTTCTGTTTCAATGGCAGCGATCTGTTCGCTGGTAAGGGCATTGATCTGTGAAGTGGAAAGTTTCTTGAAATCATCGGTTGTCAGGCTTTGAATCTGGTCAGTTGTGAAAGCTGCAATCTGCGTTGGTGTAAATCCCTGAATTGACATAATGAAATACCTCTTTTAGTTATGAACAGTAAGTAGAAACTTGTAAAAATCATGATTGAGGCTAACCAACGGTCAATTGCTCGGCTTCTTTAGTTACACATTGAAAAATCTCTATTTTTTCTATGGAAGTTTTGCAACGATAGAGCCGAATATGTTCGATCTCAGGGATTAATGATGTTTTTATATGGCAATTACATAATCAGTACACTCAAAGTGAATTTCTTTTCCAATCGGTATGTATTTACAAGAAATTTTAAAGTTTTGGGAATGTAATCCGAGATTAGCAATACAACTAAACCTAAGAAACTACGTAATTTGGTGAATTTCAGAATATCTTTTGCTTCACGCATGCAGTGATGGCAAGGCTATTACCAAATGTATGTCGTGCTTATTCATGTTTCAAAAAATAATTCTGTATTTTTAATATCTGTCCATTGGACAAAAACAACAGTCAGTACAGGAGTCGAGTTAGATGATCAATAAGACGGAGCGCATACTTGAGAGAATTACCCGTAAGGGCATGGACACTGCCAACATGCTCATCATTTTGGATAAGTATGTTCCAGGGAAATTTCTAATGGAAACACTGGATGATTGGCAATATAACATCGTAGGAATATGTCA
>JAMWZR010000054.1 GCA_024282035.1 Nitrosomonas sp.
GTGCTGTTGAGAGGAGTCGAACCTCCGACCTACTGATTACGAATCAGTTGCTCTACCAACTGAGCTACAACAGCTTTTTGAGAATAAGCGCGCTATTATAGTGATTCGAGGTGCTATCAGCAAATTATCAAAAAATGATCTTCTCGACTTTGAATCGATGAAGAGCAAATTTTGAGTTTGATTTAGTTTTGTTGCGAAAATTGGATTCAATATTTTTTCAACAAACTTAGCTTAAGTTCGGCGAATTTCGTCAAAAATCTGTACAATTTAATGGTTAGAGTCCATAATTAACAGATGGAAGTCGAAAGTAAAAAACTAAAAAATATTCTGATAGTGCATGGTCCCAATTTGAATTTATTGGGATTGCGTGAGCCGGAAATCTATGGGGCTGTTACGCTTGAAGATATTAACAGAAATTTATCTCGACTGACCGAAAATACAGTTACGCAACTGCATTTTTATCAGAGTAATTCGGAATCTGAGTTGATCAATAGAATTCAGCAAGCGATGAGCGACGGAACACATTTCATCATCATCAATCCAGCTGCTTACACGCATACCAGCGTTGCAATGCGTGATGCCTTGGCTGCAGTAAAGCTGCCTTTTATCGAAGTACATCTGTCAAATATTTATAGCCGTGAGGCATTTAGGCATCATTCTTATTTTTCTGATCTGGCCATTGGGGTGATCAGTGGATTGGGGGCGCTGGGCTATGAGCTGGCACTGCAGTACGCCATGGCATTCAGGATAGATTAACCAAGTTTTTGACAGACTGGTCACGCATATAAGGTATGGCCATAATTCGTTTTATTTTATATCTCTTTTTATAACAATCACTTTGACATAGGGCGTGTCTCCGGAGACTGAAAATGGATTTAAGAAAGCTTAAAAAACTCATAGAACTGGTTGAGGAATCCAGTATCGCGGAGTTGGAAATTACCGAGGGCGAAGAAAAAGTGCGCATCAGTAAGTCGGGTTCCGGGATCCAGAATTATGCGTTTATGCCGCCTGCGGTACAGCCGATCATGCCTGCGATGCAGCAGGTGGCAGCATCTGCGACCGAAGCTAGCAAAAGCTCCGATGTTCAGTCGGAAAATAATAATTCATTGCCTGATGGTCATGTCGTGAAATCTCCGATGGTGGGTACGTTCTATCGTGCAGCATCGCCTGGTGCGAATCCGTTTGCCGAGGTTGGGCAGACCGTCAAGGTTGGCGATACGCTGTGCATCATTGAAGCGATGAAGTTGCTCAATGAGATCGAAGCCGACAAGAATGGCGTGATCAAGGCTATTTTGCAAGAGAATGGGCAGCCGGTCGAATACGGTGAGCCGCTATTCGTCATTCAGTAAAGTTCTGATAGAGATCGAATAGTCATGTTTGAGAAAATTCTAATTGCGAACCGTGGTGAAATAGCACTACGGATTCAGCGTGCCTGTCGTGCCATGGGCATTAAAACCGTAGCTGTTCATTCCGAAGCGGATGCAGAAGCAAAATACGTCAAACTTGCTGATGAATCCGTTTGCATCGGTCCGGCACCGGTGGCGCAAAGTTATCTAAATGTTCCGGCGATCATCAGCGCGGCGGAAGTGACCGATGCCGAAGCCATTCACCCTGGTTACGGTTTTTTGTCGGAGAATGCAGATTTTGCCGAGCGTGTGGAAAAGAGCGGTTTTGTATTTATTGGTCCGCGTCCCGAGACGATTCGTCTGATGGGTGACAAGGTTAGCGCCAAGAATGCCATGAAAAATGCCGGTGTGCCTTGTGTTCCGGGATCGGATGGCGCTTTGCCGGAGAATATCGACGAAATCAAGAAGATCGTGCGTGAAATCGGTTATCCGATCATTATCAAGGCAGCCGGTGGCGGTGGCGGGCGTGGTATGCGCGTGGTGCATACCGAGGCAGCTCTGTCCAATGCGGTCATCATGACTCGCAACGAAGCCCAGGCAGCATTTGGTAATCCAGTTGTCTATGCCGAAAAATTTCTGGAGAATCCTAGACATATCGAATTCCAGTTATTGATCGATGAACACGGTAACGCCGTGCATCTGGGGGAGCGGGACTGCTCCATGCAGCGACGCCATCAGAAGATTCTGGAAGAAGCACCGGCGCCTGGGATTTCGGAAAAATTACGCAACAAGATTGGTGAACGTTGTGCCGATGCCTGCCGTCGAATCCAGTACCGGGGTGTGGGGACATTTGAATTCTTGTTTGAAAACAATGAATTTTATTTTATTGAGATGAATACCCGCCTGCAGGTCGAGCACCCGGTGACGGAAGCCATTACCGGTATCGATCTGGTGCAAGCACAGATCAATGTGGCTGCGGGACATCGCCTGTCATTCAACCAAAAGGATATCGCCTTCAAGGGACACGCGATCGAGTGCCGCATTAATGCCGAGGATGCTTACAAACTGACGCCATCGGCTGGGCGGATTACGCAGTACCATGCGCCGGGAGGACCTGGGGTGCGAGTGGATTCGCATGTCTACCACAATTACATGGTGCCACCTTACTACGATTCGATGATCGGCAAAATCATCACGTATGGCGATACGCGCGAGCAGGCGATTGCGCGCATGCGTATTGCGTTGTCCGAAATGGTGGTGACTGGTATCAAAACCAATATTCCCTTGCACAGGGATTTGCTGACAGATGCATCGTTTTTGCGGGGAGGCGTTTCCATACATTATCTGGAACACAAACTGGCTCTGCATAACAAGGCTGAGTCTTAGGCATCTGTTCCGAATCGCGCGGTTTCATCGTTCATGGCCTGGGTGACGCTGATCATCAAAACGAATGCTTCGCAAGCCGAGCTGCTCAGCGATATGCTGATGGAGCAGGGCGCATTGTCGGTGGATATTCATGATGCCGCGGCGGATTCCCGGGATGAACAAATGATTTTTGGCGAACCGGGTGAGCCGGGTGGGGAAATCTGGCAGAATGCGGAGATTTCAGCATTGTTTGACCAGGCTGTCGATGCCGATGCCGTGGCGCGTTGCATTGCCTTGGATGGCACGATCACTGGGCCGCTTGAATATCGTACCGAGCAAGTTGCCGAGCAAGACTGGGTACGGTTGACGCAATCGCAGTTCGAACCCATATCCATTTCATCACGTTTGTGGATCGTGCCGACCTGGCGCGAATCCCCCCAGCCCGACGCGATCAACCTCATTCTGGATCCGGGACTTGCTTTCGGTACGGGTAGTCATCCCACGACACAATTGTGCCTGCGCTGGCTGGATGAACAGGTGCAGCCCGGCGATACCGTGATCGATTACGGTTGCGGCTCGGGCATACTCGCCATTGCGGCGCTAAAACTCGGCGCAAGTCACGTTACCGGCATCGATATCGACCATCAGGCAGTTAAAGCGAGTGATGAAAATGCCCAGCGCAATGCCTGTGACTCCGCGCACTATCGGTTTCTTTCCGCCGCTCATGAAATCGAGCACGATGGACAAGGTGGTCAAGCGGCCGACATTGTCGTCGCCAATATCCTGGCCAATCCGCTGATTGTGCTGGCTCCAATTCTGGCCCGTGCCGTGCGACATCAAGGGGCCATTGCACTGTCGGGGGTGCTTCAGGAGCAGGCCGAAGATGTAAGGCGAGCCTATCAACCGTGGTTTGACATAGGTGTGGCCGGAGAACAGGAAGGCTGGGTGCTGTTAACCGGGCGTAAAAAATGAAATAATCAGCGCTTTGATGGGGGGTGACAGGATTGAAGCCAGCACATGAAGCAGTTTTTTGTAACCATTAACGACGTCGTCAAGCCATGCGATTCATTCCGGAGGGCCTTTTGTGGCGCTGGTAACGCTATGTCCTGAGTGCGGAACGGCGTATCGTGTCAATGCTGCACAGTTGCAGGCACATAATGGCGATGTGCGCTGCGGACAATGTCAGCAGATCTTTAATGGTTTTTCGACATTGATTACCGCAGATGAGTCCACACTTGCTTATCCTGAGCAACCACAAACTGCGGATTCAAGACTGGATGAGATGAATGAGAGTTCTTCCGCCAAAACCGCTACCGCATCGGAAAATGTCGAAGAAGTAGAGGAACTGTCGACGATCGCCTCTTTTAAAGAGATCAACAAGGAAACTGTCACAGATGTTTTCGATGCGCCCCGCGTTTCGCGGCCCTTGCCTTGGCGATGGGGTGTAACGAATGCACTACTGGTTATCGTGTTGATCGGTCAGATTACTTTCACTAATCGTACAGCACTGACCGTGCAGTTTCCCGATTCGCGCGTGCATTGGGAACGATTGTGCGCACTGCTGGTGTGTACCGTGCCCTATCCCCAGGACATCAAGCGTATTGGCATCGAAGCCTCGGATCTGCAAAAACATCCTGCACGCCATCCTGAGATGGCCACACTGAATGCCCTGATCCGCAATCATGCATCTTTTTCCCAAGGGCTACCGGCGTTGCAATTGTCACTGCTTGACGCGCAGGATCAATTACTGGCCAGCCGGATATTTACGGCGCAAGAGTATTTGCCGGAATCCGAGAAATCCCTGCAATTCATGCGGCCGCAACAGGAAATCGAAGTTCAACTGAATTTTGATAACAGTCGCCTCCACGCCTGGGGTTATCGTCTGCAATTGCTATATCCCTGAAGGAAGTTCCCGGAAGTGGGGAGATTGATCAGTTATGTCAAAGGCATATCAAAAAGCGCGGTTTTGCGTGGGAACCACTCGTATGTTGAGTCAGATGCAGCATCATTCTGATCGAGCGCAGTAATCTTTCAGCATTTGCCGGGCGGAATTGCTGATCGCAACCAAGGTATAATCTTTCGCTATTCTTATCGAGAAATCTTTCATCAATGACTAATCACTCCCGTTCCACTTTACTGGAAAGCCTGTTTGCACAACGCATCCTGATTCTGGATGGCGCAATGGGCACCATGATACAAACTTTCAAGCTCACCGAGGCGGATTTCCGCGGGCAGCGTTTTGCAGACTTCGCACACGATCTGAGAGGCAACAACGATCTGCTGACACTGACGCAGCCTGACATCATCCGCTCGATTCACGCCGGCTATCTGGAAGCGGGCGCAGATATCATCGAAACCAACACGTTTAACTCCAACGCGGCGTCGATGTCCGATTATCACATGCAGGATCTGGTGTACGAACTGAACGTTGCTGCGGCCAAGCTGGCACGCGATGCGGCGCAAGAATATGAAGACAAAACGCCCAACAAGCCACGGTTTGTCGCTGGTGTGATCGGTCCGACCACCAAAACCGCATCCATTTCACCGGATGTCAACGACCCTGGTTTCCGCAATATTTCGTTCGATCAATTGGTAACCGACTACACCGAGTCGATCCGTGGCCTGGTCGATGGCGGCGCCGACATTCTGCTGGTGGAAACCATTTTCGATTCGTTGAATGCCAAGGCAGCACTGTATGCGATTGACCAGTTTTTTGAGAATCAGGGCATACGCTTGCCAATCATGATTTCAGTCACGATCACCGATGCTTCGGGTCGTACCTTGTCCGGACAAACACCTGAAGCCTTTTGGAACTCGGTCAGCCATACCCGACCGCTGTCGGTAGGTATTAACTGCGCTTTGGGCGCCGAGTTGATGCGTCCCTATATCGAGGAACTAGCCGGGGTGGCCAATGTGTACATCAGCGTGCACCCCAATGCAGGCTTGCCGAATCCGTTGTCCGAAACCGGCTATGACGAATCGCCGGAATATACTGCAAGTCAGATCAAGGGTTTTGCACAGGATGGGTTCGTCAATATCGTCGGCGGCTGCTGCGGCACCACGCCGGCGCATATCAAGGCCATTGCCCAATCGGTCGCCGAAATTGCACCGCGCAAGATTCCCGACATTCCGAAAAAATTGCGCCTGTCGGGGCTGGAGCCGCTCAACATCGGCGACGACTCGCTGTTCGTGAATGTTGGTGAACGTACCAATGTAACAGGTTCGCGCGCTTTTGCCCGGCTGATCCTGAGCGACAACTACGCGGAGGCACTGAATGTGGCGCGCAGCCAGGTGGAAAACGGCGCGCAGATCATCGACATCAACATGGACGAAGCCATGCTGGATTCGCACAAGGCCATGGTGACGTTCCTCAATCTGGTGGCAGCCGAGCCGGATATCTGCAAGGTGCCGATCATGCTCGATTCGAGCAAGTGGACGGTGATCCAGGCCGGACTGAAATGTATTCAGGGCAAGTCAGTCATCAACTCGATCAGCATGAAGGAAGGCGAAGAGGAATTCATTCACCACGCCAAACTGGCGCGTCGCTATGGTGCCGCCGTGATCGTCATGGCATTCGACGAGCAGGGGCAGGCGGATACGTTGCAGCGCAAGGTCGAGATCTGCACGCGCAGTTACCGCATTCTGGTCGACAAGGTTGGTTTCCCGCCGGAAGACATCATTTTCGATCCGAATATCTTTGCCATTGCCACCGGGATCGAGGAGCACAACAACTACGGCGTCGATTTCATCGAAGCGACGCGTGCGATCAAACAGACTTTACCGTACGCGAAGATCAGTGGCGGGGTATCGAACGTGTCGTTCTCGTTCCGCGGCAACGAACCGATCCGCGAGGCGATTCATACCGCGTTTCTGTATCACGCGATCAGAGCCGGTATGACGATGGGGATCGTCAATGCTGGGCAACTTGGTGTGTATTCCGATATTCAGCCAGAACTGCTGGAAAAGGTCGAGGACGTGCTGCTGAACCGCCGCCCGGACGCGACCGAGCGTCTGGTCGAATTTGCTGAACAATATAAAGGACAGAAAAAGGAACAGGTGGAAGATCTGGCCTGGCGCGATGAGTCGCTGCAACAGCGACTGACGCATGCACTGGTCAGAGGCATTGCCACGTTCATCGAAGCCGATACCGAAGAAGCGCGCGCTGAAATCGAGAGAAAGGGCGGTCGCCCGATTCAGGTCATCGAAGGCCCGCTGATGGACGGCATGAGCGTGGTCGGCGATTTGTTCGGCGCTGGAAAAATGTTTTTGCCGCAGGTGGTTAAATCGGCGCGGGTGATGAAGCAGGCGGTGGCGTATTTGCTGCCGTACATCGAGGCGGAAAAGAAACTGCTTGGCGACAACAAGCCGAAAGGCAAGATCGTCATTGCCACGGTCAAGGGCGACGTGCACGACATCGGCAAGAATATCGTGGCGGTGGTATTGCAGTGCAATAATTACGAAGTGATCAATATGGGCGTCATGGTACCGAGTGCACAGATTCTCGACATGGCACGGCGTGAAAATGCCGACATCATTGGTCTGTCCGGACTGATCACACCGTCACTCGAGGAAATGGCGCATGTGGCCAAGGAAATGCAGCGCGAGGGTTTCACCATACCGCTACTGATCGGTGGCGCCACAACGTCGCGCGTGCATACCGCCGTCAAGATCGCGCCGCATTACGAAGGTCCGACGGTGTGGGTACCCGATGCCAGCCGTGCAGTGGGCGTATGCAGCAATTTGCTGTCGGAAGACTTGCGCGAGAAATACATGCAGGACGTCAAGGAAGAATACGAAAAAGTCCGCACCCAGCACAAAAACAAGAAAGGTCCAGCCAAATTGCTGGCGCTGGAAGAAGCGCGCGCCAATGCGTTCAAGACCGACTGGGCCAACTATAAACCACATCAGCCGCAATTGATCGGTGTGCGTACGCTGAATAATTATCCGCTCGACAAGATCGTGCCATTCATCGATTGGACACCATTCTTCCAGGCTTGGGAACTGGCGGGGCGTTATCCCGACATCCTGACCGATGAAGTGGTCGGTGAGACCGCAAGTCAGTTGTTCAAAGATGCGCAAGTCATGCTGAAGAAAATCGTCGAGCAGAAATGGCTCAGCGCCAATGCCGTGATTGGCTTGTTTCCGGCGAATGCAGTCGGCGACGACATCGAAATCTATACCGATGCTTCGCGCAGTAAGATCGCCATGGTTTACCACTGTTTGCGGCAGCAGGATCAAAAACCAGGCGGCAAACCGAATCGTTGTCTGGCGGATTACATTGCGCCGAAGGACACCGGCATTGCCGATACCATCGGCCTGTTTGCGGTTGGCGCCGGTTTCGGTATCGACGAGCGCATCAAGGCATTCGAAGCGGTCAACGACGATTACAGCGCGATCGTGCTGAAAGCGCTGGCCGACCGCCTGGCGGAAGCCTTCGCCGAACACATGCACATGCGCGTGCGCCGCGAATTCTGGGGTTATGCCAAGGATGAAACACTTAGTAACGAGCAATTGATCAATGAAGAATACCTCGGTATCCGTCCCGCACCGGGTTATCCCGCGTGCCCGGATCACACCGAAAAAGGCCCGCTGTTTGCTACGCTGAATGCCACCGAAAATGCCGGTATCGTCATTACCGAATCGTTCGCCATGGTGCCGACAGCCGCAGTGTCTGGGTTTTATTTCTCTCACCCGGATTCATCTTTCTTCGCCGTCGGAAAAATTGGCAAGGATCAGGTGGAGGATTACGCCAAACGCAAAGGCTGGGCCCTGGAAGAAGCCGAGCGCTGGTTGGCGCCGGTGCTGGCATATGAGCGCTAACCAGCGTAAGTTAATTGTTTCAATGCTCGGATCGCCTGATTTGTTAGGGTGTTAATTACTATTCGGTGCTGCCGAGCGCTGCCCGTGAAAGCAGTGCGAATTCGGATCGGACTTACTTTTTAGCAGGAGGACTGATGATTCCAAGAAAAGCGATTCTCTTATTGTTGCGCTGGTGTGGCGGGATAATCTGGGTTGGTTTGTTGACTGCTTCAGTCAGCGTATTTGCCGCTCCCTATATGGTCAAAAAAGCGACGCTGGCCGCCAGCGATGCATCTGCATTTGGCGGATTTGGCCGTTCGGTTGCCATTTCAGGCGATGGCGACACGGCAATCGTCGGCTCCGATACCAATACTGCCTACATTTTCAAGCGCAACGCGACGGGGGGATGGACACAGGCGCAAAAATTGGTCAAACCCGGCAATCTCAGATGTAACAGCAATGGCTCCTGGTTTGGCTGGTCGGTGGCTTTATCCAAGGACGGCAGCACGGCCATCGTCGGTGCTTCCGGGATATTCGTTTTCTACAGTGGTTTCATTCCCATCCATTTGTTTTATTCCTGCAGTGACCTGCCTGTTTATAAAAAACAGGGCAACCAATGGGTGCTGGAAAAAATACTTACGGCACCGAGTGTGACGACCGGGGATATGTTCGGCTCGTCGGTGTCACTGTCGGCCGATGGCAATCGCGTTATCGTTGGCGCACAGTTGACGAAATGTGCCGCCAATGCGGACAAATGCGGTGCCGCTTATATTTTTGAGCGTGGCGTCAATGGTTGGACCAATTCGAAAAAATTCATCGGAGCAACAAGTTACGACGCCCAGAGTGGTTTCTTCGGTGCGACCACGGCCATGTCTGCCGATGGGTTGTGGGCGCTGGTCGGTGCGCCGGGAGGTGACACGGCTTGGTCATTTCAGCGGCAAGCAGCCCCCACTGGTTGGAAACAGATACAAACCATCAAATTTCCAGCATCACGTCTGACTAAAGATTTCGGCACGGCACTGGCCTTGTCCTCGACAGGAACGCGAACGGTATTCAGTGCGGAAAGCACCACCAACAATGCTGATTGCAAGGGCGACTTCACCGATTGCGGCGCGGCTTATTCGTTTACCCGTCAGGGTAACCAACTGAAATTCGAATCCGTATTCACTGCCGGGGATTCGCATTCCTTTAATTATTTTGGCGAATCGCTGGCTTTATCGGCGGATGGGAAACGTGTTGTGGTTGGAACCTCCAGCGCGGATTGTGCCAATGGCAATTGCGGTGCAGCTTATTTATATGACCGGGTTGGTGCAGCCTGGGTGTCGCGAGGGCGCGTAACCGGTCCAAGCGCCGGTTCCGGGGGCACGGACCTAGGCGGAGATTTTGGCGGCGCAGTTTCGCTCGATGAAACCGGACTGAACATGCTGGTTGCCGCTCGTCGGGATAATTGCAGCGCCGGGCAAGAATGCGGCAAGGTTTATCATTATGTGTTAACGCCATAGCGCCTTAGATCGACTATCGATTGCGGCAGAGTCTTGGTGCAAATGCAATCTCGACTTCTACGTGATTTCTAAATAAAAACATAATTCATTGTTTATTCGGATTATCGAGTTGATCGATAAAACCTATAATCCCATCCTGGTAATTTGATTGTGTGCTGAGTCAATGATGCTAAGGATGCAAAATAATGAGGGCTAGCCCGGATGCGAAAGTGCTTTTCACTGTTTCGCAAGCCTCATTCTTTTTCATCAGCTGCCTGCTCACCAGTAACGGTTTTCCCGGACAGAAAGCGCCAGCAGATTCAGAGATTCTTGATCTTTCTCTGGATGAACTGATCAATGTAAAAGTGACGACTGTTTCGCGCAAAGCAGAAAAAATAAAAGACCTGCCTGCTGCTGTGTTCGTCATCACCCAGGATGACATCAGCCGCTCCAGTGCCAACAGCATTCCTGAATTGCTCCGGATGGCACCCGGTTTGTCAGTTGCCCGTATCGATGCCAACAAATGGTCGGTCACTTCCCGTGGGTACAGTGGCCGCTTTGCAGACGACCTTTTGGTGATGATCGATGGCCGCACCGTATATTCTCCGCTGTTTGCCGGAACATTCTGGGAGACGCTCGACCTTCCTCTGGAGGATATCGAACGCATCGAAGTCATTCGCGGTCCTGCTGGAACGATCTGGGGAGCCAATGCCGCCAATGGTGCTATCCATATTCTGACCAAGCATGCCAAGGATACTCAGGGTAATCTGGTGACGACCGGAGGCGGTACCGAAGAAAGAGGCTTTGCCACAGTCCGCCATGGTGGCCGAATTGGAGAAAACCTGCATTACCGCCTCTATAGCAAGGGATTTACGCGTGACAACAGTTTCAGCCTGAGTGGAGCCAACGATAGTTGGCGCATGGGGACCGTGGGATTTCGTGCTGACTGGGCGATCGATACAAACAATGCGGTAACTTTCCAAGGCCAGTATTACGGCGGGAAAGCGGGACAGAACACCACCTTTATCAGCCCCCTGAATCCAGTGTCACCAACAATGTAAAACTGACCCACTAACGACAATTTGGAATTGACCCACCTGAGGCAAAATTGCCGCTGATG
>JAMWZR010000009.1 GCA_024282035.1 Nitrosomonas sp.
CTGTGCAGTTCTCTGGTTTTCTGCGGCCAATGGATTGTTTGGGGCATCAGTGGTCCTTTCGGTAAAAAGATGGTGGGCGATTTATTTACGTGAAAATCATCAACGAGATTATAAAAAAATCCAACGCATTGAGCAGGTGATTGTGCAGATCGTGGTGGCAGGACCGGGACAAATTTCTGGCATGATTGATGAAATATTTGTTTCACATGTGTTATTTGAGTGAATTATGTAATTTATTTCAATGTGTTGAAGTATTAAACAAGCTTTCGGGATATATACCCAGTAGACAAGTAGGGGTTTGCAAACTTAGTATGTGATCTGGCACAAATGCGAATGAATTTGATCATGTTTCATGCAGGTCGTTGTTTTTTTATTTCATGGAGGTAATGCCATAGCAACGAATATTATCAATTTTTCGAGTTTCGACGGTAGTAATAGGTTCTTAGATGGGGGGCAGCGGAGGATTACTTAGGCAGACTGGTTAGTAACGCAGAGGACATCAACAGCGATGGCTTTTCTGATGTGATTATTGGCGCTTCAGCGGTTAATACCAATTATGTCGTGTTTGACAAGGCTGCTGGCTTCGATCCCACACTAGACTTATCCCATCTTGATGGCAGCAATGGATTCCGCCTGGATGGCCCGGTAGGTGATTTTTCCGGTCTTTCGGTCAGTACTGCCGGGGATGTCAATGGCGACAATTTTGATGACGTAATTATCGGTACTTATGGAGCTAATTCCAGTTACGTGGTGTTTGGCAAGGCTTCCGGTTTTGATGCTGAACTAGATTTGGCTAGCTTGGACGATAGTAACGGTTTTCGTTTGGATGGGGCAACAAACGAAGCTGCGGGAGTATCAGTTAGCGGCGGTGGAGATATCAACGGTGATGGTTTCGATGATCTGATTATTGGCGCACCTGGGTCAGACGTTATTGGCGATGATATCGGGGCTACCTATGTAGTATTTGGTCGCAGTAGCTTCGGCGGTGGTGGATTACCTGAAATTGTGGGTACGTTCGATGATGATCTTCTCAAAGGGACTTCGGCCCCAGAGACTTTTAAAGCGGGCGGCGGAAATGATAGGTTGATTGGCCGTGGTGGAGCGGATGAGTTACATGGCGAGGACGGTAATGATTTTATTCTGGTACCGGACCTTGGTTTTGATCAGGTCGATGGTGGTGCTGGCAACGATGTTCTGCAACTCGGTGGTAAAGACCTGACTCTAGACTTGACCGATTACCTCAACAAGATACAGAGCGTTGAAACCATTTGCCTGTATGGTCGGGGTGACAATACTGTGGTGGTGACGAGCGCAGAAGTAAAGGATTTATCTGATACGACAGATACGCTCAAGCTTCACGGCAATACAGGGGATCAGGTTATTTTGGAAGGTAATTGGACAGATGAAGGTGGTCACGGCTTTTATCACACCTATAGTCAAGATGACACGGTAGTATTGGTTGGCATGAATATGACGGCGGTGATTGCTGTTTAGTGGAATGACGGACGATTCGCTCAATTAAGCTAGACTCTGAAAAATTGCCATGTCGGTATTTTGCAGTATTGGAGTTGGTTTGAAGTGCTTGAGCTCTGTGTAACGATACTTTCTCACACGGTTTGGTATTGACCGATTCCTGCGCAATATCTTTTCGATTGCATGATCAGACGCAGAAGAATTTCAGAGTTTCCTCAAAAACATTGATTTATTGAGTAACGTTTTAGAAAGGAAATATTTATGACTGCCAACCTGAGGGACATGGACCGCTACCAATGCAAGCGGCTTGCGCCGTCATTATGCCGGCTTCTGGAAGCTTGCATCGAAATCAAAACTACCAATACCAAGACGCTGGCGGAACATTTATGCCGCTCTCCCGCAACCATACGCACGCAATTTCAGAGGATACTTTTTTTGATGGAAGTGCACTGCCGTTACGAAGCATTGCTAAAAGCGGAAGAGAAAGGATTGATTCGAAGCAGAAGTTGGAGCAGACGATCCGCCTGGATTCACTCAAACCAAGTAGATCAGCGCAGCCAGACACGATAGCAAGATGTAAGCGTAGGGTAGATATACCAGCAGCGTTGGATGCGGCACCACGCTGCTGGTAATTTTTGTTGGTATGACTTTTTATTTAGGTCCGAGACCTATGCGTTCGAGTAAAAAGAAGTCGAAGATATTAAAAAAATTAGGGCCAGCATTTCCACCTATATTTCCCTGATTGTTTATACCAAATGGAAATAAGCCAAGGTCGGTTGGTGCGCCGGTTACTAAATCTGCAAGGTTCAGCCGGATGCCTGGCTTAGGGATCAAATAACTATTGTTTCTCTCGATTTCAGGTCGTGACACGAATGTGATCAGTATTTCATTGTTGTCATTGAATCCCAGAGCATTACTGACCGTAGGGAATTCAGGTGTACCTTCGACAAAATAAGTATGAAATTTTCCTTTTGCATCCCATACGCCGATGCGTTCCGTTGCGCCGCCAATGAACGAATAACCCAGTACGTTATCGCGATTGTTGATGCCTACTCCCCAGGAGTCAGGTTCGGTGGGGAGTGGGTCGAGTAGCATGGCAATTTTTGTGTTGGGATCGAAGCGGAAGCCTCTAGCACCAAGTCCATCAATAAACGTGGTGCCGGAGATTCTGCCTTTGTTGTTCATGCCACTAACGGAGGCGAATGGAATATCCGGTCCAAAATCCAACAGAGTGACCTGACCGTTTTTATAAAGAGCAGGTCTTTCATTGAAGTTTTCATCCAGTGAAGAAATGATCGCGACGCCGGTATCATTGAGGCGTATGACCTGGCTGGAAATTTCACCGGGTAACCGTGGAATTAAGCGAATTTCACCGCCCTGGAATAAGGCCGCTTGAGTAAAGAAATTCTCCAAATCGGTAAAAACATAACCGCCAAATGTTCCACCCTCATTGGCTATATTGGTCGAGAATCCCTTGGATTCTTGGAGTATATTGATTTTTCCCTGTTCGAATATTGCGGCATAGGTATTGAAAATGAACGAGGGCTCAAATTCTAAGAATTCAAAAAATGTACCGTAAATGCGGCTGTCGTTTGTAATGTTGCTAGCGAAAAAGAATGCGTCTAATACGCCAGGCGGAATGACAATAGCCTTAAAAATACCGGAATACTGATACTGCGGCGCGACGCCGCGGGCAACACCATTGGAACCTTGGGTCAAAGATGAAGAAGCGTTGGTTGGGTTTTCCAATGGCTGAAACTTATCAGGGTGCTTTTCAGCCAGTTTGGCATAGACCGACGCTGGCATATTCCTGATTTGTCCGGCCAGGCACGGATCAATCGTTTTAGCGCCTTGCAGTTGTTGGGCCTTTACCGTCTCCATGATGGTTTGCCGGTCGAGTTGATTGCTTCGGATAAACTTCATCGTCCCTTGCTGCCTCGCGATGCAGCCCATTTCATTATCTGGTGCGGCTAGTACGAGTTCGGACTGGAAAAGGCATAAAGCCAGTATTCCTGTCGTGGTGGCAGAAATGCGTTTTTTAACACTATTAACACTATTCATGATGAGTCCTCCTTTAAAGATCAATCGAACGCAGCGGCTGTGCCCAGTCGTTGCACATTCAGTTGATTGTTTGCAAAGATATTGGTCTGATGAACGTGGGGGTTGGAATTGGGGTTGGCAAAGAACAGAAAAATCCCGGCGGCGGATTCCTGTGCGCCGCGTGCACCAATAAAGAAATGGTCAGTGACGATGTTGCCGCTGATGATGCTTTGGGATTCGGCGCGAACGATGATTCCGGCCTGGAGTAAGTCGTTAACGGGACCTTGTCCGCGCACGGTGTTTCCAGTCAGGGTGCAGGCGGTATTCTGACCGATGCAATTAACGCCGCCCAAGCCATATTCATCAATGAGGCTGTTCTTGATTGCGGCATTCGCAATGCCTTCGCTGCCGGTTTGATCGGTCTGAACCAGGACGGCAAAAGTGCATGCAGTCGCGCTTTTAATGTGGGTGACATGGGCGGCATCAATGTTTCCGGAGCTGAGCCGGTAGTAAACGCCGGTGTAAAATGGAATTCCCAAGCAAGTTGGGAAGACGTTTGAACCCGAATCGGCCAGGCTGCCATCAATAGTAATATTCTCAATAGTAACGCCGCTTGCTTCGTCAACCAATAGGATCGCACCGACGGGAAAAGACGTTCCAGGCCGCATTGCATTGTTAGCAATCTGGCTAGGCCGTATTACCGTCAAGCCTGCGCCTGCACCGCGTATTGTCAAGTCGTCGGTGGTCACGGTGATTTGCTCATCGTATGCGCCCGGGCAAACGAAAATCGTATCTCCAACCGCGGCGGTATTCACGGCGGATTGGATATTGCCGAATGCGGGCGTGGCTATGTTGCAATCCGAGCTCGAGCCACTGCCGTCCTTGTCGACCACCAGCGTGGATTGGGCAGATACCGAGTCACTCGGCAGATTCAACGCAATAACTGTTACAACGAATGCTACGATATGGGCGAGATTTTCGAATCGGGGATTTCTAAACATGGCAGCTCTCCTTGTTGTGAAGGATGCGATCACCAGATGCTCATGTCTTTTTATATCTCTGGTGATGTGAGTCAAGTGTACGACTGATCTGTCGCGGGTTTTTCTAAAATAATGGCACTCTTTGTTCCAATTATTCAATCAGAAGTGCCTTTATCCATAGAAGAAATTAGTAAAGTTGTCATTACAGTATTAAATCCAATTCTTCTATTTATTTCTCCATTTGATTACATTCTTAGCTAGAAAAAATGTTGGAACTAGTCGGCAAAAATTCTACCAAGTGCAGAGATGGACAAAAATATGCTAAGTGATAGTCTGCGGGTGAGCAATACTGCAAATGCATACATTTTAGGTACTACCTGGCGGGAGAGTGACATCCGGCAGACAGGGTCGGAAGCAGTGATATATACTGCAGTCTGGTTGGCGGCTTGACGCTGAAATGACCGCTATGGCCAGTATTGGGGTTATTGATTGTTTTTCATGGATTCACTTGTCAATGAAGTTTTCTGTTTTTATCTTGTTGTCGATGATTTACGGTCTGGCAGGCGCTGCCGAGCCAGCAGCATCTGGAATATCCGATACGCTGGATGAGCGGGTGAAGCCATGCATCATCTGCCATAGAGATGCGGATCGAATCGATCGGGATGCCTATTTCCCAAGGATTGCAGGCAAACCGGCCGGTTATCTTTACAACCAGTTGCGTAATTTCCGTGATGGTCGGCGCTATTATCAGCCTATGGCCATTCTGCTGGAAAACATGTCGGATGAATATATGCTGGAGATTGCACACTATTTTGCTTCGATGCCTTACACCTATCCGGCGCCGGTAGCACACACGCTGTCATCGGATGAAGTCCGGTCTGTGGAGACGCTGATTTATTCTGGCGATTCCAAGCGCGATCTTCCGGCATGCAGTGCTTGTCATGGAGAAGCGCTGATGGGTGTGCAACCCCATATTGCCGGTTTGTTGGGTTTGCCGCATGCCTACCTGGCTGCACAGTTCGGCGGCTGGCGCAATGGCGGGATCATGCGCGGCCAGACACCTGACTGCATGTCGGAAATCGCCAAGAAATTGACTCAGGAAGAAGTCAATGCACTGGTATTGTGGCTGCCGAGTCAACCGCTATCAGGACAAACGGCAGGAGAAGACGCACTTACCCCGGATCTGGTACAACGTTGCCGGACGATATTGTCAGAGAAGGGGGGCGCACGATGAAACATACAAGCAATGCAGGGTTTGCCAGCAAGTGGCAGGTCATATCGATTGCTGCAGGTGGTTTGTTGTCCCTGATGACATCGACCCAGGTATTGGCCGATTCAACTGGTGATCTGACTCGACGCGGAGAGTATCTCGCCCTGGCGGGTAACTGCATGGGATGTCATACCACGCGGGGAGGGCAGCCCTATGCGGGAGGACGCAAGCTGGATACGCCTTTCGGTCAGTTCGTCACACCAAACATCACACCGGATAACGAAACGGGAATCGGTCGCTGGAATGCGGAAGATTTCTGGCAGGCATTGCATCATGGGAAATCCAAGGATGGGCGCTATCTGTACCCTGCTTTTCCCTATACCGAATATACCAAGGTGACCCGGCAGGATGCCGATGCGATTTTTGCCTATCTGCGTTCGCTACCCGCTGTGGCACAGTCCAATCTGTCCCATACCATCCGATCACCTTATGATAACCAGTCTCTCCTGTACTTGTGGCGGACATGGTATTTCAAGGAAGGAGTTTATCAGCCGGACAAATCCAAAAGTGACGAGTGGAATCGGGGTAATTATCTGGTTCAGGGACTCGGGCACTGTAATGCCTGCCACACTTCCCGCAATGTATGGGGCGCAAGTCAGGACGACAAACTCACCGGAGGCGAAATAATGGGTACCTATTGGTATGCGCCCTCTCTGGTGTCGCCTGCGGAAGCCGGGGTGGGTGAATGGTCGATCGATGACATCGTCGAATTGCTGTCGACTGGTATCAACAGCCATGCTGTGACTTCTGGTCCCATGGCAACGATCGTCAGACAGAGTTTGCAACATCTGTCTGAGCAGGATATTCGTTCGATAGCGGTTTACCTGCAATCACTGGGTGAGAAATCCAAAACTGACAAAGCACCCCGAAAGGTCAGGAAAATGCCGGAGCGTGTGCGCCAATATCTGGCTCTTGGAGAGGAGGTGTATGAAAAGCATTGTCAGGATTGTCATGGCAAATCAGGTCAGGGTGTGCCCAAAGTGTATCCACCCCTGGCAGGAAATCGCAGTGTGACCATGAGCTCTCCGTTGAATGCCATCCGTAGTGTGCTGTATGGCGGGTATCCTCCTGCTACCACCGGTAATCCGCGTCCTTACGGCATGCCGCCCTTCCAGCATCTCATCCAAGATAATGAGATTGCTTCCGTGGTGTCTTACATCCGGAATGCATGGGGCAATCTTGGTAGTCTGGTGAGTTCGGAAGATGTCGATAAAAGCCGGGGATACTAGAAAGCTCTGAGAAACTGAGAAAGTGTATCGGCGACGGTTGGATACGGTGAATACGGCTCGATAAACCTAATGGTGGCCTGAATGCGGATACCGAACCGGATTCCAGCATCGCATGGTCGGATGGAATGCACTTGTTTCCACCTGTTTTCCTGTTTTTCAGGGTGATTCTATTGCGTTGCTGGTCAGGGAATCGTTACTGTACTTTTTTACTGTAAGGAGCGAGTTCTGGCCACTTTGATCTGGTCCAGTATCTGCATGATCGTGTGCCGTGGTGCGGCAATATTCAGACGCATGAAGCCACTGCCTTCCTGACCGAATTGCGTGCCGGGATTGAGGCCGATACCGGCTTCATGAATGAAGAAATGCCGCAGTTGCACATCGTTCAGGCCCCAAGCGCGACAATCAAGCCAGAGCAGGTAGGTGCCTTGCGCTGGAACGACCCGGATTTCGGGTAAATGTTGTGTCAGATAGGCGCACACCGCATCGCGTGTATCTCGCAGATAGGAGAGTAACGCCTCAAGCCAGTTTTCTCCTTCACGGTATGCCGCTTCAAACGCAGCGACACTAAATGGATTGGAAGCACTGACATGGAGCGTGTTGAAGCACTGGTTGATGGCGTCCCGGGTCGATGGATCAGGAATGATCAGCGCTGATAGATTCAATCCGGGAATGTTGAAGGTTTTGCTGGGCGCCACGGCGGTGAGGATGTTGACACCAGAGTGGGGCAGTGCACCAAGTGCATGGTGGCGGTTGCCGGGATAAATCAGGTCGGCATGGATTTCGTCGGCAAAAACGATCAGATCATGCGTCCGGGCTATGGCCAGAAGGCGCTGCAGTTCTTCGGGTTGCCAGACACGTCCGACCGGGTTGTGTGGCGAACAGAACAACAGTAGTTTGGCATCTTTGGCACAATGCTCAAGATGATCAAAATCCATCGAATAGCGATCTTCAACCAGGTGCAGCGGGTTTTGCAGCAATCTCCGACCTGTTTGCGCAGCCGCAGAGAAGAACGGGAAATATACCGGGGGTTGAACGACAACTGCATCGCCCGGCTGGGTTAATGCCAGCACTGCGGCATTCAGTGACGGCACCACACCGGGGCAGAATACGATCCACTCGCGAGGGATAGTCCAATGATGCCGGCGTTGCATCCAGTCGATTAGTGCCGTGTACACACTGTCCGGGAACAGCGTATAACCATATATGGGATGGGCGGCACGCCCGATCAGGGCCTGCGTAACTGCGGGCGGGGCGGCAAAGTCCATGTCGGCCACCCAGGCCGGGATAACATCGCTGTTGCCAAACATGGCTTGCCGCCCGTCATACTTGACGCTGTGGGTTTCTGCACGGTTGATTTCCTGATCGAAATCAAATTTGTGCATCAAGAAATTTTCTCCCAGATCGTGACTTCCGATAATGTGTGCTGGAATTTACGCTTGGTTTCCCGGATGACGAAGGGTACCGATATGGGTTCCTGAATCAGGCGGAAATGCTTGCCCAGGATTTCCTTGAGACCATCCAGTGTTGTGAAATTCTCACCATCCCGCTTAAATCCACCGACCCAGGATTCTTTTTTCGTGTGCTCGGTGAGCCAAGTGTAAGGTGAAGTGATCATCAGCAGCCCACCACTATTGACGCGAGTGTGGATGCTGGTCAGCAGTTTGGCCGGATCGTACAAACGGTCGATCAGGTTGGCAGCAAGAATGAGATCGTAACCGGTGAAGAACGGCTTTAGATTGCACGCATCGCCCTGGTAAAACTCAACGTGATCCTTGACATGATCGAGTCCCAGACCGGTGAGGGTACGTTCCTTGTACGCGACCAGATCGCCTTCTTCCACTAATGTGTAGCGCAGAACGCCATGCTGTACGAGTTGCACACCCTGACCGATGAAGCGTGCGGAAAAGTCGATGCCAGTGACATGATCGAAATTGCGTGCGAGCTCGAAGGTCGAGCGACCCGATGCGCACCCCAGATCCAGTGCAGTACGTTTGGGCCGGTTACCCATTGCCGAAATGGCGATTTCCGCCAAAGCTCGCGGAAAATTGGGCACGTCGAAGTAGCTGTCGCCATAATGAAATTCGGCGTATTCCGACAGCAGTTTGTCGGTTTCATAATTCGATGTCGGCTGCTTGGCCGGTGCATCGGATACCACATAACGGAAACCGGCATGCTGGAAGAAATGGCGACGAAACGCATAGCGTGAACTGCGCAGCGTTTCGTTGCCACACGAAACCCAGGATCCGCCCTTGATCAGATTGTGCTGATTGTCGAATGTGGGGGTGGTGAAGTCATCGTACAATGGATGTACATCGAAACCTTCGAATGGGTGGGTCGGAGTTTCGGTCCACTGCCAGACATTGCCGGCGATATCGAAAAATTCGCCCTGTGCGAATTCGGAAACCGGGCAGCTCGAAGCGTAAAAATCCAGATGCAGGTTGCCCCGTGCCTTTTCGTGCAGTGGCACTTCGGATAGTTGTGCAACATCGTATAGTCGGTACCACTCGTCTTCTGTTGGCAACCTGACGGGCTGATCGGAGATGGAAGCTTTCCAGTTACAAAAAGCCTTGGCTTCATGGTAATTGACTTCGACAGGCCAGTCCCAAGGCATCGGTACCTCCTCGGTCATCAGGCGCAGGTGCCACGAATTTCCCTTCTTGACCCAGAATGTGGGATGTTCGGCTCGGGAGAATTCCTGCCAGGCACGACCTTCTTCGAGCCAGTAACTTTCAGTACGGTATCCGTTGGCTTCGACAAAAGGAAGGAATTCCTCATTACTGACCAGATACTTGCTGGCTTTGAAGGCAGAAATGTCGGCGTTATGCGAGCCATATTCGTTGTCCCAGCCATAGTGCAGCTGATCGGTTTTGCTTTTGCTGATGGAGATACTGCCCGCTGCAACATCGATCAGGGAATTGAGTGGAGCGGTACCCGATGTGCGGCAGGGTTGCCATTCCGGGTGCGGTTGTACGAATTCGAGCTGATGCTGGCGAATTAGAACGGAGGACGTTTCCAGATGAATGCGTTCATGTTCGATACCCATCAGAATAGGCCACCAGGAACTTTCCCAGGTAATTGGCAGGACCATCGGCATATCGCTGATCAATCGATCAACCAGGTTGCGGATTGTTTTGCGGTAGGTAAAGACTTCCTCGACACTGGGCCAGTCATAATGCGTGCTGTCCAGATCATCCCAACTCATTTCATCCACACCCACGGCAAAGATCGATTCCAGTCTGGGATCGATGCGTTCGCCGATGAGTCCGGCCAGAATCAGTTTGTTGGTGAAAAAGGTTGCAGTGTGGCCGAGATAAAAAATGAGTGGATGGCGCAAAGAAATAGGTTTCTTGTAATACGCTTCCTTGGTGCGCAAGGTCTCGAACAATTGTTCATAGCGGTCCAGCGTGGTGTGAAAGTACTGGCGTATTTCTTCACGTTTTGCCGTGACATCGCTACCATCGAGTAAAGGTGTTCTTTGAAATAAGGATTGTGACATAAATTAATTTTTATCCAATGATTCAATTTTTTGACGGGTATTATACCGCTTCAATTTTTTAAGATTCTACCCAACCAGGATAAAGGTCATTCATTTCATTAAATGCGTATTCAGCAAGGAATGGGCAAAAATTGACTGGAATCAAGCAGACTGTGGACAGGAAGGGTGACAAGGGGATTTGATTGTAACCGAATCCGGCTTTTATTGTAAAAACTTGCAGCGGAATGCAGAACAGAATCAGCTTGCTGCATCTAGCAGTTATTGCGAATTTATCAGATGCAGGATAAATCTTATAGTAAAAGTGAGAAATGATCGGCTGGTGGTATCATAAAATGGAGCGATTGTAATACATTCATTAATCTGTGTATTACAGCTTTTTCTTTTACCTTTGAACATTGCGGGATGGTTATGAATAGACATGATTCAAAGTTTCTCGGCTTCTCTATTTTTCTTGCAGCAATTGGGATGGTTGCTTTTTCAGCATCGGCACATGCCAATTGGTCGATCACTGGACTGGGTTCCCTCGGAGGGGATATCAGTTTTGCCCGTGGCATCAACGATAACGGTCAAGTAGTTGGGTATGCCTATACGAATTCGGGGGACCGGCATGCATTCATGACGGGTGCCAATGGTGTCGGCATGGTTGACCTGGGTACGTTGGGAGGGTCAGAAAGTCTGTCGACTTCGATCAATGATGCTGGCCAGGTGGTTGGGCAAGCTGCGCTGACGCTAGACAATCCAATGGGCTATCACGCCTTTCTGGCCGGACCGCAAGGAGCCAGTATCCATGATCTGGGCAGCCTGGGAAAGGATTATAGTTCGGCCAGTGGCATCAACAATTCGGGGCAGGTCGTTGGGCATGTCGGTGTTTTTTCAGGCAGCCCTTTTGATTATCATGCCTTTGTAACCGGCTCGAATGGTGTGGGTATGAAGGATTTGGGCACGCTTGGGGGGACGGATAGTTTTGCAACGGCAATCAATGACAATGGAATGGTTATCGGAGCATCCTTTACCGATACGGGGAGTACGCATGCTTTTCTGGCGCGTGCTGATGGTGTGGGCATGACGGATCTGGGTACTCTGGGAGACGATTATAGCTATGCCATCGGTATCAATGGTTCCGGACAGATTGTCGGAGAGTCTCTGGCTAAAGGCAGCGTGTTGCCACATGCCTTCATTACTGGTCAGGATGGGGACAAGATGCTTGATCTGGGTACCTTGGGTGGACGGTACAGCAGTGCTACCGGAATCAACGATGCTGGTGAAGCGGTAGGGGTATCGACAGTCCTGAATGGCGGCGGAAACTTTGATGCTTTTATATACAGTCATGGCGGAATTACCGATTTGTCGCAGCTTGATGCGGTCATTGGGGGTGGCTGGACCAATCTGTTTGTATCCGATATCAACAATCATGGACAAATTGTAGGCTATGGCCTCGATAGTCAGGGGCAAACCGAGGCTTTTCTACTGTCCTATACTTCGGATACGGTATTTCATCCACAACCCATTTTCATACCCCTTCCCGTACCCGAACCCGAGACTTACCTGATGTGGCTGGTAGGGCTAGGGTTGCTGGGGTGGATGGCCGTGCGCAGAAAACGAAAGGTAGACATGGTGCTCTGCTGGAGAGAGTAAAGATGTCGATCCGGCTGGTTCATGTCGGGGCAACGTAACAAAGCAGCGCTAAGGACTGATGGTGAAATTACCAAACTTACCGATCCTAATTCCGGTGGTTTCTCCATGTTTCTTCATTGAAGAAACAGCTGATTACACTAGTTGATAGCTACAATCCGTCAATTGGAACTGCCGTGAATAATCAGGTGATAAATGTGGCTTTGACTATACTGTAAAAATCGTTTTCACCGGATTCTCAATCTGTACCGGTTATAGCTGAATCGGACATAAATGCCATGCATGTTGCTGGTCGGCCTTGGATTGATCATATTATCCCTGCGGAGCAGAACGCATATTAATCGCAGATGATGCCCCCACCCAGGCATACCTTGCTTTCGTAAACGACAACGGATTGTCCGGGGGTAACGGCCCATTGTTCCTGAGCAAACTCGACGTGGCAGATTCCGGATTCGATGCGAGAGATGGCGCATGGTGCATCCACCTGACGGTAGCGGGTTTTGGCGGCATAGACCCAGTTGCAATGTGGTTGCTGGCCACTGATCCAGGTCAGGTCGGTTGCTTTCAAAGTGGGACGGAACAGAGCGGGGTGATTATGGCCTTGTACGGCGATCAATACATTACGTTGCCTATCCTTGGCACAAACAAACCACGGTTCATCGTTGCCGTCACGTGTACCACCAATGCCCAAGCCTTGCCGCTGTCCGAGGGTGTAGTACATCAAACCGATGTGTTCGCCAATGACTTTGCCCTCCGGTGTCTGGATTTCTCCGGGTTCGTGTGGCAGATAACGATTGAGAAATTCCCGGAATGGACGTTCGCCAATAAAACAAATTCCGGTGCTGTCCTTTTTGGCCTGATTGGGCAAATTCAGTGTTCTTGCGATTTCACGTACCTGGCGTTTGTACAGGTGACCAACTGGAAATAGGGTGCGCGCCAGTTGTTGCTGATTCAGCCGGTATAAAAAATAACTCTGGTCCTTGGTGCCGTCCTCGCCTTTGAGCAATTGAAAGGTGTTACCGAATCGCCTGACTTGTGCATAGTGCCCGGTGGCAATCTTGTCGGCTCCCATTTGGGTGGCATGATCGAGAAAGGCCTTGAACTTAATTTCGGCGTTACACAATACATCGGGATTGGGAGTGCGTCCGGCTTGGTATTCGGCAAGGAAATGCGAAAATACGCGATCCTTGTATTCAGCCGAGAAATTTACCACTTCGATCGGAATATCGAGGACATCGGCGACGGACACGGCATCAAGGAAATCCTGACGCGATGAACAATATTCATCGGTGTCGTCATCTTCCCAGTTTTTCATGAACAGGCCCAGTACATCGTAACCTTCCTGTTTCAGCAAATAAGCTGCCACCGATGAATCGACACCGCCGGACAAACCCACGACGATGCGCTGTTTTTTGATCAGGTCATGCGTCATAGTGAGTCAACACCTCGAGGGGATAGCGTTTTCCTGCCTGGTGATCCTGTATGCAGCGCATAACCAGGGGACTGCGATGGCGATCGATACGGCGCTCGATTTCCTGTAAATCGAACCAATCCGCACGTGCAATGCCGTGATCCAGTGTGCGCTGAGGATCATGTTCGGTCACTCGGCCGACAAAGGCGAAGCGCAGATAAGTCATATCTACGCGCTGCGAATGCCACTGATAAATTCCCAGCAGAAATTCCGGTACGAATGTGTATGCCGTTTCTTCCAGTGTCTCTCGGATAGTGCCTTGCAGGATGGATTCGCCTGGATCGAGGTGACCGGCTGGCTGATTCAGAAACAGGCCAGTACCGGGTTCCGGTTCTTCCTCGACCAGCAAGTATTTTCCATTTTGTTCGATAACGGCCGCGACTGTGACATTGGGTTTCCAGATCATCATGTTATGGTTCGGGGATTAAAGTGAAGAGTCGTATGCATAGTTTAAGGACAACCAGGTTGTGTCTCTTTAGAAGGCTTATTATATCGTACTGGTTTTGCAACCCCGCTTGAAATTCACCGGGCTGGCTTGCGTTGCACAGGTTGCATGGCGGCTTCCTTACAGTGCTGATTTTTACGGTCGGTTGAATGGGGTATCACAAAGCGTCATCCTGAGTGGTTAAATAGCATAAAATGCGCGGGTGCTCATTTACTTCCACCATTTTGACTATACTCAAATCAGGCCCATCACATGTTTCTCGTTGACTTCATTCTCCACATAGACAAACACTTGCAACAATTGTCCTCGGAATATGGTTTGTGGATTTACGGTATTCTGTTCCTGATCGTATTCTGTGAGACCGGCCTGGTAGTCCTGCCATTACTACCCGGAGATTCGCTGTTGTTCGCGGCAGGTTCGCTGGCATCGATGGAGAATTCACAACTCAGCCCGCACGTCCTGTTTGTTGGATTGTGCATAGCGGGTATCGTGGGTGACAGTGTCAATTACTGGATCGGTAAGAAAGCTGGCCCCAAGGTTTTTGCTTCCAAGGACTCGCGCTATTTCAAGCGTGAATATCTCGACAAGACGCATGCATTTTACGTCAAGTATGGCGCCAAGACGATCATCATCGCCCGCTTCATTCCGATCATCCGTACTTTTGCTCCTTTTGTCGCCGGTATCGGTACCATGCCTTACCGTACATTCATTACCTATAACATCGTAGGTGCCGTGCTCTGGGTTGGCACATTCGTCTATGCTGGGTTTTATTTCGGACAGCTGCCAGCAGTGCAGCAAAATTTCAAATTGATCATTCTGGCGATCATCATTCTGTCGATTACACCGCCCATCATCGAATATCTCAAGCATCGCTACAGAAAATAACGCATTCATCGATTGTTTCAATCGGAAGGAATAACTGTGGAAACTTCTCATAGCCGGGTACATGCCCTTTTTGCGCAATGGACAACCTTCTCCTATCGCCATGCCTTATGGGTACTCATGGTGGCGTTAATGGTCGCAGTGGCCAGCGGATTTTATATCTCGCGCTATTTGGGCATGAATACCGATACCACAGATATGTTGTCGGAGGAACTGCCGTTTCGTGTCAACCTGAAACACTACAACAAAACATTTCCGCAAGATATCGAGACATTGCTCATCGTGCTCAATGCGCCGACGCCCGAGCAGGTGCGCTTGGCTGCGGAGCAGTTGGCGGAGCAGTTGCAGCGCGATACTGATCATTTTTCCAATGTTTACGCACCACGAGTCGATGACTTTACCGCACGTAACGGGTTAATGTACCAAAGTCTGCCCGAGCTGGAACGCATCACCGATAGTCTGGCTGCTGCACAACCGTTGATCACGCGCATTACCCGTGACCCTTCACTGGCAGCATTTGCCGATGTGCTGATCGGAGCAGTAGACGAACTGAACAAGGGACGCAACATTGAATTGCGGCCCGTGCTCGAGGGTGTCAATGCAACATTGGAAGCGCGGCTGAACGATACCCCCAGAGCGCTGTCGTGGCAGACGATGTTCAGTGGCGAAGCGCAGAAAAGTACCTACCAGGAACTGATCGTCGTCAAGCCCCATCTGGATTATTCGCAATTGTTTCCCGCGGAAGAGTCGATTGCAGCGTTGCACGCGGCAGCACGCAGCGTGGGCATTACCGAGACCGGCCCGGTGCGATTGCGCATCACCGGTGAAGTAGCATTGGCCGAGGAGGAACTCAACAGTTCGCTGCGCGGAATGGAATATGCCGGCATCATCACCTTTATCCTGGTTGGAGGGGTGCTGTATTTTGCCATGCGTACGGCGGGCTTGATTTTTAACGTGCTGATCTGCTTGCTGATGGGACTGATTCTGACGGCTACGTTCGCAACAGCGGTTGTGGGGCACCTGAATCTGATCTCGATAGCTTTCGCCGTACTGTACATCGGTCTGGGTGCCGATTTTGCCATTCATTTTCTGCTGCGCTACCGTGAAGTACTGGAAAATGGACAACCCGCCAGCACAGCGATTCATGTTTCCGGCGGTGATGCCGGCGCCGCCCTGACGGCTTGCACGATTACCAATGCGATCGGTTTTTATGCTTTCATGCCTACCGATTACAGTGGTGTGGCCGAACTGGGCATCATTTCCGGCACCGGTATGATCATCAGTCTGCTGGTGACACTCACCATCGGTCCGGCATTGCTGCGTTACTGGTCTAAACGCCCGCCCAAGCAAGTTGCGACCGGAAATTCTGTGGGCAAGGTGCTGGAATTTTCGCTGAAATGGCATAAGCTCACCTATGCAGTGACACTGATGGCAACGATTGCCGGCATCATGCTGCTACCGCAGGTGCGTTTTGATTACAACCTGCTCAGCATGCAGGATCAGCAGGCGGAAACGGTAAAGACATTCCGCGAACTGATTGCTGAACCGGATCTGTCACCCTGGCATGTTGCCGTGCTGGCTGGTAACGCCGATGAAACCGGGCAGTTGGCGCAACGTTTGCAACGATTGCCCGAAGTGAGCAAAGTCGTCACCGTACTGGATTTCGTGCCCAATGAACAGGAAGAGAAATTTTCCCTGATCAGGGAACTGGCGCTTACCGTGGGACCGATAGCGGCGCCACCACAGACCAGACCGGAAAATGGCAATCAATTGGAGCAGCAATATCAATCCCTGGTTAACCTGATTGCAGCACTAGACCGTTTCATGACAGCCCATCCTGAGCATCCTGCGTTGTCCGTGATGCACAGTTTTCACGCATCTTTGTCTCGTTTGCGTGACAAACTGGATGGCGCCGATACCGATGCCAGGAGCAAACTGTTGCAGGCGGTCGAGGAAGACTGGCTGGCGATGCTGCCGCTGGCCCTGCAAAGCTTGCGTAAGGCCACTCAAGCCGAACCATTTGATATGAAGGATTTGCCGCAACCATTACGCGAGCGCTGGTACAGTCAGGCCGGAGAATACCGGCTGGCCGTTTATCCGGCGGAAGATCTGAATGATAACGATGCCTTGCGGCGCTTCGTGCGTTCCGTGCAGCAAGTGGCTCCGCAGGCGATCGGTGTGCCGGTCATCAGTCTGGAAGCAGGCGAAGCCGTCGTGCAGGCTTTCATCCACGCGTTTTCACTGGCGCTGATTGGTGTGGTGGTCATCCTGCTGGTGTTGCTACGCAGCATTCGTTACACCCTGCTGGTGTTGTTGCCCTTACTACTCTCCAGTCTGTTTACGGCTGCTTTGACGGTCGTGCTCGATGTACCGTTCAACTTTGCCAATATCATTGCATTGCCGCTGCTCCTTGGGCTGGGTATCGATAGCAGTCTGCACATGGTGTATCGCAGCCTGAACAATGAAATGGTCAGCGAAGTCCTGATTCATACCAGTACGGCTCGTGCCATTTTCTATAGCGCATTGACTGCTCTGGTCGATTTTGCCAGCCTGATGCTGTCATCGCACCAGGGCACGGCCAGCATGGGAGTGTTGTTGACCGTGGGACTGGCATTAACACTGGTCTGTACCCTGGTCATCCTGCCCGTGCTGTTGCGCAGTCCCGTTACTCAAGCGGCCCGGTAAGGGGATTTGCGTGGGGGTGCAGTATGCTGCTCCTCAGATTCGGGAAGCAGCATACCGGCATGATCATAAGCCGCGTGCAACGTGACTTTTACGATAGCCGTAGAAAAAGTAGAAAACCAGCCCGATGGCCGACCAGATCGGAAAGACTAGTTTGGCATCGGCTGGCAGAAAAAGGAACAGGATGATACAACCTACGACGGCAAGTGGTCCGACCAGCCAGATCGCCGGTGCCTTGAACGGCCGCTTGCGGGATTTTTCTCTGACACGCAGGATCATGACTGTCAGCGCTACCACCATGAATGCAAATAATGTTCCGGAATTGGATATGTCGGCCAGTTTGCCCACCGGCAGGAATGCCGCCGCAAGCGTTACGCCAAAGCCGGTAACGTAGGTGACAACGTGCGGTGTTTTGAAGCGTACATGAATGCGGCTCAGGATTTCCGGCAGCAGCCCATCGCGTGACATGACAAAAAAGATGCGGGTTTGTCCGAACAGCATCATCAGGATTACCGATGGCAGAGCCAGAAACGCGGTCAGTCCCAACAGATTGCCGATTTTTTCCCAACCGATCTCGCGTAAAACCTGTGCCAGTGCTTCACGCGAACAAACCAGCGGTTGCTGTCCCGCCGTCACCAGCGACTGACACTGCTCGGCCAACGCCAGCGAGCCCGGCGTCAGTCCTTTTCCCGATGCGTCCATGAGTGGCTGTGCACCAATTGAACCGATTGTGCCAACCGAAATGAGCAGGTAGAAAATGGTGCAGATCGTTAGTGAACAGATGAGTCCGATCGGTACATTGCGCTGTGGGTCTTTGGTCTCTTCAGCTGCGGTCGAGACGGCATCAAAACCAACATAGGCAAAGAAGATCGAGGATGCAGCGGCGACTACACCTGCTTCACCCAGCGGCATGAAGGGGTGGAAATGCTCTAGATTGATGACCGGTAGCGTCAACGCGATGAACAATGTCAGGGCGGCAATCTTGACTGCCACCAGTGCGGCATTGAAAGCAGCGCTTTCGCGGGTGCCGATGACCAGCAGCGCGACGACCAGAATACAGATCACAACGGCAGGCAGGTTGATGATGCCCCCGGCAAAAGGTCCATTGGCCAATTCAAAGGGAATCGTGATGCCGAGTGAATGATCGAGCAGGCCGACAAAGTAGCCGGACCAGCCTACGGCAACGGCACTGGCTGCAACCGAATATTCCAGCATCAATGCCCATCCCACCAGCCAGGCCACGAGTTCGCCCAGAACCGCATAGGAGTATGTATAAGCCGAACCGGATACTGGCACCATGGAAGACAATTCGGAATAGCATAAGGCTGCGACGATGCAGACAAAGCTGGCGATGACGAATGAAAGCATCATTCCCGGCCCGGCTTTTTGTGCTGCTTCCGCGGTCAGGACGAAGATACCGGTGCCGATGATTGCGCCCACGCCCAGCAAGGTCAGTTGCCATGCACCGAGAGTACGTTGCAGGCTTTTCTTCTCAGCTGTCGCCAGGATGGCGTCGAGTGATTTGATGCGCCAGAAAATCATGGAGTGTTCCTCTTAAATATATGCAATAGCAATTTGCAAATGTCTTTGATAACCCTGAAATGATGGGGGCATAGTGTACAAGAATTGCCATTGCCGTGAAGATAAAATGTTTGCGCCCTGTTCGGGACATTTGGGGGGAGTGTGCAAGCGTTGGGTCCGATGGATATCGAAGCGATTCAATTGCGAACAGGGTGTGGTGTCAGTAGTAATTTGGTTTTTTATGTCGTATTTCAAGTCTTGGTGAATTGGTGTGGTCTGAAGACCTGAGCGCCAGGGAAATGTGTTTTTCCCCATCTTACCAGAGCCTCGATTACAGGGCGAAGATCTTCGCCTTTTTGTGTAAGGAGATATTCATGGCGTGCCGGTTTTAGCTGGTAAGTTTGCTGCACGATGATGCCAGCAGCCTCCAATTTTTTGAGTCTGTCGGCGAGTATGTTGGTGGCAATGTTCTCCGGAGATTCGAGAAATTCCTGATAGCGTCGCTTGCCCAGTAGTAAATCGCGAATGACCAACAATGTCCATTTGTCGCCAAGTTGGTCTAGTGCACAGGCAATCGGGCAGCAGGATCGTTCAAATGGTTTGTCGTCGTTGTGATTGGTCATGGAAGGAAGGCAGAGGGAAGAAGCCTGAACAGCACTGTAATCAGAATGCTTGCATTTTGCAAGTTTAGGGGATATAAAGTGACTTGTTTTATGCAAGTTACTATTAATTGATTCCATTACGACAGGATGAATTCATGATCACACTTTATCAATTCGATCGCACCTGGGGGATTCCCAACTTAAGTCCATTTTGCTGCAAAGTGGAAACGTATTTACGCATTGCCGGCATCGATCATGTTGTTGAACCGGCTTTTCCCTTGCGAGCCCCGAAAGGAAAATTGCCTTATATCGAGGATCGTGGGCAATTGTTGGCAGATTCTCGTTTCATCATTGCGCATCTCAAGACGGTTTACAAGGACCTGGACGCAGATCTGAATCCACAGCAACTGGCTGTTTCGATGGCGATGCAGCGTCTGCTTGAAGAACATCTGTTCTGGATAGCGTTGTATTCGCGCTGGCAATATACCGATGCAAACTGGCAGGCCAATAAACAAGCCATCTTTGGTAAATTGCCCAGCGTGATCCGTGATCTCCTGGCGAATGGGTGGCGTATCAGAATCAGAAAACAAATACTCGGGCACGGTATCAGTCGGCACCGACCAGAAGAAATTTTTCAACTAGGTCGACAGGATGTCGATGCCTTGGCCACTTTTCTCAACGATAAAACCTACTTCATGGGGGACCATCCAACTACGCTGGATGCGTGTGCCTTTGGTTTGCTGGTCAATATTACCGACTGCCCGATCGAATCACCGCTGAAGGAGTATTGTTTGTCCCAGAACAATCTAACTGGCTATGTGCAACGAATGATGCGTGAATACTATTCACACATCTTTCCGGTTATCTCTTGAAATCTTGTGTCTAAGGACGTAAACAGTTCGGGTTTTCGTGCAGCGTATGGATTTGCCCTGCAGCCAGATTTTCATGTTCTGTTTTTATTCCCGAAGGCCAGTTTACCGTGACGGATTCGGCTGACTCGTTTTGCGCCAGACCAAAATGCAGCCTCCGGTCATCCTGAACGCCATCGTGAATGCCTCCATTTTGCAGTCTGACCTGCTTGCGTTCACCGGCTTCCAGAATGACGCGTGCACCGATACCATCACGATTGGATTGACAGCCGACCAGATTGATCTTAAGCCAGTGATTGCTGCCGCCACGATTGTGCAATAGATAACGTCGTCCCAGATCGAAAGGATAGTCATGTCTTCCGCCATCTGTGACGAGCAGGTCGAGGTAGCCGTCATTGTCATAGTCCGCGACACTGACTCTGCCAGCAGTTCCCAGATTCTGGGTGGCAGCATTGCCAATATTGGAAACTCGGACAAACTTGCCGTCCTTGTTCTCCAACAGGATATTGGCAGTATTGCGAATACCGGCACCGCAAGCCAGATAGGCATCAATATCCATGTCGTTGTCAAAATCGCCAACCGCGATGGAGCCACAGGTCACAGCTTCGGTAAAACCCATGTTTTTCACCTCGAATGCGCCATTGCGTCTCGTCAGGATGACTGGAACATTACTGACATTCTGATTCCACAGCACCCCTCCATCTGAAGACCAGGTTGTGAAAGGCGTGTCTGTGGCTACGAACTCAGCGTGAAATTCCTCTGAACCTTGGACTTCGATTCGCCATTGACCATTACTGAGTCTACCAACGTAAATACCCGGTGATGTTCGCGAACCAATGGGGAGAAAACCATTGACCACAGGGTTCGTGGTATCCAGTACGAGATTGATATATTTCCATTGCCTTTCATCATAAGGTTCAAAAGCGTAAGTTGCCAGAGTACTGCCTTTGGCACCGACATGCAGCATGTCAGGAGTCCAGCTGCTGCCAAAGACGAATAGCCTTATATTGAGTTGTGAAGGTCCGTTGAGCCAGAAATTCAGTTTCTGGGTCGGTATGACCGTCATGTCGTGTACATCGACCTGGAACTTGCGGTGATCCGAGCTGGTCAACCATGCACTTTTGTTGGCTTGCAAGCGCAGAATGAACATGTCGTCGTTGAGATCGCCATCAAAGTCTGCAATGGCTACATCTGACAAGCCGAGGAAGTTCAATTCGGGTTTGATCGGTACGGGCAATGGCGTTGTGTTTCCCAGACGATAAAGCATTTTGGGATATTTTGCTGCGCCGGGGCTGGTGATGAGTAGGTATAATGCAGAATCAAAATAGGCTAATTGTGCGAAGAAGTTACTGACTTCCTGAGATAATTCGGGTATTGGTAAAAAACTGCCATTGCTTTGTTGCAACATGAGATTCGAGGGGGCTGCGACACCGTCGGTTCGTGGGTAATTGGCCATGTACAGGTCTAGCAGGCCATCATTGTTCCAATCCAGCCAAAGGGGGGTTCGTCCTCGGCCGGCGGTGTCGTTCATTCCGCGTAAATCTGCCTCATTATTCAGAAATCCTGATTGATTGACATAAAATGGCTTGTCACGTAATTGTGTGCCGCCAATGACGCCATACAATTCGACCAAGTCTTGGTCTCCATCATTATCGAAATCGGCCCATGCGCCGCCATGTTTGTCGAGAAGCGGGGCGCCGGACCAGTGTTCACTCAGACGGTCGGTAAATGTGCCATTGCCATTGTTGATGTAAAAGTTTTGCCGGTACATGTGATTGCTGATCCAGATGTCTGGCAGGCCATCCTGATTGAAATCGACCCATGACGAACCATATCCACCGAAAAGATGTGTGGTCAGACCGGCTGCTACGGTACGATCCTGAAAGGATATTTCGGCCATTAATGGGGAAGTCTCGATCAAGAGCACAATGCCCAGACAGCCAGTTGATATTAATTTTGTAAGCATTTTATTTTTCTCTGTTTTCAAATATAAAAATGTATTCGTGGAATAGCGGGTATGACAGATCACCAGTCCTTCAGGTAAAGCTGGCTATTCCTGGTATTTGCGATGAGTGCATTACTGGTAATCGTATAAGTGTTCAATACCCATATTCTCGTGCTGGTAGGTTAAGGTAAAAAATTCTGAGCGGCAGTGTAATTTTTTGTGGGAATTTGGCATTTTTTATCCTAGGAGTTTCTGATGCATTAAACATCAAGGAACAAATATTGATGTGATAAGTAATGTATGCAATCCTATGAATTAAAATCGTAAAACCTTGTTGTGATAAGGTAAGGCCGATCGGAATAATCTGATGCGCATGGTTGTGGGCGGTTGTGTCGTGTTGCTTGTGTCAAGCTGTGGTGAAATGGAATGCCATGAGGTATTACTTCAATCCTCATGCATCGATATATACGGATTTGAACTGGCCATTACGGGATGGCTGTGTTTTCAGGAAAGTATCAGCCTATTCAGGCTGATGAGTGATGTTCTAAGAGATAACGACTGAAGCAAGTTGAACAGTGGGTTTGTGCATGATGTTGTGTACTTGATCGAGGCTGTAAATCGAAAAATATTTGAAGTTTTTTAGTTCATGTTGATTGGCCTAAGCCTAAGCAGTTAAATCGAGTAATTAATTTCTTATTTCATTTCTGGATTGAAATATTTTTATTTTACTGCTCTTGAAATTGTTAGGTTTTGACCCTATTATTAGCACTCATAAACTGTGAGTGCTAAGTTATTTTTATAATCTGTTGTTTTATAGATATTGTGCGTTTGGTGTAAAGCGCAAACATATTATTAAGGTTTGTTTATTTGTTTTTTTGACAGGAGAAAAAATATGAAGATTCGCCCCTTGCATGACCGTGTCATTGTGAAACGATTGGAAGATGAACGTAAAACGGCCTCTGGAATCGTGATTCCTGATAGTGCAGCTGAAAAACCGGATCAAGGAGAAATTCTGGCGGTGGGTAAAGGCAAAGTTGGCGATGAGGGCAAGGTTCGTCCTCTGGAAGTCAAAGTGGGGGACAAGATATTGTTTGGCAAATACGCCGGTCAATCTGTAAAAGTTCAGGGTGAAGAACTTTTGGTAATGCGAGAAGAAGATATCATGGGTGTGATTGAGGGTTAATTGCATCGTCGGCAATGTGCTAAAGAGATTGTTTTGAGAATTTAGGAGAAAATTTATGTCAGCAAAAGAAGTGAAGTTTGGTGATTCAGCGCGTCACAGAATGGTGGCTGGTGTTAATATTTTGGCCGATGCAGTAAAGGTGACATTGGGACCCAAAGGACGCAATGTCGTGCTGGATCGTTCATATGGGGCTCCAACCATTACCAAGGATGGTGTATCAGTAGCTAAAGAAATCGAACTTAAAGATAAGTTCGAAAATATGGGCGCACAAATGCTGAAAGAAGTGGCCAGCAAAACGTCGGATGTTGCTGGTGATGGTACTACAACCGCGACCGTACTCGCTCAGGCAATCGTAAAAGAAGGTATGAAGTATGTTGCTGCCGGCATGAATCCAATGGATCTCAAGCGTGGTATTGACAAGGCTGTGAGTGCCGCTGTCGGAGAACTGAAAAAACTCTCGAAACCTTGCGCCACGGCCAAGGAAATAGCTCAGGTTGGTAGTATTTCGGCCAATTCGGACACCGAAATTGGCAAGATCATAGCCGATGCGATGGACAAGGTTGGTAAAGAAGGTGTGATTACGGTTGAAGATGGCTCAGGGTTGCAAAATGAACTCGAGGTTGTAGAGGGCATGCAATTCGATCGTGGTTATCTCTCTCCCTATTTTGTCAGTAGCGCAGAAAAGCAGATTGCTTTGCTTGATAATCCGTTCATTTTGTTGCATGACAAGAAGATTTCCAATATTCGGGATCTGCTGCCAGTGCTGGAACAAGTAGCCAAAGCCGGCAAGCCATTACTGATTATTGCTGAGGATGTGGATGGTGAAGCGTTGGCTACTTTAGTGGTCAACAATATTCGCGGCATTCTCAAAACCTGTGCTGTTAAAGCACCTGGGTTTGGTGATCGTCGTAAAGCCATGCTGGAAGATATCGCTATCTTGACGGGTGGCACTGTTATTGCGGAAGAAGTGGGTCTGACCCTGGAAAAAGCTACGCTCAACGATCTGGGACAAGCCAAGCGCGTCGAAGTGGGTAAAGAAAATACAACCATCATTGATGGTGCCGGAGATGCGGGTAATATCGAAGGTCGTGTCAAGCAGATTCGTACACAGATCGAAGAAGCAACCAGTGATTACGACAAAGAAAAATTGCAGGAGCGTGTTGCTAAGCTGGCAGGTGGTGTGGCGCTGATCAAAGTTGGTGCGGCTACTGAAGTTGAAATGAAAGAGAAAAAAGCTCGTGTCGAAGATGCGCTGCATGCAACACGTGCGGCGGTTGAAGAAGGAGTGATTCCAGGCGGTGGTGTGGCATTGCTGCGTACCGTATCAGTGGTCAAAAAAACCAAGGGTGATAATCACGATCAGGATGCCGGAATCAAGATTGTATTGCGTGCACTCGAAGAGCCGCTGCGTCAGATCGTCACGAATTGCGGTGATGAACCATCCGTGGTTGTGAATAAAGTCACCGAAGGACAAGGCAATTTTGGTTACAATGCAGCAACCGGCGAGTATGGTGATCTGGTGGCGATGGGTGTTCTGGATCCGACCAAAGTTACACGTTCGGCATTGCAGAATGCAGCATCTGTAGCCAGCTTGATGCTTACAACCGATGCGATGGTGGCAGAGCTACCTAAAGAGGAAGCTCCAGCTGGCGGTGGCATGGGTGGTATGGGCGGCATGGGTGGTATGGGTGGCATGGATATGTAATCCGGATCATACTGCTGGACTGAATCACGATTTATCCGTGTGATGAAAACAGATCCTGGCAACCACCAGGATCTGTTTTTTTTAGAACAATGAAAAAAAGAAAAGAAGTGCTTATTGGGCTTTTTATTTGGCAACAAGAAATCGCGATCATGATAAATTCCAGTTATGAATAAAATTCAACATTACACGGCGCCCGAGAATCTTCTTGAAGGTCGTGTTGTTTTGGTAACAGGCGCCGGACAGGGACTGGGAAAGGCCGCTGCCCTCGCTTATGCGGATCATGGGGCTATAGTCATTCTGCATGGACGCAAGGTGGAAAAGCTTGAGCGCGTATACGATGAAATTGAGGCTTTAGGAAAGGCTGAAGCGGTGATCTATCCTCTTGATCTTGAAGAGGCTGAAGATAAAGATTTTGTTGCGCTCGCGGTCGCTATTGAACAGCAGTTGGGAAGGCTCGATGGAATTTTGCATAACGCTGCTTTTCTTTATGGTTTGACTCCTTTCGAAAATCAGTCATCCGAGCAGTGGAAAACATTACTGCAAGTCAATCTGATTGCGCCGTTTGCGCTCAATAAAGCCTGTTTGCCACTACTCAAGGCTGCGCCGGATGCCAGCATCATCATGACGTCGAGTACTTATGGTCATCATCCATCAGCCTATTGGGGAGGATTTTCTGTAGCGAAGGCGGGCATCGAAACCATGGTCAAAATTCAGGCCGACGAATGGGAAAATCAATCCAATCTGCGCATCAACACGATCATTCCGGGTATTGTAAATTCTCCTCAGCGAGCCAAAACGCATCCGGGGGAGATGAAGAAAACATTGGTGCAACCAGAAGAATTGATGTCTGCTTATTTGTACCTGATGGGAGCAGAAAGTAGAGGTGTAAATGGTCAAACGGTATTTTGTCAGGATCAGAAATCATCCGGCTGTGATTCAAAGCATTAAACGGTATAATCACCGGGTTAATTGCTAATGTTTAATGCGAAAGTGGCGGAATTGGTAGACGCACCAGATTTAGGTTCTGGCGCCGAAAGGTGTGGGGGTTCGAGTCCCCCCTTTCGCACCATTTTGGTGTGTGATCGTAGAACTATTCCATTTGTTAGGCATCATAATTTACCGAATGGATTCTACGAAATATTTTAGGAAAATTTTATTAGTCAGGAATATTAATGGAATCAAACGTAGAAAACCTAGGTGCATTGGAACGGCGCTTCGATATCAAAGTATCTTTGGCGAAGCTGCAGAATGAGATTGACAGTCGGTTAAAGCGATTGGTAAAAACAACCAAACTACATGGTTTTCGTCCTGGTAAGGTTCCATTTAAAATGGTTGCTCAATTGCATGGAGCACAGGTTCAGCAAGATGTATTAAATGATGCCGTACACAAGGAATTTACCGATACAGTGAAAGAACTGGGATTGCACGTAGTTGGTTATCCACGTTTTGAAGCGAAATCAGCTGGAGACGAAGGTCAAAATTACGTTTTCAGTGCGACATTTGAGGTTTATCCGGAAATTAGTGTTGGCGATCTGAGCAAGCAGACCATTGAGCGGCCTAATGTACAGGTAGTTGATGCCGATATTGATAAAACCCTTGAGATCATTCGAAAACAAAGAATAGTGTTTAATAAAGTCGACAGAGCGGCTAAAAGCGGTGACCGAATTAAAATTAATTATCATGGCACAATTGATGGGATTGCTTTTCCCGGAGGAGAAGCAAGAGGCGTTCAATTAATACTGGGCGAAGGAAAATTTCTCAAGGACTTCGAGACTGCAGTTGTCGATATGGCAGTTGGAGCCACTAAATCATTTGATCTTGTTTTCCCAGAAGATTATCACGGTCAGGAAATGGCAGGAAAGAAGGCAACTTTTGAGGTGACACTGGAGAGCCTGGAAGAACCGGTTCTACCCGAAGTTGATAAAGAGTTTGTCAAGTCATTGGGTTTCCCAGACGGAGATATCAAAAAACTGCGTGAAGGTATACAGCAGGATTTGGAGCGTGAGGTTTCAAAAAGAACACGTTCCAAAATCAAAGAACAAGTAATGCAGTCATTATTGGATACGACTCCGCTTGAGGTTCCGAGTGTTTTGATCAATCAGGAAATTGAGCGATTGATGCAGAGTGCAAAAAATAATCTTGATGCGCGCGGAGTAAAAGCTGCCGAACTTTCTTTAAAACCTGAGTTCTTCAAAGATAAAGCCGAATATCGGGTCAAACTGGGCCTGATTCTTGCGGAATTGGTGAAATTACATTCGCTGAAGGCATCACCTGAACAAGTTCGACATATCATCGAAGATGCAGCGCAAAGTTATGAAAATCCAGAGCAAGTAGTGAAGTGGCACTATGCTTCTTCCGAACGCCTCCAGGAAGCGGAATCCTTGGCACTGGAAGAGAATGTTGTGAGCTGGGCGCTTGGAAAAATAAAATTAGTGGATAAAGACGTAACATTTGATGATTTGATGGGGATATCTCGAAATGGCGCAATTAGTTAATATGGGACCGATTGAACCGATGAATCTGGGTTTGATTCCAATGGTAATTGAATCAAGTGGTCGAGGCGAACGTGCTTATGATATTTATTCTCGACTATTAAAAGAGCGAGTGGTATTTCTGGTGGGGCCTGTTACAGAAGCAACTGCCAATCTCGTTGTGGCGCAATTTCTATTTTTAGAATCTGAAAATTCCGAAAAAGATATTTATTTTTATATCAACTCACCCGGTGGAATGGTATCGGCGGGTTTGGCAATTTATGACACCATGCAGTATATTAAACCGGATGTTAGTACATTATGCATTGGTCAAGCAGCCAGTATGGGAGCATTGCTGTTGACCGCGGGTGCCAAAGGCAAAAGGTACTGTTTACCGAATTCTCGTGTCATGATCCATCAGCCATTGGGTGGATTCCAAGGGCAGGCTTCAGATATTGAGATTCATGCACGCGAAATTCTGTATCTTAAATCAAGATTAAATGAAATTATGGCAAAGCATACCGGTAGACCGGTATCCGATGTGGAGAAAGATACTGATCGTGACAATTTTATGAGCGCCGCCGAATCAGTCAATTATGGCCTGGTTGATGCGGTGCTGGAAAAAAGAGAAGTCAATGCAAGTTAATTGATATGTTTCTGTAATGATTTATTAATTGCGGGTATATAAGCTCGATTATTGTGAGATATGGATATGCCAGATAAAGCTAGTGGTGAGAAACTTCTATACTGTTCATTCTGTGGTAAGAGCCAGCATGAGGTAAGAAAGCTTATTGCAGGACCGTCGGTCTTTATTTGCGATGAATGTATTGATTTATGCAATGACATCATTCGTGAAGAAATGCAGGGTGATGAAGCAACTAAACTTGCAAAATCGAGCCTGCCTGTACCGAGGGAAATCTGCCAGATACTTGACCAGTATGTAATTGGTCAGGAAGCAGCAAAGAAAATATTATCTGTCGCAGTCTATAATCATTACAAGCGCTTAAAGAATGTGACCAAGCCTGATGAGACGGATGATATCGAGCTTTCCAAAAGCAATATCCTGCTTGTGGGTCCTACCGGATCAGGCAAGACGCTGCTTGCTCAAACTCTCGCAAGGTTGCTGGATGTGCCATTTATCATGGCAGATGCGACAGCATTGACTGAAGCTGGCTACGTAGGTGAGGATGTAGAAAACATTATTCAGAAGTTATTGCAGAAGTGCAATTACGATGCTGAAAAGGCGCAAAGAGGGATCGTCTATATCGATGAAATCGATAAAATTTCTCGGAAATCGGATAATCCTTCCATTACTCGTGATGTGTCTGGAGAAGGAGTGCAGCAAGCGTTACTGAAATTGATTGAAGGTACCATTGCAATGGTTCCACCTCAAGGTGGGAGAAAGCATCCAAATCAAGAGTTTATACAGGTTGATACCACAAATATTTTGTTTATTTGTGGTGGTGCTTTTGATGGTCTAGATAAGGTGATTCGCGCGCGGACTGAGAAAGGTGGTATCGGCTTCGGTGTCGAAGTGAGAACACACGATCGGGAAGGTATTAACAAGGCTTTGCAACAAGTGGAACCTGAAGATCTAGTTAAGTTTGGGTTGATACCGGAATTCGTAGGGCGTTTGCCAGTAGTGGCAACCTTGGAAGAGCTAAACGAAGCGGCGCTGATACAAATTCTGACAGAGCCAAAAAATGCGCTGGTTAAGCAGTATTGGAAGATGTTCAATATGGAAGGCGGGGTTGAACTTGAATTTAGGGAAGCTGCACTCAAGGCCATCGCCAAACGTGCTTTGACGCGGAAAACCGGGGCTCGCGGTCTCAGATCAATATTGGAAGAGATTCTCCTCGACATTATGTATGACCTGCCATCACTAGAAAATGTTACCAAAGTAGTTATTGATTGCAACGCCGTTACAGAAGACATCAAACCGATTCTGATTTATTCGGACCAGCCTAAAATAGCAAAAAGATCGAAGTGATTGTGGGTGAATATTCTGGAGATCAATTTATTGGTTCATTTGACTTGAATTACTGATCAATGAACATAATTATTGATTAATTTTTTAACCACACAAATGCGAAAAATATGACTACTTATGATGAAAATTCCGAGCAATTGATATTGCCATTGCTTCCCCTGCGGGATGTAGTTGTTTTTCCGCATATGGTAATTCCCTTGTTTGTCGGAAGGCAAAAATCTATCAGAGCGCTTGAGCTCGCAATGGAATCCAATAAAAGCATCTTGCTTGTTGCCCAGAAAGTGGCCTCCAAAGATGATCCTGAGCCTGAAGATCTTTATCAGGTATGTAGTATTGCCAGCTTATTGCAGATGCTGAAGCTTCCAGATGGAACAGTCAAAGTTCTTGTGGAAGGCAATCATCGTGCAAAAATTCAGGAACTGATAGATTCCGAGTCTCATTTTTCCGGTACAGCAATTCAAATCTCATCGGATGAAGAAAATGGGACTGAGGCAGAAGCATTGAGACGCGCGATTCTGACTCAATTTGATCAATACGTAAAGCTGAATAAAAAAATCCCTCCAGAAATTATTACATCACTCGGAGGTATTGATGATGCCGGTCGACTTGCCGATACGATTGCAGCTTATTTACCCTTAAAATTGGAACAGAAGCAAGAAATTCTCGAGATTTTCGATGTTCCAAAACGTCTGGAGCATCTGCTTGGATTGCTGGAAACCGAACTGGATATTCTTCAGGTCGAGAAACGCATTCGCGGTAGAGTGAAACGGCAGATGGAAAAAAGTCAGCGTGATTATTATCTGAATGAACAAGTCAAAGCAATACAAAAGGAGCTAGGTGAGGGCGAGGAAGGTGCGGATCTGGAAGAGATCGAGAAGAAAATAAGATCTGCGCAGATGCCCAAGGAAGCACTGGTGAAAGCGGAGTCCGAATTGAAGAAGCTTCGTTTGATGTCACCGATGTCTGCAGAAGCGACGGTCGTTCGCAATTACATCGATGCATTGGTATGCTTGCCATGGAAGAAAAAAAGTAAAATCAACAATGATTTAGAGGCGGCAGAACTCGCCCTGGAGAAAGATCACTATGGTCTGGAAAAAGTAAAAGAGCGAATTGTTGAGTATCTTGCGGTGCAGCAGCGTGTTAGCAAAATGAAAGCTCCAATTCTGTGTCTGGTTGGGCCTCCTGGAGTTGGTAAGACTTCGTTGGGTCAATCGATTGCGCACGCCACAAACAGAAAATTTGTGCGTATGTCATTAGGCGGAGTGCGTGATGAAGCAGAGATTCGTGGACATCGCCGTACCTATATTGGCTCAATGCCAGGTAAGATTTTGCATAATATGAGTAAGGTTGGAGTTAAGAATCCTCTCTTTCTATTGGACGAAGTCGATAAAATGGGGATGGATTTTCGTGGTGATCCGGCATCTGCATTGCTTGAGGTGCTTGATCCTGAACAAAATAATACATTCGTAGATCATTACATCGAAGTTGAATATGATTTGTCCGATGTAATGTTTGTGGCGACTGCTAATACCCTGAATATTCCGCCTGCTCTGCTTGATCGCATGGAAGTGATTCAGCTTTCTGGTTATACAGAAGATGAGAAATTAAATATTGCAACACGTTATCTTCTGACTAAGCAGATGCAAAACCACGGGCTGAAGGAGCATGAACTTACTGTTTCGAGTTCGGCGCTTCGAGATATTGCTCGTTATTACACTAGAGAATCTGGTGTTCGGGCAATGGAGCGTGAAGTATCCAAGATATGTAGAAAAGCAGTCAAGCAAATGCTATTGAAAAAAAATACGCAGAAAGTAGCTGTAACTTCGAAGAATCTCGATAAGTTTCTTGGAGTGCATCGCTATGATTACGGCGTAGCTGAAGAAAAAAATCAAGTTGGACAAGTTACAGGTCTGGCGTGGACTGAAGTAGGCGGTGAATTGCTGACAATTGAAGCCGTTGTGTTGCCTGGAAAAGGAAAAACCATCACGACAGGTAAGCTTGGCGAAGTAATGCAGGAGTCGATACAGGCGGCGCTATCAGTCGTACGTGGCCGTTCACATTTGCTTGGTATTCCGGTTGATTTTTATCAGAAGAATGATATTCATATTCATCTTCCTGAAGGTGCTACACCGAAAGATGGGCCGAGTGCCGGTATTGGAATCTGTGTCGCAATGGTATCCGTGCTGACTGATATAGCCGTTCGGGCCGATGTTGCAATGACAGGAGAGATTACATTGAGAGGAGAAGTGCTTCCGATTGGTGGGTTAAAAGAGAAATTGCTAGCAGCTCATCGTGGAGGGATTAAAGTTGTCATTATCCCTGAGAAAAATATAAAGGATTTGACAGATATTCCCCTTAATGTAAGAAACCAGTTAACCATTCACCCAGTTAAATGGATAGATCAAGTGCTGGAACTGGCCTTAGAACATAAACCAGAAACTCTTCCAACATCACCACTTGCACAAACCGCGCTGCAGTCTGGTACTGATGACCAACTGGGTGAATCTGTGTCTGTGATCAAGCATTAAGCTCAACTTTAGTCTAAAAATAAAAACGCGTAATCATCATTTTCTGATTACGCGTTTTTATTTCGATCTAAAATACTAGTAGGATGCCGCTGGACCCTCTACCCATAAGCAGTCAGATATCAAGCACATACCGCCAAGGCTTTTCAGTGCTGGTCTTAGTTCACTGACAACGCGTTGTGCCTGATCATCCTTGCATGCTAGAACAACCATGACATTTTCTTGCTCAAGCAGAACATCACCTGGATCACGCATACCACGCGATCCCAATCCTCCTGCATTTTTCAGTACGGTATAACCACGGACCGCACATCTATCCAGTATATCTGTCAGGTGCTCGAGTTGCTCAATACCAATTACAATCTCGAATCGCTTCATTGTAATAGTGTTATCCATTTTATTTCCCTATTTTGATGATCGTAAGATTTGTTGATTTGTTTTGTTTTTTAAAGCGGGATGCTATGGAAGTAATGCGACATTTCCCAGTAAATTGGTACACCAATAAAGATGTTGAATGGGAAAGTAACACCGAGAGAAGCTCCAATTGATAAAGCAGGATCCGCATCGGGTACAGCAATACGCATAGCAGCTGGTGCTGCAATGTATGAGCAACTAGCATACAGCACAGCCAACAACATTGTACCACCTTCGGACAAGCCAAAAATCCAGCCTAAATACGCACCGAAAAGACCAGCGGTTAATGGGAAGAGAATGCCAAAAGCGACAATGAAAATCCCTTTATCCATCACAGACTTCAAGCGAGATGCTGCAAGTAACCCCATTTCAAGCAAGAAGAATGCTAATACGCCCATGAATAAATCCATGAACATTTTATCTAATGGAGAAACCAATTTAACGATACCTGCATAATACCCGATAAGTACACCAACGATCAGCAAGTAAAGGCTGGTACCCGTCAAGATTTCGTGCATCAGTTTTCCCCATTGCGTTTTTTCACCACCAGCGCCTGCGCGAGCAAGAATGGTACCGGTAACTAATGCGGGAATTTCCATCAGTGCCATGATCAGAACCATGTATCCTTCAGAAGGCTGATCCTTGGCTGCTAGAAATGCTACACCCACCGCAAAGGTTACCGCACTAACTGAGCCATAGTGTGCTGATATGGCTCCTGCATCCGCTTGTGTAAATTTACCAAGGAAACGTAAGATTGGATAGGCAGTTAATGGAACCAATGCAGACAATACAACCATAGAAAGTGCGATAGGCAAAACTTCCATGATTTCATATTTCGCCATTGATACTCCACCCTTGAAGCCAATCGCAATCAAGAGAAACAAGCTCAAGCTTTTATACAGCGCTTCAGGTATTTTCAGATCCGATTTGATAACACCGGCTAAAACCCCCGCAACAAAAAAGAAAACTACTGGTTGTATAGTAGTCATTCTAAATTCCCCTATTTTAGTTATAGTTAAAGTTCAAACAGCAAAAAATTTTAAAACAGCATTTTTTTGATGGTGATGCAAACTTAAAACTAAGAGCAAACTAAATTTGCACCCATCAATATTTTACTTATACAACATGTTCCAACACCTTGGTGCTGCAAATAAGAAATGTAACAATGTGTGATGTTTTCAGTTTCAGCAATACACTTTACAGACCTAAAAATCCGTGAATAGGTTACTTTTCACGAGGAAACGTTAACATAGAAAATGTGAAGAATTCGTGAAATATGAAGGGGGATGATGACAAAAACTTTTAGGGAAAAATGATATGGAATGTTGTGCCCTTGCCCGGTGTACTATCAACTTCGATACGCCAACCGTAGTGGTCACAAATTCTTTTGACAATCGCAAGCCCGATTCCTAGTCCTTGTCCTTGATTCGAACCTCGAAAAAAACGCTCATAGAGCAATGGCAGGTAAGCTGGTTCGATTCCGATGCCTGAATCGGAAATTGATAGCCTTCGATCGAGATACTCGACGCGAATAAACCCTCGATCGGTATATTGCACGGCATTTCTAAGCAGATTCATTAGCGCGGTATGCAGTGCTTGACGATTCAGGTTGATGGTTATGGATGGTGCGATGCTCACCGCAAAATTGAGTTTTTTCCGGTAGATTTCCGAACAAATTGGTTCAACTGCATCGAACACACATTCCGCAATGGCAACGGGTTCCATCACGCCAAGTGCTTGTTCTCTGGCTAGAAACAAAAGCGCCTGTAACTGCTCTCCCATGCGTGTTGCTGCACCTTCGATCATTTTGATCCGGTGCTGTACTTTAATCGGGACTTCAGGGGTTGCCGTGATCAGTTCGCAACTGGTAAGGATGGTAGTAATGGGGGTTCTTAACTCATGACTGATATTGGCCGTGAATTCCTGCTCCCGCTGCAACATGCGCTTGATGCGGCTTTGGTAGTTATCAAGTGCGCGAGCCAGTTGGGCTACCTCCTCATCCATATCTGGCTGTGTCAACATTCCAATTTGAATATCGTTTGGCGCAGCCAGAAGATTGACTCTCTCTGCAAGGTCGGTGACCTGCTTGACTAGCATCTTCGCTAGCAGATAGCCAATCAGGAATGAAATGGCGATTACTGCAACCCAGGACATCAGGATGAGTATCCGGAGCTTGTGCAGACGTTGCTGGTGAAGTTCGATTCGATAAGCAACCAAGTATTTAACTTCATCGGTTTTGCGAACCAGTACGTGCAAATCGGCGCCATTGTAGTTAATGCGATGATAACCGGCGTGCATTCCCCGCAAATAGGCAGGAATTTGTAATTCGTCATCTATTTGATGAATGACGTAGCTCTTGAGATGCGAACCGATTTTCGATATGAAATCGGAATGATCCTGATAACGACTGACCAGATGATTCATTTCCATCTGGATGACTTGCTCGATGTGAGCTTCCTCGATATCATCGGAAGCAAAGTAGAGAATGATGCAGAGCGTTCCAACAATGAAGATGCTAAATGTGGAAAGCGCTAACGCAATGCGGTAGCGTAAACTATGTTCGATCTTGGAGTTGGGCACGGGGAGTAAGGCAGTAACCTAAGCCATGAACAGTTTCAATCGGATCGTACCCTCCGGCCTTTGTCAAAGCTCTTCTCAGAATATGCATGTGACTGCGCAAGGTGTCGCTGGTTTCCTGCACATCTTCCCAAGCTTCCAATTCCAGCTCTTCCCGACTGAACACCTTTCCTGGCTCGCTCATCATCAGGGCGAGCAGGCGAATACACTTGGGAGGCAATTTGACATTCTGATTCTCAAACCGGATGGATAAGGTTTTGGGATCAAAAGAGAGCTGATCCACCTCCAGTTTGCGATTGGCCACCTTGCCGATATGCCGCTTGTGCATGGCCAGCAGTCTGGCTTCCACTTCCTTCAGGGCAAATGGCTTGATGAGATAGTCGTCCGCACCATGTTCGAAGCCAGTCAGCTTGTCCTCAAGGGTGTCGCGCGCTGTCAGCATTAGAATGGGGGTGTCGATTTGTGATTCCTGGCGTAGTTTCCGGCATAAAGTAATTCCATTCATGCCCGGCAATCCCAAGTCCAGCAAAATGGCATCAAATCGTTGCGTTACGGCTAGGTGAAGGCCAGCTATGCCATTGGCGGCCGCGTCTGCGGTGTGACCTCGCGATTCTAAAAAATCATACAAGTTGGCTGCAATGGCCAGATCGTCTTCGATTATCAGGATATGCATGGGATCACCTGCTTGAATCGTTAATCAAATGGGTTATTCATGATATTTGCGACTTAGTGTGTGTACGGCTTCGACTAGTGCTGCAGCATGTTCCGGAGGCGTAAATTGTGAGATGCCATGCCCCAGATTGAACACATGCCCGGTACCTTTGCCATAACTCTCCAGTATTTTGCCTACTTCCGCAGTAATGATTTCAGGGGATGCAAAGAGAACGGAAGGATCCAGATTGCCCTGCAAGGCAACTTTGTTTCCAACGCGCTGGCGCGCGTTGCCGATGTCTATGGTCCAATCTAGACCGACCGCATCGCAGCCGATTTCCGCAATAGACTCTAGCCATAATCCTCCGCCCTTGGTGAAAACGATGCAAGGAATACGCACTCCATCATGCTCGCGCTTCAGTCCGGAAACAATTTGTTGCATGTAGGCCAGTGAAAACTCCAAGTAGGCTGCCTGTGATAGTGAGCCTCCCCATGTATCGAAAATCATCACGGCCTGAGCCCCAGATTCAATCTGTGCATTCAGATAAGCTGTAACGGCCTGTGCGTTGATTTTCAGAATATGATGCAACAGCTCAGGACGTTCATAAAGCATGGTTTTGATTTCGCGAAACTCCGTACCTCCACGGCCTTCCACCATATAGCACGCGAGCGTGAAAGGGCTGCCGGAGAAACCGATCAGTGGTACCCGGTTATCCAGAGCCTTGCGAATTTCGGATACCGCATCCATGACATACCGCAGCTCCGCATTAGGATCGGGAACGGTCAGTGCGTGGATTTCCTTTTCATGACGCAAGGGACGCTCGAACATCGGTCCTTCACCTTGAGCAAAATATAAACCCAGGCCCATGGCATCAGGTATGGTCAGAATGTCTGAGAATAAAATGGCGGCATCCAGTGGAAAACGTGCCAGCGGCTGTAATGTTACTTCAGTGGCAAAACCGGGGTTCTTGCACAGTGACAGAAAATCGCCTGCCCGTGCTCGCGTTGCATTGTATTCTGAAAGATAGCGTCCCGCCTGGCGCATAAGCCAAACGGGTGTGTATTCAACTGGTTGTTTCAGTAGGGCGCGTAAAAAGGTATCGTTTTTAAGTGTTGTCATCCAAGTGCCTGTATCTTCTTGTTTTTGTTTGGGACATTCCCAAATCATCATGTTAAATGCGGTATTTCGATTATATCACCAGCACGGATCAAACAGGTTGTTTGTCTGGTAATGGAGACCCAGCTAGCTTTCTGCGATTGCAAACAGCCGCTGGTATTCTTTGATCGCATAGCGATCCGTCATGCCTGCAATGTAATCGGCTATGGCTTGATGTCCTTCCTGCACGAATTTGTGTTGGTATTCGATGGGCAATAAACGGACTTCAGAAGTGAAGGCCTGAAATAAGTGTTCGATGGTATGGCGTGCTTTATTGCTCATGCGAACCACGCGATAGTGGCGGTACAGATTGTCATACAGGAATTTTTTTAATTCCTGTTGTTCCGATTTGATCTCATGACTAAACCCGATCAGCGGTGGTGCTGCATGCACTGCTGCCAGACTATCGAGCCCTGCACGCTGGATGTTGGCCGTACTATGCTGAATGAGATCGGTGACCAGGGTGTTGATCATGCTGCGCACGGTTTCATATACCATGCGTCGTTGCGTGAGTTTGGGGTACTTGTTTCCGACTTGAGCAAGATGCCGAGAAAAAATGGAGACGGATTCCATTTGTTCCAGTGTGATGAGACCGGAGCGCAGACCATCATCGACGTCATGATTATTGTAGGCGATTTCATCCGAAAAGTTGGCCAGTTGCGCCTCCAGCGAGGGTCTGCGATGCTGAAGGAAGCGTTCGCCCAGATCACCGAGGCGGGCAATATTCTTTTTCGCTACATGTTTGAGTATGCCTTCCCGTGTTTCATGACAAAGATTCAAGCCGTCAAAGGCTGCATAACGTTCTTCCAGCACATCGACCACTCGCAGTGACTGCAGGTTGTGTTCAAAGCCACCATATTCCTTCATGCAATCATTCAAGGCATCCTGACCGGCATGCCCGAACGGAGTATGACCCAGATCGTGCGCCAGGGAAATGGCTTCGACCAGATCTTCATTGAGTCGCAGATTTCTTGCTATCGAACGTCCGATTTGCGCAACTTCCAGGCTGTGTGTTAGGCGTGTGCGGAACAGGTCACCTTCATGATTGACGAATACCTGGGTCTTATACTCCAGCCTCCGGAAAGCCGAGGAATGAATGATGCGATCGCGATCGCGCTGAAACTCGCTGCGACCGGCGGGTGCAGTCTCAGGGATGACACGGCCACGCGAATTGTTTGCTGATACCGCGTAGATAGCCAGTTCAGTCATTGGACATGCAAGCCTGTATCGTATCGGTCAGCATAGCGGGTAAGATGTCCGCCCGCATGACCGCATCGCCGATACGGTTCAACAGGATGAAACGGGTTTTTCCGGCTTCCACCTTTTTATCCAATGCCATGAGTTGCAGATATTTTTCGGCAGGCATGTGAGGAGCGGTAACCGGAAGTCCCGCTTGGATAAAGATTTTACGGATACGGCTGACTTCGGCGTCACTGATCAGTTTCATGCGTCGGGATAACTCGGCTGCCAGAACGGTACCCGCCGCGACGGCCTCTCCGTGCAGCCAGACACCGTATCCCATGCCGTTTTCAATGGCATGACCAAAGGTGTGGCCCAAGTTCAGCAGGGCGCGCACTCCCTTTTCCTTTTCATCTGCAGCGACAATTTCTGCCTTGTTTTCGCAGCTGCGCTGGATGGCTTCGTTGAGGGTGACGGCATCCCTTGCCAGCAGGCGGTGCATGTTCTGTTCCAGCCATTCGAAGAAAGCTGGATCACGAATCAAGCCGTATTTGATGATTTCGGCGAGGCCGGCGCGCAGCTCGCGGTCAGGCAAAGTATTCAGTGTGGCGCTATCGGTCAGTACCATACGCGGTTGATAGAAAGCACCGATCATGTTTTTGCCCAGTTCATGATTGATACCCGTTTTGCCTCCAACTGAGGAATCAACCTGTGCCAGCAAGGTGGTCGGAATCTGTATGAAAGGTACGCCGCGCAGGTAAGTCGCAGCAGCAAAACCGGTTAGGTCGCCAACCACACCCCCACCCAGAGCGATTATCGTGGTGTTGCGTTCACAGTGATTTTTCAGCAGGGCATCGTAAATATGATTCAGGGTTTCCCAGTTCTTGTGGGCTTCACTATCCGGAATAACGATGGGTACACAATTCACGCCAAATTTTTCCAGCGCAGATTGCAGTTTTTCGAGATAAAGCGGTGCTACTGTCGTGTTGCTGACGATGGCGGCACGTTTTTGCGGCATGCACGACAGAATCAGATCAGTTCGTGCCAGAATGCCGTGACCGATATGGATGGGGTAATTGCGTTTTTCTGATGATGGGGTGAAATCGACTGTAATGGTTTGCATGGTATTGTACCTGCCATCGTATTCCAGGGTATCCGGGTTGATGGTGGACAGTTTGTTAATCAATTTTTGAATGAGGTAACGTACGCCCTGTTTTCCGCTATCGATGATGATATGAGCGGTTGAGCGATAATGAGTATCACGTTGTATGTAAAGTTCATTCAGTCTTTCAAATACATTGTGGGTTTGCAGCAGTGGTCTGTTTTTATCGTGTTTGGTTCGCCGATACAAATCGTTTACCGACGCCCGGAGATAAATGACAATACCATGCTTTCTGAGTAATTCGCGATTTTCCTCGCTCAGAACGGCGCCTCCGCCCGTTGCAAGGATGATATTTTTTTTTTGTACCAGATCGGTCAGGGCTTCGGTTTCACGCTTGCGAAATCCGCTCTCTCCCTCAATTTCGAAAATGACTGGAATCTTAACACCGGTTCGTTCCTGGATTTCGTGATCAGAATCAACAAACTCCCGATTGAGCGCATGTGCCAGGGCTTTGCCAATGGTGGTTTTGCCTGCCCCCATCATGCCGACCAAGATAATATTGGTATGACCGAGTTTGCTTTGAATGGGCTGGAATGTTTTAGATTTGCTTGCAGTCATAATAGTGATTGTAGCTGAATTCACGCTACATCTGAGCAGTGTGAGACCGAACGATCAGTCAGGATGTTTTTTCTCGTGTTCCTCAACGTGTGGTAGCGGCGAAATAGCGGGTGAAGGATCTGTTTTGGATTCACGGCGCAGGGATACGAACCAGGAAAAGAACAAAGGCACAAAAATGGTGGCAACGGTCGTCGCCATGATCATGCCGCCAAAAACACCGGTTCCCATCGATTGCCGTGCAGCCGATCCGGCTCCGGTCGCAATGACCAGGGGCACGACCCCGAGAATGAAAGCCATCGAAGTCATGACGATCGGACGGAAACGTAATTGTGCCGACTGTAGGGCAGCCTGTGTCATGCTGGCCCCCTGTTTCATCTGCTGACTGGCGAATTCAACTAGCAGGATCGCATTCTTGGCCGTCAATCCGATCAGTGTCACCATGCCGATCTGGAAATAAATGTCGTTGGGCATGTCACGCAGCAGGATGGCGACCAGTGCACCGACCATGGCAAAGGGAATGGCCATGATGACAGCCAGCGGCAATGCCCAAGTTTCGAACTGCGCTGCCAGAATCAGAAACACCATCACAACTGCCAGACTGAAAGCAAAGATGGCCGCATATCCCATTTTTTTTTCCTGAAATGCCGTACCCGTCCACGCGATCTGATACCCTTCCGGCAAGACCCGGGCGGCCACTTCCTCAACCAGTGCGATGGCATCTCCGGAACTCACGCCTGGTGCACCGCTGCCTACCATTTTGGCTGCCAGCAGTCCATTGAAGCGCTCGAGTTGTTCTGCTCCGACGATGTCCCTGATCCGGCTCAAGGCCGACAGCGGAACCATTGCACCGGAAGCGGAGCGGACATAGACCTTGCCCAGATCCTCAGCCCGCATGCGGAATGGCGCTTCGGCCTGTAGCTGTACGCGATAGGTTCTACCGGAACGGTTGAAATCATTGACATAGAACGACCCCATGGTGCTTTGCAGCGTGGCGTAAATGTCGGCAATGGAGACACCTTGTGAAATGGCCTTGGCCTCATCCACCTCGATGAAATATTGCGGGACAGTGGTACGCAAGAAGGTATTGACGGTTGCCAGTCTGGAGTCTTGTTTCAATGCCTGGGTCAATTCGGTGACGACGCGACTCAGTTGTGTGGGGTCGGCGTTATTACGGCTTTGTACGTAAAGCTCGAATCCACCCGTACTTCCCAATCCTCGAATGGCTGGCGGATTAAATGCGATGGCCATGCCGTCGGGCTGCTGACTGCCGACCATGAACAGCTTCTTGACGATATCGCTGGCACTGGTAGCGCGTTCCGACCAGTCTTTCAAACGGATGAACATCGTGGAAACATTGGTTTTATTGCCGCCACCGATGAAATCCAGGCCGTTGACGGCAAACTGATAGGTTATGGCAGGATCTTTGGCTATTTCGCTATTGATGGCGCGTGCAGTTTGCGTGGTCCTAGCCAGGGTGGCGCTATCCGGCAAAATGACGGCTGCGATGACATAGCCCTGATCTTCGGGGGGCACGAAGCTGTCGGGGATGTTCTTGAGCAGAAAGCCCAGGCCGACGATGAGTAGTAGAAAGATCACTGCACTACGCGCAGCGTGACGCAAACTCAGATCCACCATACCGACATACCGGGAGCGCAAGTGGTCGAAATACCTGTTAAATCTGTCGAAAAAGACCGACTGTTGGTGGGTTGGGCGCAATAGAACTGCGCAAAGTGTCGGAGTCAGCGTCAGGGCAACGATGCCGGATATCACGGCGGCCACGGCCACCGTCACTGCAAATTGCTGATACAGTTCTCCGGTGATGCCACCCAAAAAAGCAACGGGTATGAAGACGGCTGCCAGTACCATGGTCATGGCCACCACTGCGCTGGATACCTGTTGCATGGCCTTGATGGCTGCGGCAAATGGCGACAGATTTTCCTGCGACATCAGACGTTCGATATTCTCCAGTACCACAATGGCATCATCGACTACGATACCGATGGATAGCACCATGGCAAACAGCGTCAGCGTATTGATCGAGTAACCCAGTAACCATAAGCCGGCAAAGGTGCCGATCAGCGAAATCGGAATGGCAATGACGGGGATCAGGGTGGCGCGCCAGCTTTGCAGGAACAAATAAACCACCAGCACAACCAGCAGCATGGCTTCTCCCAGGGTTTTGACGACTTCCCAGATCGATGCCTTGACAAAGGTGCTGGTGTCGTAGGAAATGAAATACTGCATGCCTTCCGGAAAGTAGTGCTGGAGTTCGTTCATCTTGGTTTTCACGGCTGCTGCGGTTTCCAGGGCATTGGCACCGGAGCGCAGAAAAATACCGATACCGAGGCCGGGTTCGCCATTCAACAGAGTACTGGTGGCGTAATCCTGCGCACCCAGTTCGATGCGTGCTACATCTTTCAAATACAAAGCGCCGCGAGGACCATCGGCGCGCAGCAGGATATGTTCGAACTGCTCCGGCTCCAGCAAGCGGCCTTTGGCTGTCACGGTGTAAACCAATTGCTGGTCGGTGACAGCGGGCTCCTGACCAATTTTGCCGACTGCCTGCTGTGCATTTTGCGCCCGAATGGCATTGGCAATGTCGCTGGTCGTAATACCCAGTTGTGCCATGCGGTCGGGGCGCAACCAGATGCGCATCGAATAATCCTGGGCACCGAAAATCCGGGCCTCTCCCACACCGCTCGAGCGCCGCAAATCGTCCAGGATATTACTGGTAATGAAGTTACTCAGATACAAAGCGCTGTGCTGCGGATTCTTTGACGTGATTGCAAACACCACCAACAGATCGTTTGAACGCTTCTGAACGGTGAGACCGGAGCGGCGAACCTCATCCGGCAGACGCGCCAGCGCGGTATTGATTTCGTTGCTGACGTTGAAGGTGGCGCGATCGATATCCGTACCGATCTCGAATGTGATGGTGATGGTCAGCCTTCCGCTCGAATCTGCGCTGGAATTGAAATACAGCAACCCCTCGATGGCGCTCAGTTTTTCCTCGATTGGAGCCGCCACGGTCTTGATCATGGTTTCGGCATTCGCTCCAGGGAAGGTTGCGGTCACAATCACGGTCGGTGGAGTGATTCGGGGATATTGCTCGATCGGCAACTGGATCGCTGCTGCGAGACCCGCAAGGACGATGATGATCGATAGTACCGAGGCGAAAATAGGGCGGGTTATGAAAAATCTGGCCATGGGCGTGCTTAGGGATGTTGGGTGGAAGCAGTCGGAGTAATCGATGATACGGTCGTGCCGCGTGGCTTGGGATCAACGGTCTTGCCAGGCATGAGTTTGATCAGATTGTCCACGACCACCTTGTCGCCGGATTGCAAGCCATCAAGGATGATCCAGTCTTTACCTATCCAGTCACCGGCTACTACTTGGCGCTGAGCAACGGTATTGTTGTCGTCGATGACATAGACAAACCGGCCCGTATCTGCGGTCATCACGGCGATTTGGGGAACGATGAAAATGCTGCGGGGTTTGCCGGCAGACACTCGGATGCGCACAAACTGGCCGGGCAGGATGCGTTGATCAGCATTGTCAAATGTGGCCCGCAGCTGTTGTGTACCCAGTGCGGCATCAATGGTGCTGGCCGCAAAATTGATCCGGCCTTGCTGTGGGTATTCCGAACCATCGGTCAGCATGATTCTGACACTATGTACATTGTTTTCACTGAGTCTTTCACCCAGTCGCGCAGTTTCATTATCGGAAAAACTGAAGCGTACCCATATCGGTGACAGTTGACTCAAGGTTGTCAGCAAACTGGTGTTGGCTGATAGCAGGGCACCTTCTGAGACCTGGGAACGACCTGTGACGCCGTTAATCGGAGCCTTGACTGTGGTGTAACTCAAGTTGAGCTCGGCCTGCTTGACACGGGCCTTGGCCGCCTGCAAGGTGGCTTCGGCCGCTGCGAGATCCGCCACGGCGCTATCGAGGGCACGTTGACTGACGAAGTTTTCTGCCGCCAGTCGTCGCTGCCGTTGTTCTTCGGTTTTGGCACGCGCAACCTTAACCTGTTGTTCGGTATGAGCAGCTCTCGCTTCTGCAAGCGCATTCCGGAAAGGTTCCGGATCGATCTGGAACAATGTTTGCCCGGCTTCAACGGTGTTTCCTTCCGCGTAGAAACGTTTCAGCAAAATACCACCCACTCGGGGGCGTATTTCTACTTCTCTGGCGCCTTCGGTCTGGGCGATGGTCTCAAGGGTAACGGGCATATTGACCGGCGTGACCTGAAGATAACTAACTGGAATCGCCTGATCAGCTCGAGGTGTGGATTGTCCTTGTTGCTTGCCACAACCGACCAGCAATAAACCGAGCACACCGCAGCCAAATGCGATTCTGGATGCAACTAAGGCGAACTTAAGAGTTTGATACGATTTCAATGAATGAGTGAGAGTGACAAAATGGCTCGGCATGGCGTGAATCATCGCGTGTTTGGACAAAATTAAGGTGCAGCGGGATCGATTGTGCAAAAACCACAAAAGCTTAGTACGCTTATGTATAATGGCCTCGATAAAAGTTTGACGGATAGTGTAGAAGTATTGCATAGATGAAGTTAAGATTTCTCCGTAATTTTACCTGCCTGCAGATACATGCTCGAATGTATTTCGTACCTCTAAATCTGTCTTACCCGATGGATACTGTTTTTTAAACCGGTAGCGGATAGAAATTCCATGCTCCGCGGGGTTTTGTACATTTTTTTCATTGAAAATTTTTTAAGGTGCGTTGATATGCCTAGACATTTTTTTATTGCCATATTGACTTTCTACTTGATGTCAACCGCAGCGGTTGTACAGGCATCACTGAAGTTGCCCGCAACTGTAAAAGTAGAATCAGCGGCGCTGACAGCCGAACCCATGTGTGATCCGAAGATTTCACTGGCATGGCGTGAGGCCCAGGAGATCGATGGGGTCAAGATTGATGCTTCTCCGGGATGCAGTCCGGACAATCCGGTCTGGATTGCCGCAGCGGTAAAGGGAACCAACAATATCTCGATGGATACCCTGATGAAAACCGGTTTGTCGCCGGATGCCATCATCAAAACCGATGATATCGATGGCGATGGCGATCCGGATCGCATCATCATCAAACTGGAAATCATGGAACTGAACGGACGTTCACCGGACTTCCCTGGTATCGTGCCGACCTTCGACATTGCTCCAGGGGTTCAACCGGGTGCTTGGGTATTTGCGCCCAAAACCAGCGGTATGTCTACCGAGAACTTTGAGAGTGTCAGAGCCAATCCTCTGCTGCGCCTGCCTTCACCCGTAATCCGGGTCGAACAGGGCGATATCGTGCAGATCGTGCTCGAAAATACGCATTATTTTCCACACAGTATCCATCTGCATGGCGTGGATCATCCATTTTCACATGGTGAGCATGGCGGACAGGACGGCGTGCCACAGACCAGTGAGGTCGAGTTGATGCCCGGTGGTCGCAGGGTTTATCAATTCCAGGCGCGTCAACCCGGTACCATGTTCTATCACTGCCACGTGCAGACGCATACCCATCTGGCGATGGGTCTGGCCGGGATGATCGTGATCGAAGAAAACAAACCGAATAACTGGGTGCAGACGTTGAATATTGGCGGTGGGCATGTACGCCACCGGTCCGTTGCTGTTCGCGAGCAATTCGATCAGGAATACGATTTACATTATCACGCGATGGACAAGGAATTGAGCGAGATCATCCAGAAATACAATGATCCGCGCCTGATTGCACGCGATATGAATCAGCGCTACGACATCACCGATGCGACCGAGGATTACTACACACTGAACGGTCTGTCATTTCCCTACACGTTGCGAGAATCGCTGATCGTGGTTGATCCGGATCAGAAAATCAAACTACGCATGCTGAATAGCGGTGGGGAACTGATTGCAGTACACACACACGGCCATCATGCCACGATCACTCATTACGATGGCGTGGAACACAATCCTGCTGCCCAGATCATGCGCGATGTGTTTGACATGGCACCGGCACAGCGTCTGGATCTTAAACTGGAAACCATCGATGACGGCAAACATAGTTATGGTCCGGGGGACTGGCTGATTCATGATCACCGGGAAAAAGGCATCACGACCAATGGTATGGCTGAAGGCGGCAGCATGAGTTCAATCGTCTACAAGTCCTATCTGGGTGAATCCGGAATGCCCAAAGTCAGCCATTTCGGCATCGATCTGAGTCAATACTTTACCAAGGAATATTTCGAGAGACGGGTACCCATTTGGCAAAACCTGGATGATTTTGCGAGCCTGGGATCGCCGGGAGGCGATGACGGGCTGAGTGCTGCCAATCAGGCCACTTTGCTGAACGCTTTGATTGGCTTGTTAATCGGACTTCTGGTTTATGGCGTTTTTGCCAAACGTGAATATATCAAGCAAACCTTTATGGCGATGGTTTCGCGCAGCAAGGACGCAAAAGGGGGTACGAATAATGGTTAAGCAAACGACAGCACTCATGGTGGCCAGTATTTTCGCAATGAGCGTTCCCGCACTTGCCCAACAACCTGCCAAGCCCAATGAGCATGTGCATGATCATGGTGCTGACACCGCACCATCCAAATCCGCTAACGGTCAACCCAAGTCAGATGAGCACGATCATCATGATCACAGTGGCCATACGATGAGTCAGGATAAAGGGACTGCAGTTGACCACGAAGGCATGCACGCAGATGATCATAGCCAGCATGACATGGATCACGATCATGCGACCGATCATAGCGCGCACTCTGCCCAATCGACCGAACATGGCGATGGCCATCACCATCACCATATGGATAATGATCACATCATGGATCACGAAGGCACCATGATCATGGGACAGAATCTGGACAAGCTACCAAGCAGCTGCAAGAGTATTTCGGAATCGGTCGAAATTACCGTCAAGGCTGGTAGAAAATATGCCAGAAATTTCCCTGGTACAGCATTTGCCTTTGATCAGCAGCAATGGAATGTCAAGCCTTGTTCGAAAGTGACCTTTCATTTTGTCAATGAAGATAACATTCGCCATCAGTTCATGATGCATGGCCTGCCTAAGTATCTGTACAAATATGGCATGTTCCATTTGGAAGTTACCGGTCCCAAAACGGTATCGGGTACCATCATTGTTCCCGGTTCCGACGATACGTTCCTCGTTCACTGCGATATCTCACATCACATGGAGAAGGGCATGAAAGCGCAGCTGGTGGTGGGCAAGGGCGCCGAGAGTATTCCCAGTATCCCGGGATTGACGCCGTACAATCGTAATGACACCTATGAAGCCGAGAATCTACCCAAGGCTTCGGACAAGGCGGCACAAAGTGCCATGGTTCGGCAGATCACGGCATTCACCAACAACAGTAATATGCAGAATTACGCCATGATTGGTTTGGGCGCGTTGCTGGGATTGTTTGTGATTCCTTTATTTAGAAAAATTCTGCTACGCAAAAAATCAACAGAGTAATACCCGAATCAAACTCATCACCTGATTGATCCAGCCAAACCTGTAGTGAACAGGGGAAGCTGGATCGATGCAACTTGGTTTATCCTTGTTTAAGTCGAATGAAACAGGATGCGCCTTCTTTGAAGCAATGGTGGCTGACTCAGCCTTGATGAATTCAAGAGCTTTTCACAGGGTGTATCACCGTATTCAAGATGACCACGGAAATTTAAAGCCACGCTGATCTTCTTTGGAAGTTATTTTCTCTTCGATTGTAGTCGTGCTTGCAGATACATTTGTTGCCGGAGTTTCACTTTGCTGTTCCGGGGGCGCCTTGGATTCTGACTTGTTTGGATTCGGAAATAATTGACCCAATTGCACAAAGAGTTGATGGGCGGTTTCGAGGTTTAATGCCATGCGACAGGACATCGTTGCCTCGATGGTATCCGGCGTTTTTTCCCCCGTCTTTGCCATGCGATTTAACGTGGCAATCAATTGTGGATCCACGAAACCAAAGTCGACGATGATAATTTTTTGTGCATTTTGTACCGTAGTGAAATTGGCGTAAATCGGTTGGCTGGTATGAGCGTTTTGCTGCATCCTGACATTGATTTGCATGGGTTGTTGACGCGAGTTCTGGGGTTTATTTTGGATTTGATTATCCATCTTTTCTATCCTTTATATCCTGTTCAGTTTGATTTCATCCAAGTAGTCAACTAGAAGTTGCTGATTCTAAATAATCATTGGTCTGCTGCAAATAGGAAATAAAAAAACTTTCTAGTGGAAAATCAGTGAAGGATGATCACTGCATCATAGCATGGAAAAGTTGGAATGGAGTCTATGCGCAAATCCTGACGGAGGTGCGTTAGGGTGTGTTACTGGAATTGGTGTGGGCGAATTGTCTGATAGCGGAATGAGACTACTGTTTCAGTTTGTGCTTGTGGACATAAGTCCATAATTCGAGCTTATTGTTGACGTTCAACTTTTCGTAGATCGAAGTCAGGTGGTTGCGCAAGGTACTCTCACTGATACTGAGTTTGTTGGCGATGACTTTTGCGGGTGTTCCGGCATGATCGATCATGGTGAAGAAGATTTTCTTTTCTTTGGGTGTCAGCTTCTCGATTCTGTTTTCACCTTGCACGCTGCTTTTTTCTGAGTCGTATTGTGACAACTTGCCGATCAGTTTTTTGATGTAGTCCTGATTCAACCATAATTGACCTTCATGCACTTTTTTGATGGCCTTGAGTATGGTGTCCAGATTGGCCTCGCGCTCGAGTATGCCTTTTGCTCCAGCAAGGATTGCCGTGTCGTACAATTCCGAATCCTGCCATTTCATGATCAGAACCTTGGCAGGAGTGAGCACAATCAGTTGCAGGATGGTTTGCACATCTTTTTCGATTTCCGGGTTCATGTCGAGAAGAATGACATCCGGAGCCAGATTATCAAGATGAGGGATGACACTGGAGCAATCTGTATGACTGCCGACAAATTGCATTGCAGGGCTTTGGCTACTGATCAGCATTTCCAGGCCATAATGCACGATGCTGGGATGCCCGATAAGCAATACGCGTATTGGATTTTTGGCAGTGTCACTCATAATCAGTTTAAGAGTATTTCGTAAACAGAATGTTACGATACTTCTGGCAGCAGAAAACAAGTAAACAAGGCAGCTTTTCGTATCTTATTTACTTCCTGTGATTCAATCTGACCAAGCGTCGATTCGGATACGACAGGAATTGCCATGGCGATTCTGGGTATTTTGATCAAAACGCGAATCTGGAATTCGTTAACGCTACCGATTTTGGAAAGACATTGGGAAACCCGCATCAAAGATGGGATTGCCGTGTTCTTGCACGTAGTCTTCTGGCATCTTTGGGATCAATGATGAGTGGTCGGTATATTTCGACCCGGTCATGCGACTGCACTAAGGTGGTGGGGGCAGCCGGTTTGCCAAAGATGCCAAATTTGCCTTGTTTAGGATCGATTTGGGAGAACTGTTCGATGATTCCGGATAACTCAATGGCTTGCATCAGATTGCTGCCCTGAGGGACATCCAGCTTTTTCAGAACCTGCAAGTCCGGCAGTGCATACACGACTTCAATGGGTATGCACTTAGTCGTGTTTGCCATATATTTTCTCGGCCCGCTCAATGAAGGATTCGACAAAGCTGTTAGCGATCATGTGAAACACCGGTCCAACGAGTTTCTCGAGAATTTTGTGTGAAAAGGTATAGTGCAAGCGGAATTTTATCTTGCAGGCACTTTCGGATAAAGGTGTGAATTGCCAGTATCCGTCCAGATGCTCGAATGGCCCATCCAGTAGACTCATCTCGATCAATTCCGGAGGAAATCGCTTATTTTTGGTGGTGAAACTATGCTTGATATGGTGATAGTCGATTTTGACGGTCGCATGCGTGGTGATTTCATCTTGCGGAGCGACTGCAGTGCCGCCACACCACGGAAGGAAATCGGGATATTCCGCAACGTTATCAACCAAAGCAAACATTTGGTCTGCCGAGTATTCAACTAAAACTGATTTTTCGATTTCTGCCATAAAATTAATTCACGTCACATCCGCGAGGTCGCTTTGAAAAAACTGATAAAATACACCCAATTTTGAGCGCCTTTTACCTAATCCATGCCGCTATGAGTATAGTACAAAATAAAAAAGCCTTTCACGATTATTTTATCGAGGAAAAGTACGAAGCGGGTATGGTTCTGGAAGGCTGGGAAGTCAAGGCCATCCGGGAAGGAAAGGTTCAGTTGAAAGAGGCCTATGTTATCATCCGCAACGGAGAATTGTATCTGATCGGCAGTCATATCAGTCCACTCAAAACGGCTTCGACGCATATCCTTCCTGATCCCACCAGAACACGCAAGCTGTTGCTGCACAGCGAAGAAATTCGCCGCCTCATAGGTAAGGTGGAACGTGCTGGTTATACACTAGTGCCTTTGGATATGCATTACAAAAGTGGCCGAGTCAAACTCGAAGTTGGGCTGGCTAAGGGGAAGAAACAGCATGACAAGCGTGAATCGGAGAAACAAAAGGAATGGGAGCGGACCAAGCAACGCTTGATGCGCTCGCGATAAGTGCTAGTCAAGGAAACAGGATTTTTTCTAAAATTTATCTATAGTGTCGAGGATTATGCAGAAACCCATAGCGATTTGGTTGTTGATCTGTTGTGCCCTGGTGTTTGCCATGGTGGTGGTTGGTGGTGTGACAAGACTGACGGATTCCGGATTATCCATTGTTGAATGGCAGCCGATAGTTGGCACCATGCCGCCGATTACCCAGGCTGACTGGGATGTGTTGTTGGAGAAATACCGCGCCACACCGCAATACCAGCAAGTGAACAAGGGTATGAGTGTCGATGAGTTCAAAAGTATCTTCTGGTGGGAATATTTTCACCGTGTGTTGGGGCGACTCATTGGGTTGGTGTTTTTTGTGCCATTCGTGTATTTCCTCATCAAGAAACAGATTAACCGCTCTTTGGGGATCAAGCTAACCGGCATTTTCATTCTGGGTGGGTTGCAGGGGTTCATGGGGTGGTACATGGTGATGAGTGGTCTGGTCAATGATCCACATGTCAGCCAGTATCGTTTGACAGCCCACTTGGGACTGGCCTTTGTCATTTTTGCAACCATGCTGTGGGTGGCATTGGGTGTCTTGTTTCCGGTCAGTGCCGAAGCAGGGAATGACAAGTTGGTGCGACTGCGCCGGTTTGCTTATGGTTTGTCGAGCCTCATTTTTATTATGGTATTGTCGGGGGGATTTGTCGCTGGTATTCGCGCAGGCCTGACCTATAACACTTTTCCGTTGATGAATGGATATTTGATTCCACCCGATCTTTTCGTGTTGGAGCCCTGGTATCGCAATTTTTTCGACAACATGACAACGGTGCAATTCGATCATCGTCTGATCGCTTGGACATTGGCATTCCTGGTGCCACTGTTCTGGTATCAGTCTCGTCAGGTGAATTTGTCGGCGACTACACGTCTGGCATGTAATCTATTTTTGTTGATGCTGGCTATTCAGATCAGTCTTGGAATTGCAACCCTGCTGCATGTGGTGCCCATTCCATTGGCTGCCTCGCATCAGGGTGGTGCGGTATTACTGTTTGCTGCGTCGCTGTGGGTAAGTCACCGGTTGCGTTAAAGTGCAGCCGGTCGTAAGGCATGCAGCAGAGGCCAGTATCAAGAGCTGACTGGCTGATTGAGTTTAAGCCGCTCCATGCGGTAGCGAAGGGATCGAACCGTAATACCGAGTGATTTGGCCGCTATGGTACGGTTATAGTGACTCTGATCTAAAGCCTTGACGATCGAATCTTTTTCGAGCTTGTCGAGAAAATCCTGCAAGGGCAGCGTGTCGTCCAGTTCCGGAGAAATGGTGACGTGAAAAGCGGGGGACAGGTCAGGGAGCTGTATTTCATTGCGACCAATTTGTGGCTCAGTCGATAGCGCCAGTGTTCTCTCCAGAATGTTTTCCAGTTCCCGAACATTGCCGGGGTAGTCATAGTCCATCAATCGGTCCATCGCTTCTTTTTTGAGACTGCATGGAGACCTGTTGGCTTCCTGGCACAATTTAGTCATGATTTTTTCTGCCAGAAGTGGAATGTCCGTACGCATGTCACGCAATGGTGGCATATTCAATTCGATTACGTTGAGGCGGTAATACAAATCCTGGCGAAATTGCCCGCTTTCAATGCAATGCAGCAGTTTCTTGTGTGTGGCACTGATAATGCGAACATCCACGGGAATTTCTTGGGTATCACCAATTCTTCGAACCTGCTTTTCCTGTATGGCCCTGAGTAGCTTGACCTGCATCGACAGCGGCAAATCGGCTACTTCGTCCAGAAACAGTGTGCCGCCATTGGCCGCCAGGAAGAATCCGTTATGATCCTTGTCGGCGCCGGTAAAGGCTCCTTTTTTATATCCAAAGAATTCGCTCTCCATCAGATTTTCCGGAATTGCGCCACAGTTAACGGCAATGAAGACCTGTTGATGGCGTGCGCTTCTCTCATGAATCATTCTGGCAGCCAATTCCTTGCCGGTACCCGATTCACCATGAATATGCACTGCTGCCTGACTGCGCGACAGTTTGTCGATAGTGGTGCGCAACTGGCGCATGGGCTGGGATTCTCCCAACAGCAATCGTTGCTGGCCACTGGCTTGACTACTGGCCTCGGGTTGCAAAGGCGGAAGATTTAACGCGGATTTCACCAGATCGCGTAGTTGCTTGAGTGAGACGGGCTTGGACAGATAGTCAAAAGCACCCGCTTTCAGAGCGGCAACGGCATTATCAGTGGTTCCGTAGGCAGTAATGACAGCGACCGGCATGTCACCGCAATGCTGGGCAATATACTTGACCAGATCGAGCCCTTTACCGTCCGGTAAACGCATGTCGGTCAGGCAGAGCTGAAATTTTTGAGATTTCAACAGCATTTGCGCGCCGGATACGGATTGTGCACTCGCTACATTCATTCCCATGCGTGCCAGAGTGATTTCCAGTAATTCAATGATATCCGGCTCGTCGTCGACGATCAGAATATTGGGGATCGAAGCTGGGCTCGATGCCCGTGATTTGCTCAATGGCATACGTTACCACCACGCGCTGTGATTCTGAAATACCCGCCGCTCGGGCTTTCGATGCATTCAAGGGAAGCGAGATTGGTTTCGCACATTTCACGGGCGATATATAACCCCAGGCCGGTGCCATTTGTGGCAGTGGTATAAAAGGGTTCAAAAATCTGCTTCAGATGTTGGGGATCGACACCCGAACCATCGTCGATGAGATTCAGCTGGATTGTGCTGCCGGAGACTGAAGCTAGTTCGATGCGAATGCTGCCGGGTTGCTTGCAGCAGTGCCGCCATGCATTGCGGCAAAGGTTCCACAGTACTTGATTCAGATGATCGCGGTTGAAATGGATGAATGCTTGTGTGCTCACAGTAATGTTGAACCTGTTTGAATCGATACTTTCGATCAGACAGAAATCTTCCAAAAAGGTTTGAATGAAATCGTGCAGGTTGATTTCGCTTTGTTTTGTGACGTGATGCCGGTTCAATTGCAGGATGTCCTGTACGATCCGGCTCAGACGTTGTGTGTTGTCTTGAATGATGTTTACTAGGCGATTTGTGGTCGGATCTTGCACCATTTCTTCTTCAAGTAACTCGGCAGCATGATGAATGGCTGACAACGGATTGCGTATCTCATGTGCAATGTTGGCTGTCAGTCTGCCCAGTGCCATTAATTTAATTTGCTGGAACTGCTCCTGCAAGCGCTCCATATCTTCCAGAAAGATGACTACACCGCTGCGCAAATCAGACTGGATCGGTAAAAAACGGGTACGGACCAAGGTATTGCTGTGTTCGAGGCGAAGCAGATCGGAATTGCTGGAATTGCCTTCTTGCCAGTGGTTGATGCGGTGGGCTATTTCAGGTGCACATTCTGAAAGTTTGAGAGAATCGCCGGAAACTGACGTCGAATTCAGCTTCAATAATTTATCGGCATAACTGTTACGCTGCCGGATGATGCCCTGTGCATCGACCACAAGAACACCTTCTTGCAGGTCCTGAATGACCAGTTGATTGATCTGCGCCATTTGAGCCAGGTTGGTGTCACGCTCTTTAATGAGTTGCTCATTGGTTCGAGTGCATTTGGCCAGGTAATGAGCAAGCCAGGATACGGCGAAATAGGCAATACACAACAACCCCACTTGGGAGTATTGAGGAATGTGGGGTGTAAGGGTTGCGGCGGTGTACATTTCCTGCAGAAACAATCCCAGAGTGGCCAGGCAGGCAAACAGGAGCGACATTCTGCCTCTGCCGATCATTCCTGCGCCGGCCAGAGTGATCAGCAATAAGGCGCCAAGACCGCTCTGCAAGCCACTGCTGGCAAATATCATGATCGAGAAAAAAACGATGTCGCTGAGAACCTGGATGAATAATTGCCAATTGAATCCCGGGAAACGCAGGTTGATCAGTAACATGGAAGCACTACCCAAAATCAGGTAACCCAGCGTCGCATGAATGAACAGAGATGCTTCGATTGAACCGAGTTGAGTCACTTCCAACTTCCATGCCACGGTCAATAAAAAGAAGCCTGTGCAGACTCGGTACAAATTAAAGTAGAACAGTGCCCGCCAGGACGACTGCATATCGGATTCCCGGCTGATTTTGGGGGCGATTGGCCAAGATAAGGCTTGCAAGCTTTGCGTGCTGTGGATGGTCACGATGTATGACTCTGCTAGTATTTCGAGTTGATGTAGCGATTGCGGTGTTCGTTGCAGCAGAAATATTTGCTATCCGGACTGCAGATGGCCTCGCTTCTTGGTAAATGGATGCTGCAATGGATGCAGCTCACCATGTCTTCCACGGGTTTGACAGGTATGCTTTTCTTGGGTTGACTTTTCTTGATTAACCAGTAAATGAGTGCCGCGATGGTAATAAAAAAAATGAACTTTCCCATATCGTTATTTGATCCCACTTTAAAGATGGCCGTTTAAGTGACTACCGGATTGGGAATTAGCATAGCAACTTTTTATGGGGGCAAAAGTTGGATTAACCCTGCTTTAAGTGCCTAAAAGCCGAAGATGAGAAAAATGATGGAATGATCCTTTTCCAAGATACTGATTGGATAAGAAAAAAAGAAATGAGGTCTTGTAGAGGGGTATTTCTGAGTTTTAGGGTGCGAGTTAAAAGAAGGAGAAAGACCTGTTAATGGTTGCGGGTGATGGAAAACTCCGCCAATTGCATCAGACAGGTTTTGTTTTCTGATTCGGGCAGATTGGAAATGGCCGACGTGGCTGTGGCGATTTCGGCTTCAGCGCACTGTTTGGCATAATCCAGTGCTTTGGTTTGCTGAATGATATTGAGTACGGGCTGGAACCCATCCTCGCCTCCATCCTCTATGGCCTTGCGAATGATCTCGCTTTGTTCCTGGGTACCCACGCGCATGGCATAAATCAGGGGAAGCGTTGGTTTACCTTCAGCCAGGTCATCACCGAGGTTTTTACCAATATCCTGTCCTGAATAATCCAGCGTATCGTCGATGAGTTGAAAAGCTGTTCCCAGATGCATGCCATAAACTGCCATGGCCTCTTCCTGCTCCGGTGTGGCTTGGCTCAGAATGGCGCCTAGTCGACTGGCTGCTTCAAACAATTTGGCAGTCTTGTAACGAATGACCTGCAGATAATTTTCTTCTGTGACATAAGGGTCGCGACAATTGAGTAGCTGCAACACTTCACCTTCGGCGATCGTGTTGGTGGCATCTGCCAGTACTTGCATGATACGCATGTCGTTGACTTCGACCATCATCTGAAAAGCGCGGGAATAGAGAAAGTCGCCGACCAGTACACTTGCTGCATTGCCAAATAGTGCGTTGGCGGTTTCTCTGTTCCGTCTTAACTCGGATTCGTCAACGACATCGTCGTGTAATAGTGTTGCTGTGTGTATGAATTCAATTACCGCAGCCAGGTCATAATGATGCTTTCCCGAGTAACCAAAGGCACCTGCTGACAAGACGACCAATGCCGGGCGTAAACGTTTTCCACCACTGTTGATGATATATTCGCTGATCTGGCGAATGAGTAAAACATGAGAGTGTAATTTTTCTCGAATGACATCATCCACTACGCTCATGTCCTGAGCGATAAAACTTCTAATATGTTCGATCGACACAATACAACCTTAAAGAAAACGCTATGTTAGAAATGACAATGCCCCAGTGTCAAGAACAAAAGCATACAAGTTAAATTTTTACCACAAATAATAATGATCTATGTATAATCCACGGTTCTGTAAAAGGGAAGCATGGAGTTTAAAAATGTATGCGGTCATAAAAACCGGTGGTAAGCAATATCGTATCCAGGTTGGTGAAAAACTTAAAATAGAACAGATTGAAGCCGAGAGTGGTGCGGAGCTCATTCTGGACCAAGTTTTGATGGTGGCTGATGGCGACAAGGTTTCAATGGGCAAACCGCTTGTCAATGGCGCAAAAGTAAGTGCAACGGTACTTGCACATGGTCGGCATGACAAGATTCGCATCTTCAAGATGCGTCGTCGCAAGCATTATCAGAAACATCAAGGGCACCGGCAGAATTATACTGAAATACAGATTACGGGAATTTCAGCTTAAGGAGTAACGAATGGCACATAAAAAAGCGGGCGGTAGCTCGAGAAATGGTCGCGATTCACATTCAAAACGCTTGGGTGTGAAGCGCTATGGCGGAGAATTGATTTCTGCAGGTTCGATCATTGTCAGACAGCGAGGTACACAGGTTCATCCTGGTGACAATGTCGGTATTGGAAAAGATCATACGTTGTTTGCGAAGATTGCTGGTAAGGTTAATTTTGCCATTAAAGGCGCATTGAAGCGTAAAGTGGTTAGTATCATACCCGTGTAGTTTTTTCCTGCGGACAAGCTTCATTTCAAAAGCCCTATCCCGACAGATGGGGCTTTTTGTTTTGCAAGAATGAAATTGGTTAGATTGATCAGGGTATTATGAAGTTTATTGATGAAGCAAAGATACACGTAATAGCCGGGAACGGCGGGAATGGTGTCGCGAGTTTCAGGCGCGAGAAATATATTCCCCGCGGCGGTCCCGATGGCGGTGATGGCGGGCGTGGGGGCAGCATATTTGCCATTGCAGATCGTAATATCAATACCCTGATCGATTACCGCTATGCACGCATTCATCGTGCCAGGAACGGACAAAACGGGCAGGGTTCCGATCGTTACGGCAAGAGTGCGGAAGATATCGTGTTACGTATGCCGGTGGGTACTCTGATCAAGGAGATCGACACGGATAGAATCCTCGCCGATCTGGTGTGTGATCAGCAGAAGGTATTGCTGGCCAAAGGGGGAGCAGGCGGGATCGGCAATCTGCATTTCAAATCCAGTACCAATCGTGCACCGCGACAATTTACCTTCGGTGAACTCGGGCAAGAACTGGAGCTCAAGTTGGAGCTCAAGGTACTGGCTGATGTGGGATTGCTGGGAATGCCCAATGCCGGCAAATCGACATTGATTCGCGCAGTATCTGCTGCGCGTCCCAAGGTGGCCGATTATCCTTTCACTACCCTGGAACCGAATCTGGGCGTGATTCGGGTAGATCATAATCGCAGTTTTGTCATGGCGGATATTCCCGGCCTAATCGAAGGTGCGGCAGAAGGCGTTGGTCTGGGGCACCGTTTTCTGAAACATCTGACACGCACGCGAGTGTTGCTGCACATTGTAGACATGGCGCCGCTGAGTGAAGTGGTTGACCCTGTTCATGAGGCACAAGCGCTGATCAAGGAATTGCAAAAATATGATGAATCACTCTATCAGAAACCGCGCTGGTTGGTGCTGAACAAGACAGATATGTTTCCGGCTGAGATTCGTGATGAGCATTGTCAGCAGTTCATCGACAAACTGGGTTGGCAAGGTCCAGTTTTCAAGATCTCTGCACTGACGGGTGAAGGCTGCAAAACGCTGACTTACGCCATCATGGACTATCTGGATCAACATCAGCTAGAGATAGATCCTCCGGAAGAACAGTCGTCGATGAGTGCAAATACCCCTCCATGTTAAAGCACGCACAACGCATCATCATCAAGGTCGGGAGCAGTCTGGTTACCAATCAGGGTAAAGGATTGGATCTGGGAGCTCTGGCAGGATGGGCAGCCCAAATCGCCACGCTCAAAAAAATGGGCAAAGAGATCATTCTGGTTTCATCGGGTGCGATTGCCGAGGGTATGCAGCGACTGAACTGGGAAAGCCGCCCCACCGCACTCTACGAATTGCAGGCTGCGGCCGCAGTCGGGCAAATGGGACTGGCGCAAGCCTATGCCTCCAGTTTTTCCGAGTATCATCTGCAAACGGCGCAAGTGCTGCTGACGCATGAAGACTTGTCAAACCGTAAGCGCTACCTGAATGCTCGTTCCACATTGACGACCCTGCTGCGACTGGACATCATTCCGATCATCAATGAGAACGATACCGTAGCCACCGATGAAATCCGTTTTGGCGACAATGATTCTTTGGCAGCACTGGTTACCAATCTGGTAGAAGCGGATGCATTGGTGATTCTGACCGATCAAGCGGGTTTGTACACTAGCGATCCACGCAAAGATGCCGATGCCAAGTTGCTCAGCGAAGTGCATGCGGGTGATCCTGCATTGGAAAAAATGGCAGGAGGCGTAGGTAGCAGCATCAGTCGCGGAGGTATGCAAACCAAGGTGATTGCTGCAAAACGGGCGGCGCGGAGTGGTGCCGATACCATTGTGGCTTCTGGTCATGAGGATAATGTGCTGGTTCGCCTGAGTCAGGATGAACGTATCGGCACCCTTTTCTTGGCCAAACTGCCCGTGCTGGCTGCACGCAAGCAGTGGCTGGCGGATTATTTGCAGGTTCGCGGCTATGTCACGCTGGATCAGGGTGCGGCAAAAGCACTGACTGACGATGGCAAGAGCTTGCTGTCGATCGGTGTCGTGGCTGTGGAAGGTGAATTTGAGCGCGGTGAGTCGGTTTCCTGCCTGGATCACGATGGCAGGGAGATTGCGCGAGGCTTGATCAATTACAGTGCTGTCGAGACGCAAAAGATCTTGAGAAAACCCAGTAGTGAGATCGAATCGATTCTTGGCTATGTGGATGAACCCGAACTCATTCACCGCAATAATCTGGTTCTGCTGTAAGCCAAGAGTCCATCACGATAACTGACCGGGTTCTATCCGTCAGTGGATACAATATCTATGCAATTTGTCAAAAGCGAACAACGTATTGTGGCCATAGACTGGCTGCGCGGCATTGTCATGATCCTGATGGCATTGGATCATGCTTCCTGGTTTTTTAACGAAGAGCGCATTTTTGCCGATTCGGTATTGCTTTACGAACCCGGCACCCGCTTTGCGGCCGACCAATTTCTTACCCGCTGGATAACACACATTTGTGCACCGACCTTTCTTTTTCTATCCGGTGTTTCAATTGCCATCAGTCATGCGCAGCGGCAGCAACAAGGTATGAGTCACCAAATCATAGACCGCGAACTGCTATGGCGCGGTGCTTTTATTGCTTTGCTGGATATCGTGCTATTTTCATGGGTGGGTGGTAAGCCGGTACTACAGGTGCTATATGCGATCGGTATCAGCATGATGCTGATGGTGTATCTGCAACGACTGAGTTCTGCCATGGTTGTGGGGCTAGCAATCGCAATCATAGTGGGTGGAGAAGGGTTGCTGATGATGTGGTGGCAACCGGGTGGACATGTTCCGTTCTGGCTAGCCTTAACCTTTGCTCCTGACTTTGGTGAGGCCTATACCATACTTTATCCGGCCTTGCCGTGGCTTGGCATGATGATGCTGGGTTGGGTACTGGGTTCATATTGGAAGAGTGTATCGTCCGCCTTGATCATGCGATGCGGATGGTTTGCGCTGACGCTGTTCGTTATTCTTCGTGGTTTAGATGGATATGGCAATATGTTCATGCACCTGGAAGGCAATACACTGATCGATTGGTTGCATGTCAGCAAATATCCACCAAGTCTGGCATATACGCTGCTGGAGTTGGGGTTGATGGCAATACTGCTGTCATTGTTGATGCGACTTGAGTCATTCCTGTCATACATCAACCCTAACGGTCCGGTGCTGATATTCGGACAAACCGCATTGTTTTTCTATCTTGCTCATTTTGGTGTGCTGGTGTTACTGAAACTCTTTTTTGAGCGTGGCAGCTTGGAACAGACTTATCTCATATCATTGCTTGTACTGATCATTTTGTATCCGGTCTGCCGAATCTATCGTAGTTTGAAGTGGCGTTATCCGCAGACTCTGCTGCGGTTTCTGTGACGAATTGATTCAGTCTTCATTCATGTTGATGGCTGTAAATTGACAGCATCCTGTCTGGATTTAGTCAACATGAAAAAGGAGACTGTAATGAAAACGAGAAATTCGACCCGTACCTATGTTTTACTATCCCTGATGGCTTTTACGCTGATGTCACCCGTTCTCGCAGAGGCCGGTAGAGGACATCATCATGGTCATCACCACCATGGACACCATCATGGGCATCATCACCATCAACATGCGGGGGGATATGGTTATGTCTACAGCCAGCCACCACAGGTGTATATCAACCAACCCTATTATGCTCAGCCGCGCTACTATCCTGCACCGGTTTATAGTTATCCGCCCAGCATGTTTCTGGGGATCGATACCGGAAATGCAAGCTTTATGTTACGCTACTGACCGGTCAAACGGGTAACCATGCTCGTTGGACTAATTGAATACCAGCCTTGGGGAAAAGGAATACCTGGGATAGTGTATGAAAAATGGGTGGCAATGTATTTTGATCGGTATGCTGATATTGACAGGTATTTCATCCCTGGCATGGTCGGATGTGCGACGCCAAGCCGTCAGTAGTCAGTCTGATAATACGCGGGGAGCCACAGATATATCGGAACATAAAGCCATCTCGATCGCAAAACAACACATCATCGGTCGTGTACTCGCTATCCAGCTTTCGGACCACATCTATCGCATCAAGATTCTCAGTTCACAAGGCACATTGCATACGGTATTGATCGATGCGGCAAATGGCAGACTTGTATCGAACCATTAATCCATCTGTACTGTACAGCCATCCCGGAAAATTAATATGCGCATACTCGTGATTGAAGACGAAGTCAAACTCCAGCAACAAATTCGGCAACAATTGGAGGCTGCGGGTTACATGGTCGATACCTGCGGCGATGGAAATGAAGGCCTGTTTCTGGCCAGTGAGTATCCACTTGATGCGGCCATTATCGATATCGGATTGCCGGGCAAGTCGGGCCTGGAGGTAATCAAGGCATTGCGCGATCAGGGCAGTTTATTGCCGATTCTGATTCTGACAGCCCGGAGTAGCTGGCAGGACAAGGTTCAGGGGCTTGAAATGGGTGCGGACGATTATCTGACCAAACCCTTTCAGATGGAAGAATTACAGGCACGAATCAAAGCACTGTTGCGGCGCGCAACCGGCATTGCGCAAACGCTGTTGGAGTGCGGTCCCATTGCGCTTGATGTGGCTGCGCAGTCGGTAACCGTTCACGGTCAGGCCATCGAACTGACCTCGTTTGAATATCGTTTGCTGGAGGAATTGGTGCGTCACCACGGCGAAGTGCTGTCCAAACATACCTTGAGCGATTATTTATATCCGCATGATGAGGATCGCGACAGTAATGTGCTGGAAGTCATGGTTGGGCGTCTGCGCCGTAAACTTGACCCCGATGGAACGCTGAATCCAATTGAAACCATGCGGGGCAGGGGGTACCGGTTCACTCTGGCTTGCAATAAATCGGCATGATGTCGTTAAATCAGCGCATTTTATTCAGCGCAACGCTGGTTCTGCTCGCCTCGATCATTGCAATTGCATTGACTCTGGATCGTGCATTTTACGATAGCGCACGTATCGGTGTGCAGGATCGTCTGTTAGCCAAATTATTGATGTTGATGGGGGATACCGAAATCGATGAATCTGGTGCGCTGGATGTCTCCACCAATCTGCTCGACCCGGAATTCGGGCACTTGCATTCGGCTGCCTACGCTTTTATCTTTGACCAGAATCATCAGATCGTCTGGCGATCGACCTCTTCGCTGAACGAACCGATTCCAGAAGTGGTATTTCTGGAAAAGGGCAGGCAACAATTCACCCAGATCATGAACGATGGTCATCTGCACTTCATGTACAGTTATGGTGTGGCATGGGACACACCGACAGGCGATTATCCTCTGACGTATTCCGTTGTCGTCAATACCGATCTATTCGATGCGCAGATTGAACGCTATCGCGAAGATCTGTGGGGTGGGCTTGCGGCCATGGCAATTTTGCTACTGGTTGCGCAAATGCTGGCTTTGCGCTGGGGATTGCAACCCCTGCGTAAGGTGTCGTCGGATTTGACCGCCATCGAATCGGGATTGCAGGAAAAACTCAAGGGTGACTATCCCAGTGAGTTGAAGCTACTTACCGATAGCATTAATTCCCTGATCAATCATGAGCATAAGCAGCAAAAGCGTTATCGCAATGGTCTGGCCGATCTGGCACATAGCCTGAAAACGCCACTGGCGATCCTTCAGGGCGCGGTGAACAGTGAGGATGAAGAATCGGTACGGCGCAAGATCATCCAGGAGCAGATCGACCGTATCGATAACATCATTCAGTACCAGTTGCGTCGTGCGGCCACAGCGGGCAGCTCGCCAGGCATGGGGTTGATCAGCCTGCGCCCGATCGTGGACAAGATTGTTACTGCAGTCAGCAAGGCATATCGCAGCAAGCAGCCAGTTATCACCATTACGGGTGACGACAGTATCAATTTGCGCATAGACGAGGGCGATCTGATGGAACTGTTGGGCAATCTGGTCGACAATGCTTTCAAATGGTGTCGGAATAGCATTCACATCCATGCGTTTTATCAGGATCAATGGACCGTGATTCAGGTCAGGGATGATGGTCCGGGTATCCCACCGCACGAAATTGCGCGCATCCTGGAGCGTGGCGTCCGTGCAGATCAATCAACACCAGGGCATGGCATAGGCATGGCCATCGTGCGCGACATCATGCAAGTTTACGGTGGCGAACTGTCGATCGAAAATCATTCCGAAGGCGGCGCCTGCATGACCATTCGGATCAAACGCAGCAAATGACCTGGCTGTAGCCGGAAAGTACCTTGGAAGTAGGATTGGCTGTATACGTTTCAGGCCTTGAGCAGTGTCCAGATACCGATCAGAATGAATCCCGTGCCGGCGGTGTATTGCAGATGTCTGGCGCTGATGTGATCGGAAATGAAACTACCTGCCAGTACACCCAGTGCTGAAGTGGCGATGAGCGCCAACGAAGCGCCCACGAAAACAGTCAGTTTGCTAACTTCCTTGTCGGCAGCAAACAGCATGGTCGCCAATTGTGTTTTGTCTCCTAATTCCGCGATGAACACCGTTGCAAAAACAGACAGTAAAATTTTGTAATCCACGATGCACTCCCAAACGAGAAAAGTAGCCTATTATGCCTGACATTCTGCAGTGTCCCGTAGGGTGTAATCTGCTGGCCAGTATTGGCATGGCTGCGACTTTCGATAAAATAGGGATGATGCCATGTTACCGTCAGATCGGTTGCCTAGATCCTGGGCATGCATCTGGACGGTCAAGATGAACCAATGAAGTAAAAGGAGACAAAATGATCAGAGCTTATGCAGCGCAGGAGCCCGGTGGCAAGCTTCAACCCTTTGAATACGACCCTGGCGCACTGGGAGCGCATGATGTCGATATTGCAGTGGAGTTTTGCGGTATTTGCCACAGTGATTTAAGCATGTTGCACAACGACTGGGGCATCACGCAGTATCCCTTTGTACCCGGGCACGAGATCATCGGTACGATCGCCGCCAAGGGCGTGCATGTGAAGCATCTGGCAGTGGGACAGCGTGTTGGTCTGGGCTGGCATTCCCGCTATTGCATGACATGTTCCAGTTGCTTGAATGGTGACCACAACCTCTGTGCACAGTCGGAATCGACCATTGTGAGTCGTCACGGTGGTTTTGCCGATACCGTGCGTGCGGATGCCGCCAGTGTGGTGGCGTTACCCGAAGGTCTCGATGCGCGCAGTGCGGGGCCCTTGTTCTGCGGCGGTATCACGGTTTTTAATCCCCTGTTGCAATTTGCGGTGTCGCCAACAGCCAGTGTGGCGGTCATCGGTATCGGTGGTCTGGGTCATATCGCCTTGCAGTTTCTGAGAGCATGGGGTTGTCGGGTGACGGCATTCACCTCCAGTGCAAGCAAGCAGCAGGAAGCGCTCGCGATGGGAGCGCACGATGTGCTGGATACCCGTGATCCCGATGCACTTGCGGCTGCGGCAAATCGTTTCGACCTGATTCTTACCACGGTGAATGTCAAACTGGACTGGAATGCCTATATCGCCACATTGCGTCCCAAGGGGCGTTTGCATTTTTTAGGAGTAGCGCTGGATCCACTCGATATTCAGGTATTTCCGCTGATAGCCGGGCAACGTACGATCTCAGGGTCACCAACGGGCAGTCCCGCAAGTATCGCGGCTATGCTGCAATTTGCACGGCGTCACAAAATTGCACCCGTTGTGGAGGTGTTTTGCATGGATCAGGTCAATGAAGCGTTGGCAAGGCTAGCCAGTGGTCAGGCCAAATATCGCATTGTGTTACAGAATGCTTGATTGGCAAGAGCTGGTCATGATCGGCAGCTTGATCGCGTCAAGCTGCCATTAGATGCAATTCGATAGCCTGATCAAAAAGGTATTTTCGCCAGACTAAAATTTGATGGTAGCCATGGTATAACCATAGTTGGTATCAGCCATACTGGGTCCTTGGGCGACCTTGTCAAAGAATTCGCCTTTAAAAATGTGACTGTAGCCGACGTCGAAGCTGACGCGTTTCAGGAAACTAAACTGTGGGTCCCAGCCTATGCTGACGTCAAGCATATGTCCCAGAAAACTGCCCGAGCGCCCCGTTCGGTCTTGCAAGCCGCTGCCCACATAGAGCCCATTTTTGTCAGCCAGCCAGTAGGCTCGATGTGACATCATCAGACGGACAGTGGGTGTGGGGACGAGTGTCGCGCGAAAACCGATAGGCGAAAACAGATTGGATGGGAAAAACGGTCCGAACATACCGGTTGGACCGTATTCGACCCGGCGTTTCGCATACAGAATGTCGAAGTTCTTGTCAGGATCGCGATCGCCCGAAGAAAAATCGAACAAATAAATGGCACGCAGCGGCATGGGTGTATTGAAGCTATAGCCGATCTCGCCATGATGGCGATGCGCAAAGACACTTTTGTCCCGAGTATCGCCAAACTGATACATGGATTCGATTTCATAATCCATACTGCCTTTCATGGGTTTGGCAAACAATCTGAAACCGGTGGTCGACAAGTTTCGCTGTCTCAGATTGTTGCCTTCGTTCAATTGAAAGAAGTATCCGTCGAAATTGCTCCAACGCAAATCGCGGTTGGTGACTTGAATGCCGGAAAAATAGGTTTCAGGCGTATTCCAGTTTAACGAATTGGTGTCCCGCTGCACCGGGCGGGCACCAAACACGCGCAGACTCCACTTTTCCTGCTCGTTACCCACCATGAAGTGCAATCCGTCAAATGCTGGCGAGAAAGTCCCCCAGCGATGTCCCCCTACTAAACGGGCTTCTCCCAGATCCATCATGAAGCGTCCAACTTCCAGTTTCGCGGCATACCCTGTACCCAGAAAATTCTTGTCATGCAGACCAAGGTGCATTTGAGTAAAGTCGAAGTGATCGGCGAAAGTCGGATTGAGATCCTGCCCGAAGTTGGCCAGCGGGGCTCGAATATCAGTTAGTTCCAGAGTAAATTTCAGGGGATCGATGATGTTCTTTATTTCCATCAAGAAACGCGTGCGTTGATGGATCTGATCGTTGAATCCCGGTATGGCCCGGGTGAAACCATGATCGTAGACATCGTAACGGGTGCGATGCTCGATTGCTACATTGAGCCAGTCCGGGGCCATGGCCGCCAGCGGCGTTTTATGTTCTTCCATCAGCCTGGTCAGGCTGTCAAAGTCGAAACGCGTGCGGCCTGGGGTTTCCAGTGCGCTAAAGGGTGCACCATTGGTGTTATTGGAGCCATTGGCTGGCACGGTCTTGTTTTGAACCATAATGATAGACGGCTGCTTAGTCTGTTCTTTCTTCGTTTTTTCAATTTCCTCTGCGAAGAGATGACTGCTCCATAAAAAACAGCCAATGATGAAAAAGACTGTCCAGCAGGTCCATTGAATTTGTCTCCAGGTCATTTTTTGATTCCTCTTAATTTTTTAGGAAAGCCCTGAAAAACGATCGTATTCGGCCAAGCGGTGTTGAATTCGGACTCAAGTGTTTGTTTGTGTCCGGGAATGTCGTCTTGTCCGATCTTCGTCTGCTTTTTCATGACGTTCCTTGTAGTGGTTGCGGTGCGTGCTAGATTGATCAAACTTGCCGCGGACCATGGTACTGGTATGGAGAAAATGAAAAAATCCGTGTGAACACCTAAGCGTAAACCCTTATACGTATCAGGTTTGAGCACTACAAAGCCGGGTTGGACTGTATGGGATCAGGGAAATGCCAATCTGGTTGAGTATAGAATCATGCCACTGACACATTGGCTCACGATAAGGAGAGCTTTTCATTGAAAATGACTGAAAAGAATCCTGGCTGAAGCCAGCCAGGATCAGAGAACAAGTTGAGGGACTTACAGCGAAATACAGGGAGGAGAGATTCAGTTCAGTAAGATTCAGCGGGTCCGATAGTCCACTGGCAATCGGAAATCAAACACATACCACCGAAATCCTTTAGTCGGGGATGTATCGTCATGATCACGTTTTTGGCCTGGTCTTCCTTGCAGGCCAGTACGATGATCATGTTGTTTTCCTTCAGGGCATAATCATCGGGATCACGCATGCCAGTCGAACCCAGTCCGCCAGCTTTCTTGATCACTGTATATCCCCGGACATCCGTGGCGTGCAGCATTTCTAGCAATTCATCGATCGAGTCTTCATTGATGACGATCTCGATGCGTTTCATCGGGATCAGTATATCGGTTGGTATAACCATGATTTTTCCTCAAAAAGTGTATAGGGTTTGCGAGTACGCTTTACCATGGATAATAGGTTGCATGCAGGTACTGTGCGGCAGCGTAGTAACTGGGGATGCCTACCACCACGTTGAATGGAAAGGTGACGCCCAGCGATAACGTCAGGTAGAACGAAGGGTTGGCCTCCGGGACGGCCAGGCGCATGGCGGGTGGCACGGCAATATAGGAGCAACTGGCTGCGAGCACAGTCACCAGTGTGATGCCGCCGACCGAGTAACCCAACAGAAAATGACCGACAAACAGGCCGCAGACCGCACCAATTAGCGGCATGGCGATGCCGAAGCTAACCAGGAACACACCGACGCTCTTGAATTCCGAAAGTCTTTTGCCTGCTTCCATGCCCATGTCGCACAGGAAAATGCACAGTGCGCCCATGAAGATCAGTTCAAAAAAAGGTTCGATCTTATGGTAGCTGGCATCCGAGACTGCAGCGCCAATGGCCATGGAACCGAACAACAGCAAAATACTGCCGTTGGTGAAAGCATCGATGATCAAATGCTTCATCATGCCTTTGTCGGCCTTGACTTCTCCACCGAGTACCCGACGCGAGTAACCGGCCAGAACCAGACCGATCATGATGGCAGGGGATTCCATGATTGCCAGCATGATGACAGGATAGGCTTCATACGTAACACCGATACCGGCCAGAAAAGCTACCGCAGTCATATAGGTGCCGGCACTGACGGAACCGTAATGGGCGGAGATGGCGGCCGCATTCAACGGATCGATTTTTCCCAGTGCACGCAGGATGATGTAAGCCACGATGGGTAGTCCACAGCCAAAGGCGAGGGCAGCCCAGACAGCGGGTAGGGCGGATCCCATATCCGATCCGGCCAGTGCCTTACCTCCGTGCAGACCTATACCGATCAGCAGGTAGATCACGATCATTTTGTGCATATCGGGTGGAAATTTCAGATCGGATTTGATCAGACACGCAAACATACCCAATGCAAAAAACAGGATGGCAGGTACAAGCAAGCTGGAGATTGACATAATAATTACACTCCTTATGAATTCAGTTGAACGAGCAAAGTATGCGTAACATTTTGGAGCGCCTTGTCCGGACTCGTACTGACTTGAGCCGATCCCGAATGCACCTGTACTTGGGGCGAGCCTGCGGCAAGCATTTTGCCGGGCAGCATCGTCAGGGTAATCAGGATAAATCCACAGGCTATTGTTCTTTTAATCATTTCATTTCTCCAAACGAACAGTTGAAAGGTAGATACAGAAGATGGGAAAAAGACACGCATACTCACCCCGCCTGACATAGGGATGGAGGAGATTGCTCCGAAAGTCGGTAGCAATGACAACAACGGGATAAGTCAGTGTCGATTTCCCACCGCAGGAATCCTACAAGAGAACCCATAGGGGCAATATCCGTGCGGACACGTAAGTGCAAACCCTTATGACATAACAAATTTGTAGCAACTCACCGATGATTGTCGTAAGCTTTGTCGAGGTTAAGTGATTCAATGCAGGAAAATGTCCATGAGTGCAGTGAAAGATCTTAGTTTGCGCAGCGTACTGGATGCTGCGGCCGATGCCATGCTGCTGACTGAGAATTCAGGTCGCATCGTTCTGGCTAATCCGACCGCACAGCAACTGCTGGGTTATGCCCCGGAAGAACTGAAGGGACTGACGATCGAGATGCTGATTGCTCCGCAATACCGCAAGCAGTTCCGGTATTACCACAAGCTGTTCATGAGCAGGCCCGCCAAGCGTCCGATGCATGAAGGCAATGAACTGATTGCACTCGATCGCGAAGGCAAGGAAATGCTGCTCGAGATCAGTTTGAGTCCAATCAAGGCGAAACAGCAGCTGTATGTTTTGATCATCTTCAATGTTGCCAACCGGCGACTCGATGCCGAAGAGGCATTGCGCACCAGCGAGGAACGTCTGCGCCTGGCCAAGCAGGCAGCTGGTTTGGGGATATTCGACTATGACTTCAAGCGCAATATCATTTATTGGGACAAGCAGATGCGCAAACTGTGGGGTAGACATACGGAAAAAACTGTCAGCTACGAGGAATTCGTTGCTGCCATTCACCCGGATGATCGCGAAGCCCGGCAGGCTGCCATTGACAAGGCTATGGATCCCAACAGCACGGGTGAATTCAAGGCACAGTATCGCATTGTCAATCCGGTCAACGGTGCAGAGCGCTGGATATCTGCACGTGGGCGGGTGTATTTCGAAGCAGGTTGTGCACATCGCCTCATCGGTGTGACGCGCGATGTCACCGAGCAGAAATACATTGAAAAGAAATTGCAGGTGCAGCGCGGTGAAACGGAAAATATTCTCAAGCAGCAAGTGGCGGTACGAACGGCCTCGGCCATCGCGCATGAATTGAACCAGCCTCTGGCGGCGATTTCCGCCTACAGCGAAGTTGTGTTGCATGCACTGGATAACGAGAGCTTTATCGCTCCACATTTGCGGAGAGCATTGCAAGGCTGCGTTGAACAGGCACAACGTGCTGGCCGCAGCCTGCACGAACTGCTGGCTTTTTTGCAGAAAGGGGAGCTGATTACCGAACAGTCCAGTCTGGCCGAAATCATTCATGAAGCGTTGAATTTCGTGTACGAAGATGGTTACGGTCGATTTTATCCGCTGTTGCGTTTGCAGCAGGATTTGCCACCCGTACAGTGCAATCGCACGCAGGTGCAGAAAGTGCTGGTCAATCTGTTCAGAAATGCAATCGAAGCCATGAATGTTACCGATTCACCCTTGTTGACCGTCATGACGGAAGTACAGAAAATTGGCCCTCAGCAGTTTGCACTGGTCAGTGTGCAGGATAATGGTCCTGGACTGGATGCGAGTGTGAGCAAACGTATTTTCGAGCCTTTCTTTACCACCAAGTCTTCAGGCATAGGTATGGGGTTGGCCATCAGCCGGGCCTTGATCGAGGCCAATGGTGGTCAGCTCTGGATCGATGAGCATGCCAGGCCGGGGGCGACCTTTCAGTTTACCCTGCCGCTCGTGTCATGATGCTGACCGAACCCGCAGTGTACATTGTTGACGATGATGCAGCAGTCCGGGACTCGTTGACGCTAATGATCGAACAGGCAGGCATTGCGGTCTATGCGTTCGAAAATGCCAAAGCGTTTCTGAATGCGTACAGTCCGGATTTCTTTGGTTGCGTCATCATCGATGTCAGGATGTCGGGCATGGATGGCTTGCAGCTTCAGGAAGAAATGACCTGGCGAAAAATCATGCTGCCAATCATTTTTCTGACCGGTCATGGCGACATTCCGATGAGCGTGCGGGCAATCAAGAGTGGTGCCATTGATTTCCTGACCAAGCCGGTGATTCGGGAGAAGCTTCTGATTTGTATCCGGGTGGCGTTTACGGAAGCCCGGAAACGCATTAGCGAGATAACCCAACAACGTCAGATCATCTCTTGCCTGACCAAACTCACTCCACGCGAACGGGAAGTCATGTTGCTTGCCGTGCAAGGCCATTCCAACAAGGAAATTGGTTCCTGTTTGGGTATCAGCTATCGTACCGTGGAGATCCACAAATCCAAGATCATGCAAAAAACCGGTGCCAGCAATCTGCTCGATCTTGCCAGGATTGCCCGTGAGAACGATCTGGGTAGGTAATTTTTTCATTATCCTGAAATGACGGGTGCAGCAGATAAAGTTCATGAATTTAAAAACTCACAGATAGAGATATCTTTATTTCAACTTATTTCTCCTCTTTTCATCAGATTAAATAATAAAAAAGAATGTATCTATTGCTCTAAAATATTACTAATAGATGCCGTTCTTCCTACACTCAAAATGGCCCTGTTGTACAAAGGGTATGCCGACGTTTGCCAGAATCTGTTGCCACGGCTCAAGTACCGCAATAGCAATGGGACAGACAAACTTGTTTTTATCTACTGAGTGGAGCGGTTTATGTTAGATGATCATGAAGCATTACTGAAACCGATGCGTATTCGGGTTGATGGGGTAATGATGGCGACAGTGACCTTTTTGTTTTTAGTCACAGTTGCAGTGGGACTGACTTATGATCAACTGGTATTGAGTCTAGTGCTGGGTGTGCCAGTACTGATTGTTCCCGCGATTATTTGGCGTAGTTTGCAGGGAACGCTGGTTGCAAGATTGACCATGGCGAGTGCAATGATCATTCTGATCGCAATTCAGATTCAGATCAGTCACGGCATGATAGAGATGCACTTTGGTTTGTTTGTGGCACTGGCTTTTTTATTGGCTTACCGGGATTGGCGGCCGATTGTCTTTGGTGCGGGGCTGATCGCTGTTCAACATCTGGTTTGTAATTATTTGCAGGCTGCCCAGCTTAATGTATGGATTTTCCATCACGGCGAAAACCTGGGCATTGTGCTTTTGCATGCTGCCTATGTTGTATTCGAGTCGGCCATACTGGTGTATCTGGCATTGCATTTACGCACTGAAGGGGTTGAAGCCGCGAAGGTTGCCTTTCTGGCAGAGCGGATAACACAAGGCGATCTGAATTCCAACATTGCAGTGGATCAGGGACAGGAATCGGATGGTATGCTGGCTTCCATGCGGACCATGCAGGATAATTTAGCTTGCCTGGTATCGGAGATCGAAGTCATCGTGAATGCAGCCGTACAGGGTGATTTCAGCAAGAAGATAGATTTGTCCAATAAAAATGGTTTTGGTAAAAAGATCTGTGGTTTGCTTAATCAGCTTTCGGAGACAACCGAAGTCGGTTTAAATGATGTGATGCGGGTAACCAACGCTTTGGCCACCGGTGATTTAAGTCAGAAGATAACCGAAGATTACCCGGGTGTATTCGGCCAAACCAAAAATGGTGTCAATAACACCGTTGATTCACTAAACCGGGTCGTGAGTGAAATTCAGGGTATTGTTGATGCAGCTGCCAGCAACAAAAGTGGCTGCAATCTCAGGATGGACGTCGCCAACAAAGAGGGTTTCAATCGATCACTGGCCGAATCCTTCAATCAGCTTTCCGTTTTCATCGAAAGAAATCTGAGCAGTATCTTGCAGGTAGCCAACAGTGTGTCTCCTGTGACAGACAAGGGTGTGGAAGTGGTGGGGCAAGTCATGACTACCATGGACTCGATCAAACAGTCTTCGAACAAGATTTCAGAAATAACAGTCATCATTGACGAGATCACTTTCCAGACCAATATCCTGGCGCTGAATGCTGCCGTTGAAGCGGCGCGTGCCGGTGCTCAGGGTCGGGGATTTGCCGTGGTCGCAGGGGAAGTACGTACGCTATCGCAACGTGTCGCCGCTGCAGCCAGTGAGATCAAACAATTGGTGAATGATTCCGAAAACAAAATTGCGACGGGGAATAAATTGGTTACCCATGCCGGAGAAACGATGCAGGAAATCGCTTCTTCCATACGTAGTGTTATTGGCATCGTGTCTGAATTTTCTTCTACTTCGGCCGCTTCAGTTAGATACGACCTAATAACGCATGCTGTCAAAGATGAAGTTGTCGATATAGCAACAGAGAGTCAACGCAAACTGGCATGACATCAAGCGTAAAACAGTGAACTTGCTTACCAGGATAGTCATTTTGTCTCTGAGCGTTCTTGGTGGATTTAGAGCAGGTGACGCTGTGGGTGTAATTTCTACCAGTCTTAACAGGAATGGCAGACATTATCTACATTCATTCGACAGGGAGGGGCGTTGTACTATGATGCAAGCGGCGATTCGCATGGCGATGTACAGCAAGTTGTAATTCTGGGCACAGCTTCTCACCCAAAGACAATTACGACGACTGGTTTCATTATTGGAGTGTCGTTCAACTCTAGTAATGTGTAGTGCTAGGTAAGCCAGAACCAGTATCGTATAAGATCAGAATCCAGCCAGTTTCCGGTTTTTCGATGGAAACTGGCTTTTCTTTTCCGGAATAGCCACTTGGACATTCGCTTGCAGGATCTGGACTATAAACACACAAAATGGCAGAAATTCGCCGATCAAAGACTCATGCGTGACAAAATGCACTGAAAAGATACTTCAGTCCACATAGAATCACACAAAAGGGGCAAATTGGCGACTCGATGCCATCGCCCGTTACCGACATAGTCATCAGGAGGAAAAATGCTCGAAATCGTAATCGCCATTTGTTTGATTTATGCACTATTTGCTGGCATGGTGAGCAGCTTGACCGAACTGATTTCACAAATGCTGTCGATGCGTGGCAGGGTGCTGTATGAAGGTCTCGTGATGATGCTTGAGGAAGATGAATTTCATCCCGGTGTACCTGGTTTTTTACGGCCTTTCCTGTCGCAGGACGTCGATCTGGTGAAGAAGTTGTATGCACATCCCTTGATTGATTCGCTGTCGCCAGCCGGAAGTTCGCGACCTTCGTATATATCGCCACAGATTCTCTCGACAGCGCTCGTGCAGGTTCTGTCTCACGATGGTTCTTTGGCCGGTTTACGCCGGGCATTGGATGATCGTACTACCTGGTTAGGCAAGTTATTGGGGCCGATGCTTGATGAAGCTGCTGGTGATCTGGAGCAATTCAAGGTCAGGGTGGAAGCGCATTTCAATGCAGTGTCGGATCGCGTCAGTGGCTGGTTCAAGCGCCGGACTCAGGTTGCCATGTTCGTAGTTGGTTTTCTACTGGCGATACTGTTCAATGTAGATAGCATTTACATTTTTCAGCATCTGGAAAAGAATCCGGCAATGGTGCAATCACTGGTTGAGCAGGCGAAGAAGATCGAAGCTGACCGTCAGCAGTTAAGTACTTCCACTACGACAAATGCTGCTGTCAATAGTGGCGAAAAAACCGACGCAACCGTGCAGGACTTGCAAGCCAGGCTAAAAAATATGAACCAACAGATCAGTGACTTTGAGCAAATGGGACTGCCGGTCGGATGGTACAGCACTCAGGCACAAGCGAAAGTCAATTCCGGTATGAAGGACTACATCGTATCGCAACTCCTGGAACCAATGAAATGGATCGGCTGGCTGATTACAGCACTTGCCGGAGTCTTGGGCGCACCGTTCTGGTTCGATGCCATTTCCAAGTTGTTTGCGATTCGTGGTGCAGGCCGCAAACCGGAGGAAGCGACACCGTCTGCAACGGTTCCCACTCCGGTCACGGTGCAAGTTTCGGCACCCGCTGTGTCCAACATACCCCTCCAGAATGACCCGTTGAACGATTATGAAGCCAGTCGTCTGAATGGAGAGGATATCGAGGGATTGCAGCGCGCACTGGGATTTGCACCTTCGCAAATCACCGGAAAACTGAGTGCCGAGTTGCGACAGTCGCTGCGCGAATGGCAGCGTATCAGCGGTCGAGCTGTTACCGGTCAGTTCGATGAAGCGACGGTACTGGCGTTATTGTATTCCTCAGCAAAAGGAGAATGAACATGGCCGGTATCAAGATTCTGCCAGATGTTGGGCGCCCACAAATCAGCGCCACAAACCTGGAAATCCTGTTGCAACCCTTCCAGGATCAACTCCAGCGTTATCCGCTGACTATCATCGGCATACGTGGGTTTTTCCCTGCCGTAGGACCGACTGGCGAAAACGATCGCAATGTTTACGATGACGCCATTATTTTGCGCGTACCCAAACTGGGTGTGCTGAGTGCATTCAATGGTAATACCGATCCAACGCGAGTACACCAAGGCTGGGGGGCAAGCGAACAGACACGCGGTATGGCAGTGCTTAAAACCGGGTTATGGCCGGTATATCGTTTTGATGTACATCACGGTAGTCAGCCTCATGATGCTATCTGTCAACGTGCCGGCAAGGTAACCGTGATGCGGGATGGTAATCCGCCGTATGCCGATACCGGGAATTTTGGCATCAATATCCATCGTGGCGGTTATACCAAAACTTCTAGCCTGGGGTGTCAGACAATTCCACCCGAGCAATGGGATGAGTTTTACGGTCTGGCTTGTGGCGCTGCAAAACAATTGTGGGAAGCAGCGTGGAAAAATGAAGTCGTGGCGTACGTCCTGCTGGAAAATTGAAGCGGGTATTCTTGGTAAGTATGGTGCGCTATGTGGTACCATAAAAACGCGCTGGCTTTCTTGCCGGCAACCTTGCCGGAAAAAACCAGTTTGGCGCAGGATTGCGCCAGGCCATAGCACACATGCAATGGCAATAAGTGCTCCTCACGTGGGTGGCTGTAGCGTGAAGATGGGGCTTGCTGCCAGTTGATGAAGCGATTCTCGCGTACTTCCACGGATAGTTCGGGAGCGGTACAAGTTTCGATCAGCCACTCTTCGAAAGCTTCATTTTTCTCATCCGGTGCGCTGGCTGTGGATGAGAAAAAGGCGCGTAAGTTGTGAAATGAAAATCCCGAGCCCATAATCAGCACCTTTTCCTGTCGCAATGCAGTCAATGCTTTGCCGATCGCAATATGTGCTGCTGCATCGAGATGCTTCAGCAGCGATATCTGTATGCACGGAATATTGGCCTTGGGGAAAAGGATCTTGAGTGGTACAAACATGCCGTGATCGAAGCCACGCCGATTATCCAGCTGCGCAGGTATGTCGGCAACCTGCAGTAAGTTCTGGATCGTTTCGGCCAATCGAGGGTGTCCCGGGGCCGGGTAGCGAATGTGGTAAGCCGCTTCCGAAAAGCCACTGTAGTCGTAGATCAGATCAGGATGCTCGCCACTGGTGAGTGTGACAATTTCTTCTTCCCAATGTGCGCTGATGACTATGATTGCTTCGGGTTGGCCCAATGTGGGGGCCAGATGTTTCAAAAAATCGACCATATCGTGATGACCGGGGTCATGCAGCAGCGGCAGGGGACCGCCGCCGTGTGGAATGAAGAGCACCGTGCTTGGGAGGGAAGGGATGCTGGTGTTCATGGTGTTCCCGTATCCGGTAAAAGAAATGCAAAGGCAGTATAACAGGCCACGGTGATCGCGATGGCCAACCCCAGGCTAGGCCAGAAACCCAGTCCTTGTTTTAGCATTATGGGAAGCAATAAAAAGAACAGCAGCGATGGCAGCACATACCAGAAAATGCTTTGTGAGAGTTCGGCAATACGCATTTCCGTAGCACCTTCGACATGCAGCCAGATAAAGGCGAGTAGCGAAGTCAGAGGCAACGATGCCAGCAATGCCGCCATGCCGGTGTTACGTTTGGCAATTTCAGTAATGGCAACGATGATCAGTGCGGAAATCAGCACTTTGGTGGCATAAAGCAACATGATGTCAGGTGCTCAGATCAACACGGTTTTAATGATGAGTCCTATGGTAGCACTGGCGGCGATGACATGAATCACATTCATCCGGAACCGGAATAGTGCTACTGCTGCTGCAAGGGAAATCAATGCGGAAATCCAGTCGAATGTACCGTTGAAGCCTGCAGGCCACAGCACATGGTAACCAAAGAACAAAGCCAGATTCAGAATCACGCCTACGACTGCGGCGGTGATGGCAGTCAGTGGCGCAGTGAATTTGAGGTCATTATGCGTTGATTCGACCAGTGGTCCACCGGCAAGGATGAAAATGAACGATGGCAGAAATGTAAACCAGGTGACCAGTGATGCTGCGACGCAGCCTGCCAGAAGCAGAGCGTCCGGTCCGAAAACGGCTTTGGCATAGCCACCGACGAAGCCGACGAAAGCAACCACCATGATGAGTGGTCCGGGAGTCGTTTCGCCGAGTGCCAGACCGTCGATCATTTGTTCCGGTGTGAGCCATTGGTAATATTCGACAGCACCTTGATACAAATAAGGCAGGACGGCATAGGCGCCACCGAAGGTCAGCAGGGCTGCTTTGGTGAAAAACCATCCCATTTGTGTAAGCGCGTGTTCCCATCCGTATGTGCTGGTGAGGAATCCGATTGGAATCGCCCATAGCAATCCGCCAATGCCGGCGATTTGCGCCAACCGGCTCCAGCGGTGGCGGGCATGTGCGGGTGTGGGAGTGTTGTCATCGATCAATGCCGGACCAAACGATTCCTGAATTTTGCCGTGACTTCCTCCGGCCCTGAATTTTTCCGGTGCCAGTCGACCTCCAACGAATCCGACCAGTGCCGCTATCAGTACGATCAGGGGGAAGGGGGCATGCAGTGCGAAAATTGCCACGAATGAGGCCGCCGCAATTGCCCATAGCACGTTATTTTTCAATGCGCGCGAACCGATGCGGTGAGCAGCCTGTACGACGATGGCGGTAACTGCTGGTTTGATACCGTAGAATAATCCGGCAACGAAGGTTACATCCCCAAAGGCGATATAGATCCAAGACAAAAAGATCAGAATTGCCAGCGAAGGCAGGACGAACAACGCGCCGGCAATGATACCACCCCAGGTACGGTGCATGAGCCAGCCGATATAGGTGGCAAGCTGTTGTGCTTCAGGTCCCGGGAGAACCATGCAGTAATTGAGTGCATGCAGAAAGCGTTTTTCGGATATCCAGCGGCGATTGACAACCAGTTCCTGATGCATGATGGAAATTTGACCGGCCGGGCCACCGAAGCTGATGAATCCCAGTTTGAGCCAGAACCAGAACGCTTCGCGGAAGCTGACGTTCGGGACGGTGTTGTTGTGGGATTCGGATGCGAAGTTCTCAGGAGGATGCATGATTCCGGTTTCCTTGTGCGAAGGTTTTCAATAGCCCGTCGAATACGGTGCTTGCTGTGTCCAAAAGTTGATCGTCGTGCTGGATGGTATTGCAAAGGCCGGCCAGAACGGCTTCGATCCCAGGTGCTTCGAGTGGTTGGTATCCGCCGACATCCAGATAATGTACTACTGCCCCTAATTGTATCAGTCCAGGGTGCTCCAGTGCAAAACTCTCCAGCAGCACTTCGAAGGTTACTCGCTGCCCCACATGCGTGAATGTGGCGCCATCGAAATCGAATCCAAGCGCATCTGCAGGACAAAGTAGTGGAGATTCCAGCCACAGCAAGCGTGCGTTGTCGTCGATGAAACGACGGATCAACCAGGCGCTGGCCAAGCGATCGACCCAGGGGTGCTGCCGTGTTGCCCAGGTGCGTCCCTGAAAGGCATTGCGATCGAGCCGGAAAATGGGGTCGTTTGTCAGGGCACGGGGTTCATCCGGAGTCAATGCTTGTGCGATGGCTGATTCCAGTTTCTGCAAGGCAGCGGCAATCTGTTGCTGATCCGGGCTTGGGAAAAAATCAATCGACGTCAGACTGGTAAAGGATTTGCGCAGCTTGCGCACCTGCTTGAGTCGTTGTTGGGCGGTGTCGCCATTACGATTATGTTCAAGTGCCATGATATCGTTGTGTAGCTGGGTGTAGTCGCTGCTACGATCAAATAATGCAAGAATATTGGAATCTTTGGGTTCACTGACTTGCAGCAGATAGGCGGTTCCTCCGCCCAGTTGAACTTCTGTCGCGATGGTATCGAAAGTGTCGCGGCAGGCATCGTGGGCTGGTAACACATAAACGCCATCTCGCAGCACGGCGGCACCTGAAGCTTTTAAAGTGCGCCACGTCCGCATACGCAGTGCCGCATTGTCATTGGGTGGTGATAGAATCAGTGTGAGGAAAGATTGCATGTAGCAATTAGAACATATTCGTTCTAATTGCTACAAAATATTTTGGTGGTGATTTAGAAAATAGGTTGCGGGTTGCAGCTGGCTGTAAGCAATCCGTCGATTCTAAGTGATCAATTTTATTTTTCTGGCTCGGATTGTCCTTGCTGTTTTTTCCATCGATCGTAACATTCGAGGCCACAGTAATACAGGATGTAATCCGTGGCTTTGACACTGGCGGCTTCGGAAATCGGGATTTCCTTAAAACAGACTTCACAGGATACTTTCTCGGGTTCCACGATTTTTTTCTGATCAATCATTTCATTATCTCCTGGTGACTTGTATCAGACCGGTATGCTGCTTCGTGCCTCCGCGCTTTCAATCAACGTGGTGGCGGTGGTGGCGGACTACCCGGCGGGGGTGGGGGGGGAGTGAAATTCACTGGTGGTGAAGAAATCCTGGGTCCGCTGTTAGGGTTAACAGGGGGATCATTGGATATTTTTCCCGATACAGGAACGCGATGACCTTTTGCATACATGCATTGAATGTAGCTCATGTCGTAGCGTTGCTGATTCACGTATCCCGAGCTGGTTGCAGTGCCGGATCCAATCAGGCCACCGGCCAGCAAGCCGGTGCCAGCACCAATTGCGGCACCTGTTCCTCCGGCTATGGCTGCACCAGCTGCAGCTCCCAATCCCGTGCCGATGGCTGCACTTTGCAGACCACTAGATTGTGCTGCCTGTTGAGCTGTCGTGCCGCCCAGCTGCTGTATGGCGTAGTCACGGCACTGGTAGTCATCGAGACGGAACTGCTCGAAGCTTTTGCCGGAACCAGGCAGAGTCATGACACTAGGTCCACTTGGCAAACTGACGCACGCTGCCAGTAAACCGGTTACGGGAAGTACATACAATCTTTTCAAGCTCAGCATTGGGAATGTCCTCGTTATTTATTGTCCTGGGGGTTGCGGTGCCACTTGCAGCCATCCACCTGGGCAATTTTTGACATAAGGGTAGTAGCCATCGGGATTCTGGCAATAGTACCAGTAGTTAGTTTGTGGTTGAGCGGGTTGCACCGGCTGTGCTTGCTGCTGCTGGATATAGACAGGTGGGGTCGTAGGCATAACCACAGTGGGTGGGTAAGCGTAAGCCGGGGGATAATAAAACGGATAGCCAAATCCATATCCGTATCCATAGCCACCCAAGCCATACCCGCCATAAAAACCCGAGCCGTAATAGCCTAATCCAATGCTCAGGTGGCTATGGCGGTGCCCATGAGCCAAGACTGTGGTGCTCAATATACTTAGAAACAGAGTAAGGGCGATATATTTGCAGAAATTGATTTTCATGTCAGTCACACTGAATCGTCATGAGTTAAGACTACAGTATTTGACTGATGTCTGCCCACAGAATTCCATTAAGTCGTAAACATGATCTGCACAGCTTCACTTAACGATTCGTCAATTAATCGAAATGATGTAATGAGTTGACGGCGCTATTACGTGAAGTAACCTGACAATCAATGGATTGACATGTCTGAATCAGTAATTATGCTCTTCTGGAAGCAAACATGAATCCGGAAGAGCGGCAAGTTTATTGAGGCATCACAAGGGTGAAAATTGGGGTATTGTCTTGAGACTCTTGGGTAGCATCGGGATACCGCAGTATTTCAGATAGAGGCAAAGCTGCTTCAAATTGGAATAGGATAGGATTTTCTGTTGATCGGAAACCAGCAGAAAGGTCAGGCAGCCTATCGAGCCGGCAGCTTTAGTCAGGGTCACCCGAATCGAGTAGCACAGGGAACCGACATCGTTCTTTGATTCCAGCGCTTCAAATGAAACGACATGGCCATCTGCGTGGTGCTTGATCAACTCAGAGCGTGTCATGAAGCAAGGTTCGGATTGGGGGTGAGCAACACCAAGGTTAAATGCTGACTCATGTTTGGAGTCAATATTTTTGTCATTTTCTTTCATTTGTTTACCCTAAATATAAGCAGTGTATGTGTGATTTGTTCTATCTGAATGACAAAACTGGAGGATGTGGAGGATGGTTTGACAATAGGTAGTGTGACGATATCTCATGCAGGCATGATGGAGACGATGAAACAAAATTCAAGTCTGAAATAGTTTTGGAACAAAAGTGTGAAGTGGTCATGATCATCAACATAAGTGAGTATTTTTTCTTCGACAGATTTAAACTCGGAGTATGGACAGTCAGATGGGCTATTCCGTTCCACTAGATGGGATGAGTTGCATTTCATTTACCCGTGATTCTGCATTCTCTGCAGTAAAAATCTCCATATCGATTTTTCCGATCAAGCGTATGGTCAACTGGACGAAACTCATTTCGTCGCGATCGCCACTACCGGTATGGTGCGAGTAGGGACAGTAAAAGGATTCGGTGATTTCACACAGATAAGTATCACCATTCAAGTACCCCTGATCCAATCGAATGGCAATCAATTCACCAAAATCATACAGTTGATCGATGGAACGAAAAAGGAAGGTTTTACTGCCATGTTGAGTCAGGAAAGTAAAATCGGAATCGTCAATGAAGAAATAAATAAAGGGTTCGAGATCCTGGAAATCTTCTCGAAAATATAAATTGTTAAAAAATGGTATCGCCATCGTTAGCATTCCTATCTGAATTCTAATCAACGGCTTGCAACCTATTTTGTTTAGATATGAAAAATGATGTCGAGTCATTTCTGATGTTTTTGCACAGTTGAACCATTCCAGTTCGTTACGAGACCTGGAATTCATTTGTCCTGGCTCACGACATGTGGCAACCGGATTCGAGATCAGTGGGATCATAGCTTTCAAGGTGTCCTGGAAAAATAACGGGTGCCGTAAACAGCTAGTACCTGTTAAATCGACGTATGGAATCTGAAAAATACTTGCGACCAGAGATTCGCAAGATTGATTGACCTTTGGGTCGGAAAAAAAGCTTAAATTTCACCCGAAGCTACTTATCAATTTTCGGGTTAGGGTTAGGGAAGTAAACTTGGATTGATTAGGAAAACTTAACTATTTGGGGTTGAAAAAAAACGTAATATTTGAGAAAAATTAAATCAAAATTGTTTTTTTGATACCAGAAAAACCTCCCGCGGGCGGTATCGTACCACGCCCATAATAATCGACAAAGCTTTTTTGTGATTCACTGCACTCCGTCAGCGCAAGTTGGACAAAATAGGGTAATTGCCTAAGAGAGAGTGTTTTAGTTCAGTGTTACATCAAGAAAAACGATGAATGACAGAGAAAGATCAGTAATGGCAAATTTGTATTTTTTGCGCCACAGCCGAGGCCTTTGGAGACCTGCCGAGACTAATCGGTTATTTAGTAGACTTGAACTAAGACCCTGTATTATATGGGTCTTAGATGGTCCTGAGTGGTCTGGGTAAGACCGCTTATTGGGACGGCGGGAATCGAACCTTGGTCTCTTTCTGATTTATCAACCATTTATTATTTTCCTGTGACGTTTTTGTGTCATTCCTTTGAATTTCTAATGAATACATAAAAATCAGTAAATCAGTTTAAACTCATTTAGTTAAAGCAGCAAGAAGTGCAGTTCAAGAACTCCAAGTGAATTGTTGGGGGAATTTGATTTGTATCGCATAACATAAGTCGATATGTACGTACTAAAACCTGAAACCAAGCTCTGCATTCACCAGAGGACAGTCATTTAGGGCTGTCCTCCAAATCCATGCGCCGCTCATCTTGGGTGAGAGCGACGCATGGCTCCGGAGGACAGCTTGAGAAAAACCACGTAAGTGGCGTATTGAGCTTTATAAAAAAAGTGATTTTTCTTACAGAAAAATTATTGAGATACTGCTATTTTAAAATATTGGCTTTTATAATCCCCCATTTTACTTAAACGGGGATATGCAAGAATAATTAGAAAGCCCTATAAGGATAAAATGATTTCTAATTTAAATAATTACTTACTTTACCTTTTTCATCGAGTCATAGAAATAATTGTCATTGCAACAACTATGGTAGTTATAACTACTCCAGCGATTAGTGCTGCCGACTTAATAGATACAAATCAAGTTGATGTTAAAAATGATCTTTTTAAAATACAGACTACATTAGAGTCATTGCAAAAAGACATTCAATTTCTTGATAAAAATGCCAATAAGACTGAAATTAAAATAGAGGAAAAGAGTTACTTAATAGAGTTTGCTTCAATCATAGTTTCCATATTTATTGCACTCTTTAGCATATGGGCTACTCATCGATATAAAAAGATGCTTACAAAAGAAAATAATGCTGAAAACGATGAACGAAGAAAAATTGATGCAACCAACAAGTTATTGTTAGAGGCGCAAGTCTGCTTTCAGAATCTACAATCAATAAAAATGAATTATCTTGAGTTAACATCCCATCCAATCGAGCGCTTTTTTTGTATTCCATCAATACTAATGTATTACCAACCAGTTATTCCAGAGTTTACCAACCTTTACTATTTAGCAAAAACAATCTCGAGATCATCAATCGATCAAACATTGCATAATAATCAGAATAGTTCGGCTAATATTGCTAATTTAACCAGGATTTTCTCTAAATACAATACTTTGCTTGAAATGTGGAAAATAAGAAATTCATCAAAGCAGTCAATATCAGAAGAACTTATTTCTGTTTCAGCGAATTTAAACGAATCTGCTAATCAAATAATAGAACACCCTAAATTAGCGCAAGTAATTCACTTAAATGAGGCTGTTTTATCATATACAGATGATCTTCTGGAAGATTTTTTGCAACTCCTATTAGAGTTACCAAAAATAGCTGAATCTCATATATCGTCAGAAACTCTAAAAAGTTACAGCACAATTCTAAAATTTGATTTGAGTGAAGAAAATCGGAGATTGTTTTTAAAAAGAATCTCTGTGGATGAAACTAAATATGAAGAAATAGTTGGTGCAAAACCAATATTTAATTGAAAGATTTATTTTTAATAAAACTACTATAAATAATTACTGATTTCATTCAAGAAAACCTCAATTATTAAATTAATGTAAGTGCTGTAGTCTCCAGTACCTTGATTTATCCGATCTTTAATCAAGAGGGGAACGGAACGGACTATATGATTAATTACTGTGGAAAAGATAAAATCGGGGCTCGCAGCTTTTAGATTGTTAGGTTGACATATGGCGATATTTATAAATCGTTTCGTTTTGATTGCGGGATCCAACGCCCATAGACCTTGATAATCATACTCCAGTCTTCATGCCCCATCTGGCTTGCTACCCACAGGGGGTTTTCACCTCTTGAAAGCAGCATGGATGCGAAGGTGTGGCGGGTCTGGTACGGATTGCGATATTTGACGTTGGCTCGCTTGAGTGCAGGAATCCAGACTTTTTTGCGGATCGGTTGATCGTTTGTCCACGGTTGATTGGTGTATGGATCATGGAAAACGGTTTTGTTGGTTTGTTTGGTGAATGTCTGTTGGTGAAGCAGGGCTTCCTTGGACTGGGGTTGCAGTATGACCTCCCTTTTTCCTGATCTGGTTTTAGTATCTTTCAGTTGTCCTCTAACATAGGCGTGCCTAACAAATATCCGGTTGTTCTCAAAGTCGATATCCTGCCAACGAAGCGCGATCATTTCAGATGATCTGAGTCCCGAGTAAAAGGCGAACTGAATCAGGTTTTTGGCCTGGCCAGTGAGTTCATTCAGAATTTTGATTATTTCTTCCTGTGTAAACGGCTCGGGCTCACGGGTTTTGTTGGGGAGGTTCTTAACTCTTTGCAGTGGGTTCTTGTCGATTGTTTCGTCATGGTATAGCTCATCGAACATTTGACGCAGTGGGATCAGGATATTGCTTTTGCGTTTGTTGGAGCAGTTGAGTTCTGATAGCCATTCCTTCACTTTGCTCGCGGTCAGCTCTGCAATGGGGAGATCGCCAAAAGTGGGAATCAGATGATGATAAATGATGCTGCTGTAGTCTTGTAGCGTGCTTTTCTGCAGTTTTGCTTGATTGCGTTGCAGCCATCTTTTTAGAGCTTCTCCAATGGTGTAGCGATTAGGACGGGTTTTGCGGAATACTTGGGCTTTCTTGCTATACGGAAAGTGTCTGGAATAGTCAAAGGTGCCGATGCTGATTTCATACAATATTGCTTGCCGTTTGAGTATCAGTTCTTTCTGAGCGGCTTTGGTCAATGGAATAGGAATAGTCTCGCGGCAGCGCACACCTTGATAGGTGAAGGCAATCTGGGCGCTATTGCCGCGGATCGTTATGCCTCGATGCCCTGTATCCATGCGTATGCTGCCTTTGTCTTGATGAAGATTCGGCCGTTTGGTGCTTTTACCCAATGAATCTTTTCTATCCATTGCCCTTTCTTTCTATATTGTCTGATGGCTTCTTCAGTCAATCCTGTGAGTTCGGCAAATTTTTTGATGGTTACCAGCATGTGTTCGGAGTGAGTCATTTTTTCTCCTCCTTGTCGATACCAGCAATATGTTCGGCCACATGGCGCTTTACTTCTTCGTGATCGCCAATCTTGCCTTTATCTGCCACTTTACGTTTTCCCATGACGACTGCCCAGAAGCTGCCAAGTTTTTCAGTAATGGCATAGCCAACACTTTTTTTCTTGCCCAACTCGGTAATTTCTGGACAGACATCTTTGAACTCAACGCCCAGCACTTTCTCATAGCTGCGATAGGTGGCTGGGTTATGGAGTATCTTTAGTACCCGCCAGCCGAAGAATTGCCCTAAGACCAAGGCACCAAGAGCACTTTCTAGTGTCGTACCGACACCTCGAAACTGCTGCATGTGCTGTAAAATCTTTTGCTCTGTTTCGTCGTTCAGAACAAGTATTTTTTCTGGGCTGTCTGTCATAATAAATAGTAACTCCCATAGTTAATAGTGATGCTGATACTACACTATGGGTTATGGCAGTCAATATGTCATTTGTCCTGGTCTTCAAGAATTTTGACTTGTGCGTAGAACTCCTCTTTGGTGAATTGCCGCATCTCATCATAGAACTTGATAACAATTTCGATTTGATCGTTAAGGGCTAGAACTCCGCAAATACTGCCGATCTGCTTGATGCTGTATTTCTTTCCGGGCTGGAGCTCGTCTTTCTTGAGTACAGCCGCACAGTAAATCAAGGACACAGCTTCTTCTAATGTAAAAGGATTCATGATGTCTATTAGTAGGTCATTTTTAGTGTTGATTCGGATTCCCATCGCTAGGCTTTAGACGAAGAAAAGAGTTCGGTACAGTTATTGATACAAGTCCAAGAAAACCAGCTTTGTCGAGACATGACGTGCGCTCGGCATGCGCCTCGCTCCGTAATGTCGCGTCTTCGCTGTCATCAGTGAGACGTGCCCAAACATGTTTGCGGGTACTGTAACGATTTCCTTTCCAAACGATACCGGCAATTTGCAACGATGCAGCATCCCCATATTTTCCAGTGAGTGATGTGTACACTTCACCAGTTGCCAGATTAAGTTGCTGGCTATTGTCGTAATAGGGTTTGATGGCGTGCTGGCTGCGCGATATACCGTGGCCTCCCATTGCCAGCATGTATGCCGCCCAGTCACTGGCAGTTGCCGATTGTCGGATGGTTTCGAGTTCAGTATCGTCGGTTTTGTCGAGATTTCTGAGTTGTCGCCAGACGGTAACACTGGGTCCGCCTATTTGCTGAAACTGGCGGATGCCCCAGGTATTTGCCCAAGCTCTAATGCGTTCTGCAGCACTGGCAGCATCATTGCCATACAAGTCTTGGTCCAGTTTATAGCCATCGATACCTTTGGAAATGTACTTTGCAATATAGCCGGTAGCCGATCCTTTGCAGGGATCGACGGGTTTGTATATGAAGCGGCGCTCGCGTGCACCCGGTTCGTTACCGTCATCGAGCAACGCATAGTGACTCATGATGTTGCGTGTAATCTGGCGATGTTGCTCAGGCATGAATAAGAGCAGGTGCCAATGAGGGGTGCCGTCATGATGCGGTTCGACCACACGAAAACCATAGGGTCTTATGTCCTGTCTGTCGAACTCGGCACGAATGAGGGTCCACAGGTGCGTTAAGTATTCGTGTGCTTCCAGTGCAGTGGTGCCGTCATGGCGTGGATTGGCTTTTCCGTGGTGCAGGTAAGCATGCATGCGGGAAGGGGTGGTAAGCGTATAGAACTCACCAACGTGCCCTAGATGTTCGGCAACTAGTTCGAATCCGTGGCAGCGCGTCATTAATTCGGCACGGCGAACGACTGGATTAGATACTGAACGTTCGGCTAGGTTTTGCAGGGAGAAAATCTCGCCGTTCTGGTTACTTACGTAGTTCGAGGCCAGATACAACAAGTTGCGTTCCATCTGTTTGCGCTTAACGTGTACGGTGTAGTCACTGACATAGGTGCCACGTAGGCGGTTGACGAGCTCGAGGTTTCGGGCAATGGCTTCGATCTTGCGTAGGCGCAATATCTGGACGCGCTGATGCCACCATCGAAAACTACACATGCGGTTCAAGGCGGGTTCGGGGTCATCATTTTTGATAATCGGTGGTTTGATCTGATAGAAGCTGACGATACGGCGACAAGCCTCAAAGGCTTCGAGAGGAGACTGTGATCTTTCCCGTGCGGTATTGCATTTACTGGCAAGTTTATTGACGACTGTGCGTAATTCTTGTTGATCAGCACATAGGTTCAGATCGGCAATTTGGAGCTGGTGGTAAAAGTTCTGCAATTCCTGATTGGCTAGCTCGAAACTTTTACGTTCGGCGGTTCTGACATAGCGAGAAGCTAAATCACCGGCAAAAGGGGATAGTTCGGTGAAAATATGCTGACGCATGCGGCGACAATTTTCTGTACCGTAAGCAGCAGTGCGTTCGTCGGCATAAACGACTTGTGGCAAATTTGTGTCATTTTTGTGCCACAACCGAGGCCTTTGGAGACCTGCCGAGACTAATCGGTTATTGGGGATGCTTGAACTAAGACCCTGTTTTGTATGGGTCTTAGTTGGTTTTGAGTGGTCTGGGTAAGACCGCTTATTGGTGGAGACGGCGGGAATCGAACCCGCGTCCGCAAGCCCTCTACAGACAGTTCTACATACTTAGCCATATTATTTGATTTGACCTGGCAACCGCCAACTGGCAGGCTGATGACAGGCGAGTCACCTTGCGTTTAACGTTCTGCAAAGTGACCCTGCAGAACACGATCCTCGTTAGTGACTCTGCTGTCTGTTGCCAGACCCGGCGTTGAGGCCCACCGGTGCAGAGGCTAGCCGA
>JAMWZR010000055.1 GCA_024282035.1 Nitrosomonas sp.
GGAAGGACTTCTGAAATGGCTAAATTGGATACACAACGACGCAGGTTGCTGCACTACGGTTTCGTCGGACTGGGCGCTTTTTTTGGTAGCACTCTGCTTCCAACCTCCGCGATGAGTGCCGTTCTGTCTTTGGGCACACTGGGCAAACTCCTGCCTGCAGATAAAAATGGCATACGCTTACCGGCTGGATTTACTTCCCGCGTCATTGCCCATTCCGGGCAAATGCTGTTTGGTTACAAATGGCATGCCGCACCCGATGGCGGAGCCACCTTTACAACCACTGACGGCGGCTGGATCTATGTCTCCAACAGTGAACTCAAAAACAAAGCCGGTGGCGTGGGTGCAGTACGCTTCAATGCGCAGGGCCAACTTATCGATGCCTATTCGATCCTGAGTCATACCGATCGCAATTGTGCCGGCGGTCCTACGCCTTGGAAAACCTGGCTATCCTGTGAGGAAACCGATACCGGTCAAGTCTGGGAATGCGACCCGAGCGGCAATAAGGCAGCCCGTGTCAGACCTGCTCTGGGCACATTCCGTCATGAAGCCGTAGCTGTGGATCGTCAGAACAAGCAATTGTATCTGACCGAAGACGAACCGGATGGCTGCCTGTACCGCTACACCGCCAACAGCTTCACTGCTGCAGGAAACCCGAGTCTGAATGATGGCATCCTGGAAGTTGCTGACGTCGTCAATGGCACTACCGGGTTGGTACGCTGGCTTCGTGTTCCCGATCCACTGGCCACTGTCAAGGCTACGCGCAGGCAGGTAGCTGGAGCAACGCATTTCGATGGTGGCGAAGGCATCTGGTATCACCAGGGCGTCATCTATTTTTCCACCAAGGGCGACAATCGCGTCTGGGCCTACGACACCCGCGACCACAATCTGAGCATTCTGTACAATGCCGCCGCATACCAACAACCCGTCCTCACCGGTGTGGACAATATCACTGGTAACGCAGCAGGCGAACTGCTCGTTGCCGAAGACAAAGGTGACATGCAGATCGTCGCAATCACTGCTGACAAGGTCGTTCCGGTTTTGCAGGTTGTGGGACACAACAGTTCGGAAATCACCGGACCGGCGCTTAGTCCCGATGGTTCACGCCTGTATTTCAGCTCGCAAAGGGGAAAAACCGGTCTGGTGGAAGATGGGGTGACATTCGAAATTACCGGACCGTTCTGAATCGTGCCGATGCTGGCAATCTTTGCAACTTACACCCCACTTGATATGGTAACCAGGCATCCCCATTTTATTTCCTGGCTGCGCATTGGGCCAATCACATTCTTATTGGCAGAAAACATCCATCGATTTCCGCCATTGCGCTCGACACCATAATAGACAGGGAGAATTCAGTTGGAATTCAAGGATTATTACAAGACTCTCGGCGTTGCACGTGATGCAACTGCTGATGAAATCAAAAAGGCGTTTCGCCGCCTGGCGCGCAAGTATCATCCCGATGTGTCCAAGGAAACGGACGCCGAATCAAAAATGAAGGAAGTCAATGAAGCCTACACCGTTCTGTCCGATGCGGAAAAACGGGCAGCTTACGATCAGCTTGGCCAGCGTGGATATCAGGGTGGCAGCGAATTTACTCCACCACCTGGATGGGATGCCAATTTTGAATTCAGCGGACGGGGATACAACGGTGCACAATCCGCAGATTTCAGCGATTTCTTCGCGGAATTATTCGGCAGGCAACGAAGCACAGAGCGGCACAGCCACCAACACATGCGTGGTCAAGATCATCATGCCAAGATCATGCTGGACTTGGAAGACTCCTATCACGGCACAACCCGCAGTCTGACACTGCGCATGCCCAAATTCGACAACAAGGGGCAGGTCATTTTTGCCGAGCATACGCTCAATGTTCGTATCCCCAAGGGCGTGCACGCCGGCCAGGTCATCCGCTTGGCTGGTCAGGGAGGACCCGGACATACCGCAGAAGCGGCTGGCGATCTGTATCTCGAGGTACAATTCAAACCGCACGCACGGTATCGTATCGATAACAAGGATGTCTATATCACGCTCCCGGTTGCGCCGTGGGAAGCTGCACTGGGGGCTACGGTTCAGGTACCGATACCCGATGGCGCCGTCGATGTGCGCATACCCGAAAACTCGCATGGCGGTCGCAAATTGCGTTTGAAAGGCCGCGGCATTCCATCCGCCACGCCTGGCGACCTGTATCTGGTACTGGAGATCGTCCTGCCGCCGGCGACGACGCCCAGGGCACGGGAATTTTATCAATCCATGTCGCAGGAACTGGCGTTCAATCCGCGCCAGCACCTCGGAGGTTAAACCATGACGCATGACACTGATGTCAACCTGCCGGAATACACACAGTTTAATCTGGATCAGCTCGCCCAAGGCTGCCAGGTAAGTCGAGAATGGATCATCGAACGTGTCCAATCGGGCTTGCTATGGCATGACGAAACGTCATCCGCCGATCCCGCATCGTGGTCATTCGATAGCCGGAATTTCGTGCGCATCAGGCGCATCATGACCATCGAGCGGGATTTCGAGTGTAATGCTGAATTGGCCAGCCTGGTCGCTGACATGATCGAGGAAATCGAAACACTGCGCGCCAAACTGCATGTTGTCGATTTACATGCACATCGAAAAAATTCCGAACCCTGACCGCAGTCTTTTTTCGATAAGGAAAATTTCATGACCCTGCATATCGTTTGCCCGCATTGCCATGCCACCAATCGCGTTCCCAATGAACGTCTGACCAGCGGCCCCAATTGCGGTGCCTGTCACCGGACGCTATTCACCGCAGCGCCTGTGGAAATCACCGAAGCGAACTTCAGTCGCCACATCGGCAACAACGATATCGCCGTACTGGTCGATTTCTGGGCACCCTGGTGCGGTCCTTGCCGCATGATGGCGCCTGCCTTCGCCAACGCGGCAATCACACTGGAGCCGCACATGCGTTTGCTCAAGGTCAATACCGAGGATGCCCAGGCCATTTCCGCCCACTACCAGATTCGCAGCATTCCGACCCTCGTATTGTTCCGCGGCGGACAGGAAATCGCCCGGCAATCAGGCGCGCTGAGTGAACAGGATATCGTGCGCTGGGCACGAACATACCTCTCACCAGTCAACGGATAACCCTAACAATCAAGGAGCCATCATTTTATGCCCAGTAACGGACTACTACAGCGCATGGTCGGGTTTGCGCTAGTCGTCATCTTGTTGACACTGTTTTTAGATTCATTTCTGTCCCGATATTTTCCCGATGCACTGAACTGGAATCTGTCATCCGGCTCGGGTTCGACCAGGCAAGTTGAACCCCGGGTGGTACAGGCACGTGGTAATCTCGCCGAAGATGAAAAAAGCACCATCGAGTTATTCGAAAATTCCCGCGACTCCGTCGTTTTTATCACCACACGCCAGCGCGTCATGGATGCCTGGACACGCAACATCTTCTCGGTGCCAAGCGGTAATGGTTCTGGTTTTATCTGGGATGGCGACGGTCACATCATCACCAATTTTCATGTCATCAAGGGAGCCAGTGAAGCCACCGTGCGCCTCGCTGATGGCCGAGACTACAAGGCTGCATTGGTTGGAGCCAGCCCTGCACACGATATTGCCGTGCTGAAAATCGGCATCGGTTTCGAGCGCCCCGCGCCCGTTCCTCTCGGCAGCAGTCACGATCTACGCGTAGGACAGAAGGTGTTTGCCATCGGTAATCCGTTTGGACTGGACTGGACGCTGACGACCGGCATCATCTCGGCTTTGGATCGGGCACTACCCAGCGGCGATGGCCGCACCATCGATAACCTGATCCAGACCGATGCCGCCATCAATCCCGGTAATTCAGGCGGACCACTGCTGGATTCTGCAGGGCGCCTGATCGGCATCAATACCGCCATTTACAGTCCTAGTGGAGCGAGCGCCGGTATCGGATTCGCAGTCCCGGTGGACACCGTCAATCGAGTCGTGCCCCAATTGATCAGCCGCGGTAAATACATCCGTCCGGCGCTGGGCATTGCTATCGATGAAAAGCTCAATGCTAGTCTGACCGAACGTCTGAGACTCAGCGGAGTCGTCATCCTGAATGTCAGCCCCGGCTCGTCCGCCGATTCAGCTGGACTGCGTGGTGCCACATTGACTCCGGACGGCAACATCATTGCCAATGACATCATCGTCGCCATCGACGGCAGATCGGTCGATTCGGTGGACAAACTGCTTGCCCGCATCGACAGTTACAAAGTTGGCGACACCATTCGGGTCACGCTATTGCGCAAGGGTCAGGAAATGGAAGTACCCATTACACTGCAGCCGGGTGAATAGACAACACACGCTATTGTCTGAACCCATCTCACAAACGGTTACCTGTGGGCCAAAAGAGATTACACTTGCCCCAGTAACCTATCCGGAGAACTTCGATGAAATGGCTCGCAAGAAAATTGGATTTGCGATCCTTGCTGACCAGCAGTCTGATCAGCTTGCTTTGCCTGCTGGCCATCGCCAGTCAGGCGCGCGACCTCAACACCATTACCGTAGGCATCATTTCTCCCAAGGATGGCAGTAACCAGACCCTGACCGGTGAATCGCATGAAGAAAGCATCCGTCTGGCATTCAATCATCTGGGTCCGTTACAAGTCGGCGATTTGCAGATAAAACTGGCACTGAGTCCCTGGAATGATCAGGGTAAACCGGATGTTGCCGCATCCGGTGCCGTACAACTCGCACGCGACGAACAGGTCGTGGCGCTTCTGGGCCCCGTGAATAGCGGCTCGACGAAAGAAACCCTCAAAGTATTGCGGACCGAACAAATCGAGATACCGGTCATTTCCGCTCTATCGACAGCACCTGAACTGACTTATTCGGGTGCACGCGACAAGAATTTTTTCCGCCTGATTTTTGACGACGCGGACCGCATGGGACAGTACGCCACATTCATCAAACAGGAAAAAGGCAAACAGGGAGATCAGCACTTTCTGTTCCTGTATGAAGACAGTCCGTATGGCGAGGGTCTGATGCGCTCACTCATGGACCGCTTTTACACGCCCAATGTCGTTGCCCGTTCCTGGACATCGGTCGTCCAGGAGCCTTGCTCCAAAAACGGTTTGCCCTCCGCCACGCCACAGGAAGCAATGCGGAGCGGACAGTGTTTCTCGGAGGATTTCAGAAAATTGATCGAACCTTCCGATTTCGACAATATCGTGCTACTGGGCAACACGTCGGGTTCACTGGCGCTGGTCGATGGGTTGAATGCCGCCAATCTCGCCAATAATGTGGATTACTTTTTTGTCGGTTCGAACAAGCGCCTGTTTGACGAGGCGCCTACAGGATCGATGACCATCGGCGACCCGGTTCTGGATTTTCAGCGAGCACCCACACCCGAACTGAGCAACGATTGGCGCAAACTGTTACAGGAATTCGAGGAACGCGCCAAAAAAGACCATGAAGATTTTGCCATGACCGCTTACGAAGCAGCGATGGTGCTGCATAGCGCACTGCGCATCGTGCTGAGCAACGAACGCACCTTGCCGGAAATTCATGAGTTACGCCAGAAACTGTTGCATACCCTGGAAAGTGAAACATTCGATTCTCTGGAACCCTGGCGCACCATCAGTTTCAGTCATGGAAAGCTGGATCAGATACCGACTGCACCGATTTATCGCATCACCCGCGGCGTGAACCGCGAAGATGCAATCAATCCCCATCCCTGGGTAGGTCTCACCGTCAAACCCTACAATGCCTGGCTGGAAACCCCTGTCGAAGTTCATTTCAGCTCACATGGAACTGACAAGGCGAGACTGGCCGTCTATCGGATTGATGAATCTACCCTGCATGAACACCTAATCGAAGAGCGCACACTTCAGTTCCTGTCTGGCCAAGCCCGCGAGCAGTTTCATCTGCTCGAACGCGGTGTGTATCGTTTCAAAATGCTCGATGTTCCGTTTTATCCCGTACTTACCGAAACTCGTGTGGATTTATCGCATCACTATTTAATTTCTGCCCTCGCAGCTTTGGTTGGTGCCATCCTGGCGTTAAGTCACGCCAGCTTCGGGGTATTGTCACGTTTCATGCGCATCCTGACCGGCATCGCATCGGGTCTGTTGCTGACGTTCGCCTCTTTCTATGGTCAACAGCTTTCAAGCTGGATGCCTTTTCCTACCTTTGGCAGCGAACCCGTGATTAATGCGATGCTGACCGGCCTGATCGGTGGTCTGATCGGACCGCAAATGCTGACCGATCTCTTGCTCACCTGGTCAAGACGCTTGCTGGTTCCGGGTAGGGCGAGTTAAGAAAACGCTGAAATTGGCACCACCATGCTCGGCGATGTTGTAGCAGAGCATGGCGGTGAAATGTTCAGACAGCAAAATCCGTTGCCACCTGCACCCCGACCAGTACAGTCGCCTCGCCATTTGTGAAAATATGGTAGCCGTGATGAGCGCCGCCATCTTCCCAGCCGCTGCCGAGTCCATTGACGTGATCTTCGGCTGTTCCGTTGATTATCAATGTATTGCTGGTGGTAGATAAGTTCAGCACATCGAGTGCAGACAGCATCAACGTATTCTGACCCTGACCGATCATGTCTATGACTTCGATTTCGCTGATGTGACCTCGCTCATCGGCCAGATTCAGATCAAGGTGACTGCGATCGAGTTTCAGCGTGTCGGTACCCGCGCCGCCATCGGCAAGCTGGAAATTGACATCGCGAATCTCGATGGTGTCATTGCCACCGCCACCATGATACACATCCCCTCCGCACCGCTTCTTCGGTGGATTCTACACACCAACCAGTTACAGCCTCTTCCCAGAAAGGGTTTCCATGTCCCCAGTAACTTTTCTGCACAAAAATGTAGGAATAGACTGATTTATTCCGTGCTCATTGGTCAATACAATCGGTATTACATGCAAATCCCTGTTCACAGCAGGTGAATGAATCCAGCATCAGGTAATAGTAATCTTGCCGTCACAGCAACACTGCGCTGCAACAACTTATGTCGAGGAGTTTGTCATGAATCAAGACAACAAGCTGACCACCCGTGCGGGATGTCCGGTTGCTCACAACCAGAATGTCATGACCGCCGGTCCCAGGGGGCCGCAGTTGCTGCAGGATGTCTGGTTTCTGGAAAAACTCGCACACTTCGATCGTGAAGTCATCCCCGAGCGCCGCATGCATGCTAAAGGTTCGGGCGCCTATGGCACCTTCACGGTGACGCACGACATCACGCAATACACCCGCGCCAAGATTTTTTCCCGGATCGGCAAAACAACGGAGCTATTTGCACGTTTTACTACTGTTGCCGGAGAACGCGGTGCGGCCGATGCCGAACGGGACATCCGTGGTTTCGCCGTCAAGTTTTATACCGAAGAAGGCAACTGGGATCTGGTTGGGAATAACACACCGGTATTTTTTCTGCGAGATCCGTTGAAATTCCCGGATCTCAATCACGCCGTCAAACGCGATCCACGCACCAACATGCGCAGTGCCACGAACAACTGGGATTTCTGGACATCGCTGCCGGAAGCATTGCATCAGATCACCATCGTCATGAGCGATCGCGGCATTCCAGCAAGTTATCGTCACATGCATGGCTTTGGCAGTCATACCTTTAGTTTCATCAATGCCGACAATGTTCGCCACTGGGTCAAATTTCATCTGAAATCACAACAGGGCATCCGCAACCTGACCGATGCCGAGGCTCAGGTCCTCATCGGCCAGGACCGCGAGAGTCATCAGCGCGATCTGTACGACAGTCTGGAGCGCGGTGATTTTCCAAAATGGACGCTGTATGTCCAGATCATGTCGGAAGCCGATGCCGCAAAGGTACCCTATCATCCGTTCGATCTCACCAAGATCTGGCCGCACCAGGATTATCCGTTGATGCCAGTGGGTGTCATGGAACTCAACCGCAATCCCGAGAATTTCTTTGCCGAAGTGGAGCAATCCGCGTTCAATCCCGCTCAGATCGTTCCCGGTATCGGTTTTTCGCCCGACAAGATGCTGCAGGGACGATTATTCTCTTATGGCGATGCGCAGCGCTACCGTCTGGGCGTCAATCACCATCTGATACCCGTCAATGCACCACGTTGTCCGGTACACAGTTATCACCGAGATGGTGCCATGCGTGTGGATGGCAACTTTGGCGGCACCTTGGGTTATGAGCCCAACAGCCAGGGCGAATGGCAGGAGCAGCCAGGGTTTGCCGAACCACCGCTGCAACTGGATCAGGCCGCCGATCATTGGAATCACCGCGAAGATACCGATTATTTCTCACAGCCGGGCGCACTGTTTCGTCTGATGTCATCGGACCAGCGCCAAGCATTATTTGAAAATACCGCACGTTCCATGCACGGTGTTCCCCAGGCGATCTGCATGCGCCACATCGCTCACTGCCATGCAGCAGACCCGGCGTATGGCGCAGGCATTGCCGATGCGCTGATGATCCCGCTCACAAAAGCCCTCGACTCAGCCAGGGGCTGAATGCACCGTATTGTTTAAGCAGCGCGTCTCCCCGCGAGCTTGTGTGGTATCGATCCCCCGTCGATACCACACACTTTTTTCCGACCCTTATCGCCAGATTCCGTCATGCACGTTGCCCAGGGAAGACCGTCAGTGCGGTTAGCATAGCCGTAATGACGCCGCCCGCCACGACCAATATCCAGTCAGCCCGATGCAGTGGAGAAAGATGTAGAAACGACGAGAGCGCGGGCGTTTGCGCCAGTAGCAGCGCCGTGACTGCGGTCAGGCTGGTCACTCCCCATGCCCACCGCGAACGCATGCGACTCAATACCGCAGTCATGCCGATACTGGACAGAATGAGCACCAACAGCGCCATGGTTCGCGCATGGGTCACATCAAAATCAGCTCCCAGGCTGTGCATATATGCCCACGTAACCATCAGTGTGACAGCAGTACCGACCAGACAGATCACAATCCACTGCCACACGGTAAAAAATTGCAACGAACCCGATCGTGATCGTTGAATCCTTAAAGTAGCAGGTGAGGTGTGCTGAAATACCAGCAACGCCGTCGGATGAATGATCAGCTCCAGCCAGACGATATGTACCGGTAAATAGAGCATGGGAAACCCAGCCAGCGGAAGCAGTGCAGCCGTCAATACCAGCGGAGCATGAATCATCAGCAAATACTGGAAACTCAATTGCAGGTTGAGGAATAGCTGCCGCCCTTCGGCAATGGCCTGCACGATGCTGCGAAAATTATCATCCAACAGAACGATGGCTGCGACTTCCCGGGCACTGCGCGTTCCCCGCTGCCCCATGGCAATGCCCACGTCTGCAGCCTGTAGCGCGGATACATCGTTGACCCCATCGCCCGTAACGGCCACGATTTCTCCACTGCTTTGCAAAGCCTGCACCAGCAGCAATTTCTGTGCGGGTACGGCACGGGCCACTACATCGACTCGATACAAGATATCTGCATCGCCCTGTTGTAATTTCAACTGCAAATCGTCAGCCCCGATTACCCGTGGCGCTCCTTCACCCAGGCCAATCTCCCGAGCCACCGACAATGCAGTTGCCGGATGATCACCGGTAATCATCATGACGCGAATTTGGGCATCGCGGCATTGTTGAATGGCAGCCGGCACACCTTCCCGCACGGGATCTTCAAATGCCAGAACTCCGGCAAACTGGAAATCGCGGTCCGGTTCTCCGCCATGCCATTCATTCTTGTCAAAAATCTGCCAGGCGCAGGCAATGACCTTGTGACCGCTTTCCGCCAGCACTTCGATACGAGTCACCCAATCGGTCATCACTTCCGCAGCAGGCCACCGGCATCGTGTCATGACCGTTTCGGGCGCTCCCTTGACGACAGCCATCAACACACCTTCCGTGCGCACAACCGCAGTTTCGCATTTGCGGTCTTCGGTAAATGGAAAACATTCGACACATTCCATTACCTGCGCTGATTTCAACTGCGCAAGAATGGCCAGATCGACCGGATCGTTGGTTTCCATGCGCGATGCACTGGCTGCAATGGTCAACAGCCCTTCTTCGCTGACAGTTTCGGCCGGAAAAAAGTGAGTCAATTTGAGTTGACCTTCTGTCAAGGTGCCGGTTTTATCGCTGCATATCCAGGATACGCGGCCGATATTCTCGACCACCACGGCACGCCGCACCAGCGCTTGCCGCTGCGCCATCCGGTATACCCCCACCCCGAGGAAAAACGTCAGTACGACCGGGAATTCTTCCGGCAATGCCGCCACAGCCAGTGTAACGGCGTTCAATATAGCATCCAGCAAACCGTGCCCCTGCTGCCAGCGCACCCAGGCCAATCCTGCACAAATACAGGCCGCCACAGCTAGAAGCACCGCAACCAGATTTCCCACTGCAGTCTGTAGCGGTGTACGTGCATGCGTACCGAGGAGTGCAGAATGCACGATTTCCCCGTAAACCGTCTCGGCTCCGGTGTATAAAATCCGCAAACGCGCCTGCCCCTTGATGATACGTGTACCGGCAAACAGCCACGCATCGCTGGACACATGCGCTGAGACTTCATCCCGAGGCAAGGCTGCAAGCGCCTGCTTATGCACCGGATAGGCTTCGCCGGTCAGTAACGACTCATCGCACAGCAGCGTTTCTGCGGTTTCGATGATCCCGTCCGCCGGACAGGATTCACCCGTATGTACCAGCACCAGATCACCCGGAACCAGCTCGGTAGCAGCGATATCCTGCTGTTTGCCATCACGCAGCACGGTAGTCCGTACCGCCAGCGAATGGCTCAAGCCTGCGGTAGAGGCTTGCGTACGGCGATGCAGATAAAAATCCATGCCCA
>JAMWZR010000056.1 GCA_024282035.1 Nitrosomonas sp.
CTGATGCTGTGACTGATGGAAAATATGAAAAATAATTCCATCTTACCTCAATTAAAGTCGATCTAGAAATGAATCTGGAGAACGATTAATATGGTTCGCGAGCAAATCCGCGCATGGAATGTTGGATCATAGTGTATAAACATTGCTATTACAAAATACGGCGCGAAGAATTTGTACTGCCGCCAATCGCGCGATGGCTTTTGTGGACATGGAAACTCCTTTGGGTCATGGTCAAGTCATGCTGGCTCCCAAAATGGAAGCACGCATTTTACAGGAACTCCACGTGCAGAAAACAGACAAAATTCTTGAAGTTGGAAGTGGCAGCGGCTACCTGACGGCACTTTTGGCTGAAAAAGGCGCACATGTTTATAGTGTTGAAATCGTACCTGAACTAAAAGCCATGGCAGAAAATAATCTCAGAACACATGGAATTACTAACGTAACGATCGAGCAAGGCGATGCCGCGCAAGGCTGGTAAGCATGAACCATATGATGTTATCGTGTTAACCGCATCAACTCCGATTTTACCCGAAACCTTTTTGAAAAGCCTCAATCCGGGCGGACGATTATTTGCAATTGTCGGTGAAGATCCCGTGATGGAAGCTTTGTTGATTAATTGCACAGCACCTGGCGAATTCAAAACAACTCAGTTGTTTGAAACCTGCACGGCTCCTTTCATCAATGCATTGCAACCAGCTAGGTTTACCTTTTGAGTATTGGAGTGTGTGCTATTTATCACAGCGATCAACCTATTGTTGAAATATCATCAGCTCCGAACTGCTATCGGAAAATCAAATGAAAATTTCGCAATTGGTTTTTATCCTCTTTTTAGGCGTTGCAGGACTTTCTTCGCTACAAGCTGCGGATTTGATGAGTGTCTATCAAGAAGCTTTAGCGCAGGATGCTCAGTACCGGTCCGCACGTGCTGCCTATGAAGCTGCACAGGAAAAATTGCCGCAAGGCAGAGCAGGTTTCTTACCGAATATCACGCTATCAGGAACACGCACCGTCCAGCAAGTCAATGCAGACAACATTACCTTTGGCGGAGTAGGTAATGTTAATCCGCCAGAAGTTACGATTCAAAGCCGAGGTGTGACGATAGCAGCAACACAGCCACTGTTTCGTATGGAAAATATTGTCATCTATCAGCAATCAAAAATAGAAGTCAGCAGAGCGGATTCGCAATTTGTCGTGGCTGCCCAAGATTTGATACTACGGGTCGCGCAAGCGTATTTTGATATACTGGATGCTCAGGTCGATATCGAAGTCGCTGAAGCCCAGAAAAAAGCGATTCTGATACAACTGCAACAAGCCAAACGCAATTTTGAAGTGGGTGTTTCCACCATTGTGGATACTAACGAAGCGCAAGCCCGCCATGACCTCACCACTTCGCAAGAAATTGCCGCGCGTAATGCGCTTGAAATCAGGAAGCGCACGTTACAAGGCATCATTGACCGCTTTCCTGAAAATCTTATCGGTGCTAAGGAAATTGCTTCCAATTTGGCTAATTTGCAATACAGCAGCATGGATGAATGGGTACGCGTTGCGGAAGAAAAAAATTTCACGTTGAAAATCCAGCAAGCTGCCTATGAAATAGCCCACCAGAATGTAAAAAAGACCTGGGCGCAACATTACCCGACGTTGGATCTGGTTGCACAATACAGCGATCAAACCGGCGTCGGCGGTGCCATTACCGGCCGCGGCATCGACCTCGTCTCAAAATCCATCGGACTGCAACTCAATATACCCCTATTCCAGGGCTTTTCCGTGCAATCCCGTGTACGCGAAGCATTGGCACTTCAGGATAAAGCGCTGCACGACCTTGAAAGCACCCGGCGCAACATTGCCGTGCAGGTCCGCCAACAATTTCTGAATGTCACTAATGGTATTGCACAGGTAAACGCACTCAAACAAGCCTTGAAATCCAGCCAGAGTCAACTGGATTCAACTGTTCTCGGACAAAAAGTGGGCGTCAGAACCGAAGTCGATGTGCTGAACGCACAACAACAAATGTACTCGGCCAAACGCGATCTGGCCAAAGCGTATCATGGCTATCTCATGTCAAGATTGCGTCTGAGCGCAGAAGCAGGTGAACTCGACGAAGAATCGCTGACACAAACTAATGCAATGCTGATCAAGTAATCGGCAATTCCTCGCAATGAAGACAAGATGATGCCAAACGAGCACAAGCCGGTATTCACTTCATATTTTGCACATGCTTTACGGTTAGCAGGCCGTTAAAAACGGATTCGAGGCAACTGCGGTGTGCGGAAAAAACAGGTGAAAAGCGCAGTTTGATCGCGATAAATGAGTATTTTTAGCTTGTTTTAGCATCACAACGACAACTCCGATAGTTTTTCAACGGCCTTGTTAACCCGCTTGATCTGTCTTCGCTTCTTCTGTCTTTATTGCACTAGGAATCTGGCTACGCGTTAATTTAGGTGGCAAATCGCGCACATGCAAATCGAGTTGTGGAAAGGCAATTTCAACGCCATGCTCGACAAATAATGCCATAATTCTTGTATTAAGCGCATCCCGGATTTCCGTCCGATGATTGACAGTGCTAACGAATACGCGCAGCTCAAAATCGAGAGCGCTTGCACCAAAACTCAATAACCAGCATGAAGGTTCAGGCTCCGCAAGCACTCGCTCATCTTCTCTGGCAGCTTGTAATAGCAACATCCGCACTTTATCGGTATCCGCATTGTAGGCAACCCCTACCTGGATAACAACGCGAGTAATCGTATCAGTCAATGTCCAGTTGATGATCTGGCCGGTAATGAAGGTTTTATTAGGAATCACGATTTCTTTGTTATCGAAATCAAGAACAGTGGTCGCGCGGGTACGAATACGGGTGACCCGGCCGGAAAGATCGCCGACCGTGATTATATCACCCACTCGAAACGGCCGCTCAAACAACAAAATGATGCCGGACACAAAGTTAGCAAAGATTTCCTGCAGGCCAAATCCAAGTCCGACCGTTAAAGCTGCCGCCATCCATTGCAACTGCGACCAGCGCATGCCCAGAAAACTGAATCCCAGCAGGGTGCCTCCAATGACGATCGTGTAGCGTAACACGCTGGTGATGGCATAACGTGAAGCTGCATCAATACGAATATGTGACAACAGGCTAATCTCGATCAATCCCGGCAGGTTTCTAGCGCCAATCGTAGTCAGAATAAGAGCAAATATACCCAGCAATCCAGCCATCAAAGTGACCGGTTGCTGGATTGTAGCTCCATCTGAATCTCTGTCGCTGAAGTGCCACAGCGCAATCTCGTCTAAACGCGCGATCGCTGGCAGCACTCCAGACCAGACTCCAATCAGACCCAGCGCCAGCAGACTCAAACGCAACGTTCGAAGCAGCCGCTGAGTTTGCTCGTTAACTTGTTCCAGCGTGATATTTTCTTCTGGCTCTGCCGCTATCTCGCCGGCTACCTCGTTATCTTGAGCTGCCTTTGCACGGCGCTCCTCTTGCCGTTGCAACATGAGACGCCGCTCTCCGAGCAGAAACCAGCGTGAGAGCATTCCCAGCACGATAGCAATCGCTACGATGACACTAAAGCTTTCTAATAACGATCGCAGCATCATACCCGCAGAATAGATATACCCTGCAAGCGCCAATGTTGCAATAGCCATCAATAACAGCGGCAGCAACAAACGCAGCAGCTTGCGCAGCTTCGACGGCTCAATGGTTTTGCCTCGAACAATCCAGAGACGATCAGCATCCAGCAGGCGCCAGAGGAACCAAGCAAGTCCCACGCAACACAGTACGATAGCAATGCGCGCCTGCACATCAATAGCCAAGTCAAGTTTACGGATGTATGCCAGAAAAGCGATAAAATACAGTGGCAGCACTACAGCAGCAATTCTCGGCAAACTATCACGCAATGCGTCGCGACGTTGCCGGACCCAGCGAAAATGAGCGTGTCCAAGGCCACGTTCAATGCTGATCCAGCGCAGCAGCTGCACTGCCAGTAACGGTATTACCAACGACATGCAAGCCTTGCCTACAGAGTGACTGAATCGTCCGGGATCACCGACACCTTGTAACAATTGCCCCAACAAAATCAACATGACAGGCCCTGGCAAAGCAGCCAGCAGGGTCCATCCTAGTGCTCTAACAGTCGTCTGGTAGCTATCTTTGCGAATCTGATAGGTATCAATTGCTAAGGCCTCAATATGCGCTGGGGCACGGCGTCGAAATTCCAGTAAAACCAGCATGAGCAGCAGGCTGCCTAGCCAGCGCATAGGCTGCTGGTAAAAGTTTTGCAGACTCAGCGTCATCAAAGTAGTGAAGTGCGATGGCTTAATCAAATCATGCATTCCATCTGGCAACCGCTGCAGCCAGTCGCTATTGATCACACCGTGGCTGGGAATCCATAGCAGGTGACGATCCAGCATCTGCTGCAATTCCTGAGCGTTTTGGATCCGCTGCTGCAAAGCCTGTACACTGTTTTCCAACGTCGAAATACGTCGTTGCAGCAAAGGCTCCAGCAGCGCTAACAGTTCGATACGCTTATGCAACAAAGGGAGCAACAAGTTTTGAATATTTTGGTCGGTACGTTTACCCTCACCCGCCTTCGAATGTGATTTAACCAGCCTCTCAGCAACGACGCCAATATCAAGCAAGCCTCTCTGCTGTTCACTGAGCATTATCCGTTCCAGCCGTAAACCAGCCAGATCGTTGCGAATCAATTCCAGTCGGCGCTCAAGATGGACTGGAGATTCCAGTCGGCGCCGTTCACTCCACAACCAGCGACCAACGCGTTCACTGGTTCCGCCGACATCAAGCCGGCTACGGCTATCGCGCAAGGTCACGGCAATGTGCTCACCGGCTTGCTCGATACCGGCCAAAGCGACGCGATCGTGCGCCAAATGCTCATTTTGTTGTATCAGTTCCTTGCCAATAGTACGATTCTCAACAGCAGTGGATACAAGCACAGCAGCATCTCCGGCCAGCGCTTGTTCACGTTTGATTAATTCTTCGATCAGCGATTCCAGTTCATGCCGCCCACGGTCGGTAATACGCTGCTGCAAATGCTCCACGCGTTTTTCATGCAATCCCAAGCGATAGCGCAGTTCTCGCAGCGTCAATTCGTGCAGGCTCTGACGTTGCGCGGTGGTATCCTGCTCGGTGAGACGCAGCTCCAGCGTTGCTTGTAAGCGATGCTGCTCGCTGCTGCGGCGTAGGCGTCGCGCTTCAAATAATGCAGCAGGCTCATTGTTTTGGGCCACGAGTGGTGTTGATAATTCTTCGATATTGCGGTGCAATAACGTGATTTCATCGGATGCTTGAGCCGGGCGCGATAACACCAGAGCCAGATCGGTACCGACGGCATCGATTTGTGCACGTAGATCGGTGATGATCGTGCGTTCCTGCTCCAGAATCTGCTCCAATGTTTCTCCATCGGCATCAGCCGGTAGGCGTTTGGACCATCCGAGTAACTCCTGCTCACTGTCTGTTGCCAATGCTTTATTTAGACGCTCCATTCGCGTCGGTTGATCAACAGCCTCGGCACGCAACGCTGTCAATTGCTCGCCCAGTGTTTCCGCTTCGCGCTCATTGGCACGTGCGGTATCAAGATGCTCAATGGCTGCCTGTCGCTGAGTTTCTTCCATCTTACTGCGATTGATCGCTGCGCGTGCGGTATCAATGGATTTGAAGACAGATGGCTGATTTTGTGAGTGCGCATAGTCAGGCAGCACTAATGTGCTACACAAAAGCACGAGCACGAAAAAAATCGATTTGAAACTGAACACAGGTTTTAACAGCATGGATGTAATCGTCGTGGTGAAAAGGTACGGTAATTGTCCAGAGCCGGAAAAGGTTACTGACTGGACAGGGTATACTTACAGCAAAAACCGCATTAACGGATAATGGTTACATGAAGCTTTTTTGTAGGCAGGCTCAAAATCATTGGCCGATTATTTCCTTAACCGATCATTTTTGCAAGTGATAGAATAGCCGACGAAGCTGGCTAGACAGTCGCTGCTGCTGTTCAATTGAACAGCGGGGGAGGAAAGTCCGGGCTCCATAGAGCAGGATGACGGCTAACGACCGTCCACCGTGAGGTGAGGAACAGGGCCACAGAGACGAGCGTATTCAGTTACGGTGAAACGCGGTAACCTCCATCCGGAGCAAGACCAAATAGGCAGGCGAAGATGTTGCTCGCAGAGTCTGCGGGTAGGTTGCTTGAATGCACGGGTAACTGTGCATCTAGAGGAATGACTGTCCAAGACAGAACCCGGCTTATCGGCTAGCTTCATCTTTTTTATAATTTAACTGAATACCATCTATTGAACACTCATGAAAAACGGATACCCGTTGTACAATTAACGTTGGATACCTTCAGCCATTCGCAATGATCCGTAAATTTCTTCGCAAAGTATTCAGCCGCAAAGCCCCTGTAGCGATCCCTGTTTCTCAATCCATCGCAAAGCTAAGCATTATTCCGTTCAAACATCATGGTATCCGACGCAGCCAGATTAGTCCTTGTGCGTTAAAAATTACCACTAGCCTGCAACAGGCCGGGTTTTCGGCTTACATTGTCGGAGGTGCTGCACGTGATTTATTGCTGGGATTAATTCCCAAAGATTTCGATGTGGCAACCAACGCGACTCCCGAGGAAGTACATCATATTTTTCGCAGGTCACGCATCATTGGCCGACGCTTCCGCCTAGTGCATGTCATGTGTGGCTCAGAAACTGTGGAAGTATCAACTTTTCGCGGCCATTCACCCGTGGATGAAAATGAAGATGCATCGATCTCGTTCACCGATCAGCACGGCCGCCTATTACGCGACAATGTTTTTGGCAGTCAGGAAGAGGATGCAGTGCGCCGCGATTTCACGATTAATGCACTTTTTTATGATCCTTCCAAGGAAGAAATTCTTGATTATCTGAGCGGTTATGAAGATATCAAAGCGAAAAAGCTGCGTATCATTGGCGAGCCGATACAACGTTACCGCGAAGACCCCATCCGCATGTTGCGTGCGGTTCGATTGGCCTCGAAATTGAACATGCAGATAGAAGCAGAAACTGCCAAACCTATCGGCGATCTGGCGCCTTTATTGCAAAACGTTCCGCCATCCCGCTTGTTTGATGAAATGTTGAAGCTGTTATTGTCTGGGCATTCATTACCTTGCGTGATTGATTTGCGAGCGCGAGGACTGCATCACGGCCTTTTGCCCATGCTCGATATCATCCTCGAACAATCTCTGGGCGAACGCTTCATCACGATTGCACTCAGAAACACCGATGAGCGCATCAAACAAAATAAACCGGTCTCGCCCGGGTTTTTGTTTGCCATCCTGTTATGGCATGAAGTACTATCCACTTGGCATTCCCTCCAGGCCTCCGGTGAGAAACCAATGCTCGCTTTATTCAGAGCAATGGATGAAATTCTTGCGTTACAACACAAAAAACTCGCTATTCCTCGCCGTTTTGACGCAGTCATACAAGAAATATGGGCCATGCAACCGCGTTTTGAGATCCGCACCGGACGCAAACCATTTCGCTTGATAACCCATCCGCGTTTTCGTGCTGCTTACGATTTCATGTTGTTGCGTTGTGAAAGCGGTGAACTGAGCATGGAATTGGGCGAATGGTGGAAAACATTTCTTGCCGTAGACAATGAAAAGCGCGAGGCGATGCTGCCCAAGCAAGTATTACCTAAAAAAGGTAAGAGAAAACGCACGCGCAAAAAACCTTCGTCTGATCAAACACACCATCCGGAAAACTCATCCGGCAATATCGCTACTGACCATGAATAAAGAAACCAGTCAGGCATACATCGCATTGGGAAGCAATCTGGAAAACCCGATCTTCCAGGTGCAGCAGGCATTCGGTGAATTAAAGCAACTTTCTGGCATTGATTTGGTGCGCCAATCCTCGCTTTATAAAAGCGCGCCGGTCGGCCGATTGGATCAACCGGATTTTATCAATGCGGTAGCCCTGATCGAAACCCGCCTTACGCCCCATGATTTGCTCAACGCGTTGCTAAGTATTGAACAGCAGCACGGACGCTTGCGCGAAACTCTAAACGCGCCGCGTACACTGGATCTCGATATACTGATGTATGATGATCTGCAATGCCATGATGAAAAATTAACATTGCCGCATCCGCGCATGTCACAACGCGCATTCGTGCTAAAACCCCTATTCGAAATTGCACCGGATTGCCATATTCCCGGCTTGGGTCATATCGCTCCTCTATTGGCAGCATGCCATGAGCAACAGCTGGAACAAATTAGTACATAAAATCCATCTTAACCAGCTACCGCAACTGACTCCTCATTCTCTGAAGACTGTATCGACCCCAAGGGACGAACAAATAATTCAGAGGGAGCATCTTTAATAATTTTTCCACCATTTAGCACAATCACCCTGTCTGCGCTGGCTATCGTTTCCGGACGGTGCGCCACAATGATACGAGTCAGTTTAAGTGTACTTATAGCTTCATTCACACTTCGTTCTCTTGCAATATCCAAATGACTGGTGGCTTCATCCAGAAAAAGAATGCTGGGTTGGCGGTACAGCGCACGCGCAAGTAACAGGCGCTGCTTCTGACCACCTGACAAAACAGCTCCCATATCACCCACTAACGTATTATATTGCATTGACATGGCGACAATATCTTCGTGGATTGCTGCTAGCCGGGCACTGGCCTCAATTCGTTTGTAATCCACTTGGGAATCGAAAAAACAAATATTTTCAGCAATTGAGCCGGCAAATAGCTGATCATCCTGCATGACACTAGCCACCGCTTGGCGATATCTTGTAATACCCAGGCGCGCTAGTGGAACACCATCGACTTCAATACTTCCCACCGTTGGTTGTAACAACCCTAACATGAGTTTAACCAGGGTTGTTTTACCACAACCCGATGGACCTATGATAGCCACTGACTCACCTGCCTGGATACTGAAACTGACATCTTGCAGCACCAGAGGATCTGTTTCTGCATGACGAAAAGCGACTTGCTTTACTTCGATTCGACCATGAAGGGGAGCTGCACTGACACTGCCTGATTCATCGAACTGCTCTACGGGTGTCAATGCAATATCACCCACCCGCTCTGTATGCAATCCCAGCATACGCAATTCCAGCCCTTTTTCAATCAATGCAGCCACTCGCTGTACAAATTGAGTTTTATAAGCAATGAAAGCGAACAACATTCCTATCGAGAAACCACTTCCGTTCGCGGTATCCAAAACCAACATTGCGCCTAACCAAATGGTAATAATATTCTCTACTCCAAACAAAAGACCATTCAATCCTTGATATAGAATGCCCATTCGTTGGGTTCGAATACCGGCATTAAACTGATCGACTGTCAGATTTTGCCAAGTAGCCGTACGGGGAGATTCATGGGCAAACAGTTTGATGCTTTGCATACCTCTGATGGTTTCAAGGAAATGACTTTGTTGTTTAGCACCTCGAACAATTTGATCTTCGGTAGCAAGTCGAAACGGACGGTATAAGGCAAAACGCAGCAAGGCATAAATCGTAGCAGCAACAATCGCGATCAGCGCTAGCTTGATACTGTAAAACAGCATCATGCCGAGAGTCACAATAACCATAACACCATCGATCAATGCTTCCAGAAATCCAGTTGTTAAGGTGCGCTGGATAGCATTGAGTGAATCAAAACGTGACACAATATCGCCTACATGGCGTTTATCAAACCAGCTCATGGGCAGGCGAATCAAATGACAAAATAAATTCGTGATCATTTGTAAATTTAGCGTCGTCCCCAGCACCATTAAAACCCATGCACGCAAAGCCGTCACACCGGTCTGCACCACGGCAAGTAGTAGAAACCCGACTCCCAGTACGGTAACCAGATCATAATCTTGTGCAACCAATGCCTGATCCACAACCCATTGCATATAAAAGGGCGCCAGGATGGCGAAAAGCTGCAATACCAAAGCCAGAATCAGAATCTGCGTAACCGTTCCGCCTAATCCCTGCAAACGGCCGATAAGCGTTGACAATTTTACCTTGCGAATATCGTTACGAGGCTTAAATTCACTCGTAGGGGTTAGCTCTAATGCGACCCCAGTGAAATGTTTGGAAAACTCGGTTAAAGGCATTTCACGCTCACCGACGGCGGGATCATGCAGTATGACCCGATTACCCTGAATCTGTGTCAATACCACAAAATGATTGAAATCCCAATGCAACATACAAGGAAGCTTAAGCTCTGGTAAATCTTCTAGACCAAGCCGTAGAGGACGAGATGAAAATTTGAGTTGACCTGCAACTTTCATTAAATCAGCCAAGGTCGAGCCACGCGGTGAAACGGCATGACGTGCTCGCAACGAAGCCAAATCGATGCGGTGACCATGATAGCCAATGATCATGGCAATACAAGCTAGCCCACACTCAGAAGCTTCTGTTTGCAAGATAACTGGCACACGATGGCTAAAGGAAAAGTTAAGCATATATTTAACCTTTTAAATACGGCCCGTAATCGATAGTAAAGG
>JAMWZR010000057.1 GCA_024282035.1 Nitrosomonas sp.
AGGTGGTGGAGAATCGTCTGGAGGTGAGGCTGCAGCAAGTGATGCCGATGCCGAAGATGATGAGGATGAAGAGTAAGCTTGGACTTTAATTTTAATTTGTCTCTGTCATTCTCAAGATAACGAAAAAACCCGTACATATTTTTGTACGGGTTTTTTCGTTTTTTAGGTTTGTGTGAAGAGATTTATAAATTTATATTTAGTTTTGAAGTGGATGTGTGAGATTTGATTTTACTTGCCGGTGGTTTAGTTAGTGATCAAATTTCAAATAGAAATAATGAAGTGTAGGAGTAAGTAATTTATGACATTTGAACAACTTGGTTTATCTACGGATATTTTACAAGCCTTATCTGACCAAGGGTATGAGAAACCGACCCCGATTCAAGAACAAGCTATACCTATTATCATGACTGGATGTGATGTCATGGGAGCAGCCCAAACGGGAACAGGAAAAACGGCAGGTTTTACTCTACCGATGCTGTCCAGATTGCAAATACATGCAAATACCAGTACTTCACCTGCTAAACACCCAGTACGGGCGTTAATTTTGGTGCCGACAAGGGAATTAGCTGTTCAAGTCCACGAAAGTGTTAAAACTTATGGTAAATATCTGGCATTAAGATCAACAGTAGTATATGGGGGTGTAAATATTGATCCTCAAATCGAAGTAATAAAATCTGGTGTGGAGATACTAGTGGCAACGCCAGGGCGACTTTTGGATCATGTGCAGCAAAAGATGTTGAGTTTATCAAAAGTTGAAATTCTTGTTTTGGATGAAGCTGACCGAATGCTAGATATGGGTTTTTTACCAGATATTAAGCAGATCATACAGTTACTGCCACAGCATCGACAAAATTTAATGTTTTCAGCCACTTTTTCAGCTGAAATTAAAAAACTTGCGGGTAAAATATTGCAAGAGCCGGTATTGATAGAAGTAGCTAAACAAAATTCAATAAGTGAATTGATCACGCATGTGGTTCATCCGATAGAGACTTCGAGAAAGCAGGAATTGCTCATTCATTTGATCAGGCAAAAAAATTTAAAACAAGCACTGGTATTTACACGAACGAAGCAAAGTGCCGACAAACTTGCTTATCGGCTAGTTCGGCATGGAATTGCGAGTACAGCAATACATGGTGATAGAAATCAATTACAGCGGACCGAAGCATTGGATAGCTTTAAACAAGGTCTGATACGAGTATTGGTTGCCACAGATGTTGCAGCACGCGGACTAGACATTGAAGATCTTGCTTATGTGATCAACTTTGAACTGCCAAACAATCCAGAGGATTATGTTCATCGGATTGGTCGAACTGGTAGAGCGGGTGTGAAAGGTTTTGCGGTTTCTCTGGTTAGCAAGGAAGAAAACAAGCAGTTACTGGAAGTGGAGAAATTACTGAATACAAAGATTTGTATTGAGGAAGTGAAGGAATTTGAAGTAAGAAAAGAGTTCGTTAATGCACCCGGTAGAGCGAATCGCTTTGAAGAAAAGCAATCGAAGAGAACCACTGACAATCCTGGCAAGAAAACATCTGCAAGTAAACGAGGTAATGATAGAGGCCTGCAATTAAATAATGAATCCAGAAATGCAAAACGAGTAGGTAAATATGAGGATCCATTATTTACTCAACCTTATGTTTCAAAGTCAGATCAAACCAAAGCAGATCAATCGATTGATAGTGATCGTGACCATTTATCAAAAGAATTTCCTTATCATCATAAAAAGAACAATCATTTCAACAGGCCGATACCTGCATTATTTGTTCCGTCAACACCGGGAAAAAATAAGTAATTAAGAAATAAGATGAAAGAAATTCCTGGGTTGTTACAATTTCCAAGACAATATTGTAGACTGAATTGCTTGGAAATCTAAAGATTTTGCCAACCCAATTATGGAGAGTGATCATACAGTTAGTGGGTTATTTTTTCTTCAACTGATCAACGATTTATGATGTAGAGAAAAGCGATATACATCAAAAATTCACCCTTTCTAATTATAACAACCAGCGCATTGCTATACAGTTCTAAGTACTTTGCCAAGTTTGAGCATAACATCCAAAAACATTATAAACGTTTTGCTAAAGGCTATAACAGGTCCTATCCAGGCGAACTTGCTCATTCTGATATCAATTTACTGCTGAGTTGCTGAAAGGGCAACTCGTTAATGGATCTCACGATTATCTGTTTGTAATTGTGGAGGATTTATCCAAGATAGCTGCATACCGAGATCTTTGTTGATAATGTCGAGTAGCGCAGCCATGTACTTTTTCACTAACGTTTTTACTTATTTTGCTGCTTGGTCGACCTTGGATGTTCATTTTTTTTCATCAGTTTCTACAAAAAATTGTTATCCTTTATGTGAACAGGAATATCGCAACTCCCGATGAAATTTTTTCAATTAATTAACGGATTCATAACTTTCCAGTCTGAATTGATATGTATCTGGACTGGAACGCCGCATAACGACATTCTTGACCGCTATAAACGGCTCGATCATGACACTTGGGATTGTCAATAATCCATCTTGAGTACTAAAAATGGCTATATTGGTAGGTTTTACTGATAATACTTCAAGGTTAGTAGAGTCTAATTCAAAGATGAAATCTGGACTATTTTGTATCAGTTTCAAATTGACCCGATAGCCGGGAGAGTTCTCTCCAATATCAACAGCGAAATTGAGGGTGCCCGCATGAAAAATTCCGGTGACATCTGTTACTTTTACATCGAAGATCTGGACCAGATTGTTCAACGTGATGGGTTTGCTAGTATCATAATTAACGAGAGGTATTTCGTTAAAAATCTGATTAACTGCGACCACAGGTAAACTGGCGATGGTGTCTATGACATTCATGCCATCAAAAACGATCTGTCCAAAAACCGTATAACCACCGTTAGTACGATCCAAATTACTTGAATTATCACTAAGATTGACGAACCATTGACTGGTTGCACTATCGGCATCATCAGCAATTTTTGCCATGGCTACCGTGCCACGTTTATTGGATAGACCAAATTCATTGTTAATGGGCGGAAACGTATTAACCGAAAATATCGAGGGTTGATTATTTGAAGTCGAGGCAATTTTGTACCCACCGGCCTGAACCACAAATCCGGGAACGCTTCGGTGAAAAATTCCTTGGGTATATGCACCACTGTTGATATAACGCATGAAATTCGATGTCGTGATTGGGGCTTGCGTTTCAAAAAGCTCAATGCAGAACTGACCGGAAACACTATTGAAACATGCTACAGGGCTGGCATGAACCGTTAAAGCGGTAAGTAGCGTTCCAGCGAATGAAGTAACGATTGTAGGGAAATGAAATAAACGCATGGTTGCTCCTTAAACTGGACTAAGTATGTTCATGATGATTGAATTATTTGCAATGTCTTATCTTTGTTGTATCGGCTTATATGATGATTCATGGGGTTGTGTTGTTTTTTAGTCGAACAAAAGCGAGTAAGTGGCTATTGATGCAAAAGGGTAGTTGAGTCTCGAATTTGACGTTTGTACGGATGAAATGTTTTAGAGCCAAAATCGAGGAGCTCGTAGATCCATCGATCCATTTCCCTCTAATCTCGAAGTAATATCTTCCGTTACAAGGGGTTTTGATATTGGCGTTAATGAATATATTTCTGTTAGAATGCTGCATTCTAAAAAGTATCAAGCAAGGAATTGTTGTTATGGCTTATGTAGTAACTGAAAACTGTATTAAATGTAAATATACTGATTGTGTTGATGTATGCCCTGTAGATTGTTTTCGTGAGGGGCCAAATTTTCTGGTTATCGATCCTGATGAATGTATCGATTGTACATTGTGTGTCGCTGAATGTCCTGTCGAAGCCATTTATGCTGAGGATGATGTGCCTGATGAGCAGTTGAATTTCATTGAGCTTAATGCTGAACTGTCAAAGAAGTGGCGCCCCATTATTGAGAAAAAAGATGCTTTGCCAGATGCGGATGAATGGGCCAGTGTAAAAGAAAAACTGGACATGCTTCAGCGCTGAGAGTGGCTGGCGGTAATTCGGATACCGCATGACTGATTTTTTCCGATTTAAAGAAATATCCAGCAGTGAAATTTTTAGTCGCATTGATGCTAGTACAACGGTTATCACTCCAAACCGAAGGCTAGCATTAACGCTCAAATCACAATTTCATCATAATCAGCTCAATCAAGAGTTATTGGTTTGGCTTACACCCGACATATTGCCTCTGTCGGCTCTGGTAGAACGCTTTTATTATGATGCGTTTTTTACCGATCACACTCCCACTTTTCCTTTTCTGTTATCTCCTGCGCAGGAACAGTGTCTCTGGGAATCCATTATTCAATCATCTGAAACTGGAAAAGCACTGCTCAGAATTTCCTCAACGGCAAAACAAGTTCGTGAGGCTTGGCAACTCGCACAAGCATGGAGGTTGTTACCCAAATTTAGAGCTTGTAATCTGAATGAGGATGCTCAGGCATTTCTGGATTGGAGTGAACGTTATCAGCAAATAACGGTACAGAACCGGCAGTTAGATCGCGTACGTGCTATCGACTTGATTGCAGAAAATTACAGGTCACTCAATGTTAAGAAACCTGAAACGCTGATTTGTTATGGCTTTGATCGGTTGACACCTCAACTGACATTTTTTTTGGAACACCTCGATCGTGCAGGTTGCACGATTCTTGTTGCAGATCTTTCGAATAACTCAGCTGTTCATCAAAGCAGGCGTGTTGAGTTTCGTAGTCGATCCGATGAAATTTTGCATGTGGCGGCTTGGGCGCGTTCCAAACTGGAAACAACACATCATCAGGTTAGTATTGGGATTGTCGTACCCGCCCTGAGCGAGTATCGGAGCGAGTTGTTGCGGGTTTTTAGAAACGTAATGTATCCCGATGTGCGTTGTGCCTTACCTGATCGCTTGCCGGTTGTCGCTCCCTACAATGTTTCTTTGGGGCAATCACTTTTATCCTATCCACTGATTGATGCAGCATTGATAACCCTAGAGCTGCTGGTGCAAGAAGTTGCATTTAATCGCTTCAGTCAGTGGTTACAGTGCCCATTTCTTGCGGGGGCGGATGATGAAATGCAACAAAGAGCCATTCTGGGGCAGCAATTGCGTCAATTTGTACAGCCGTTCGTGACATTGGAAGGACTGCTGGGGCCGTTGCTACACTGTCGAGCAGCTAAATATTGTCCGGTATTGCAGCAATTGCTAGTTGATCTGGTGCAATTTCGTCGAAATCATTTTTCTTCGATAGATAGTCATGCTGCATTCGCACAACAGTTTAACAGTGTTTTACGGATTGCAGGATTACCCGGATCACGCACACCGAGTTCGACGGAATATCAGGTTTTTGAAAAGTGGCAGCAGCTTTTGAAAGACTTTTCCACTTTGGATCATGTACAGATACAAACGGGGGATCGAGAGGCCGTTATTCGCTTGCAAAGAATGGCACAGGAAGTGCTGTTCCAGCCACAGACTCCAGAAGTACCGATTCAAATACTTGGTGTGCTGGAAGCAGCCGGTATGACATTCGACCATTTATGGGTGATGGGACTGTCCGAGCAATACTGGCCTTTACACGCCAGCCCCAACCCATTCTTACCACTGGAATTGCAGCGTCGTGAGCAACTGACACTGGGTTCCCCAAACGAAGCTTTGGCTTTTTCTCAACGACTGACACGAGCTTGGTTTTCCGCCGCCACTGAAGTGATTGTTAGCTATCCCCGATTCAGTGGTGAGTCGGATGGTCAAGAAGTGAAGTCAAGTCCACTCATCAGACATCTCCTGCAACACGAACCGGAACACCTGGTGCTGACGCAGCATGTCGATCTGATAATCCAATCCTGTCGCTTGGAGTACCTCGAGGATAGCCAGGTTTTGCCCATTGAACCAAAAGTGGCCGGAATGGCTATCAAAGGCGGTACGCAAGTGATCAAGGATTATGCAGCCTGCCCTTTTCGGGCTTGGGCGAAGCATCGATTGTCGATTCGCAGACCGGATATACCGCATGAAGGCCTGAATGCCCTGGAAAGAGGCTCACTAGTCCATCTGACAATGGCTTTGTTCTGGGAACAGCTTAAATCTCGCCAGAATCTTGAGCTTGTAAGTCTGCAAAAACTTGAGCGGCTTATAGGTGATTCAGTGGGCAACGCAATCCGATCCATGCAGAAACAGCGCTCGGGAATGTTTACAGGTCGTTTTGCTCAGATTGAGCGGCAGCGACTCATACGTCTGGTTCGTGAATGGCTCGAGATTGAGAAAAAACGAGAAGATTTTACGGTAATTGCAATTGAACAACCTTGTTCGGTTTCGATTGGTGGAATCAAATTCAATGGTCGTCTGGATCGTGTTGATGAGCTGACAAATGGGCAGTACCTGATTATTGACTATAAAACGGGTCGACAATCTGTCCGTACCATGATTGGTGAACGCCCGGATGAACCACAATTGCCTCTGTATTTGGTTGCCAGTGAACTCACTGCTCCGAAGGCTGGCGTTGCCTTTGCGACCATTAAACAAGAGGCAATGGAATTTGTCGCTGTTTTGCGAGAAGACAATTTGTTGCCGGGTGTAAAAGTATTTACAGAACTAAATGGCTATAAAACTCTATCCAGTTGGGAAGAATTGGTGGCGGTATGGCAGAAGAATCTAACCGATCTGGCAATAGGCTTTGCCAGTGGCAATGCAACAGTGGATCCCAAAAACTTTCCAGAGACTTGCCGGTACTGTGAATTGCAATCTTTTTGCAGAATTTACGAGCAGAAGGACTTGTATTCAAGTGTAAGAAATGAAAACAGTGAGGGATCGGATGCAGATTTCTGACGAACAGGAACGTCAGCGTGTACTTGATCCTGCACGATCATTCATTGTGCAGGCTCCGGCTGGTTCCGGGAAGACGGCGCTGTTAATTCAACGCTATTTGCGTTTGCTTGCTTATGTGGATGCGCCTGAAGAAATCATGGCGATTACCTTTACACGGAAAGCAGCTGCAGAAATGCGTTTTCGCATTTTGGCCGCCTTGGATGCGTCTGCACAGCTTGTAGAGGCAGAAACGGCGTATGAGAGACTGAATCGCGAGTTGGCAGCGGCTGCGCAGGCGCGCGATCGCGAGATGGGTTGGCAAATTGCTGAAAATCCGGAGCGTCTGCGCATACAGACGATCGATTCCCTATGTGCGTCGCTGACGCGACAAATGCCGCTGTTATCGAGTTTTGGGGCGCAACCGGAAATCAGTGCGGATGCTTTCGTGCTATACCATGAGGCCGCACGGGCTACTCTGGATCTGGTGCAATTAGAGCATCCGGTTGCAGAAGATGTTGCTTGCCTACTTGAGCATCTTGACAATGATATGGACCGTGCCGAGTCGCTATTGGTCATGATGCTGGCACGACGCGATTTATGGTTGCGTCATATACATGCCAGACCGAGGGAGGAGTTGGAACTGGCATTGCAACGCGTTCGTCGTCAAGCTGCAAAACAGGTGCTGACTTTATTCCCAGATATACTTCACGGACAACTGGTCGATGTGGCGCAGTATGCGGCAGCTAATTTGCTTGCCGATGGCAAGGAATCTTCAATCAATGCGTGCTATGACCTGACAGAGTTGAATATGGCGTCTATTCAGCAATGGCAGGGGATAGCCGAATTGCTGTTGACCAATAAGGGAGAGTGGCGGAAAAGAATATCGGTTAAAGAAGGCTTTCCGAGTTATCAGGATATGGCACGGTCAAAACCGGCTAAAGACTGGAAGATCCGCTGGCAAGCACTGATCGATGCACTGATATCAGAAGATGATCTGCGGCAGCGTTTGCAGGAGATGCGGCACTTGCCGCGGGCGCACTATTCTGAACAACAATGGCAAATTCTGGGAGCCATCATGCGATTGTTGCTGAATGCAGTGGCACAACTGAAAGTCGTATTTCAGGCCAGTGGTTGCGTTGATTTTTCTGAAATTGCTCAACGAGCTTTCTTCGCTCTCGGAGAACCGGATTTGCCAACCGATTTGGCTCTGGCACTGGATTACCAAATTAAGCACTTGATGATTGACGAGTTTCAGGATACATCAATTAGTCAATATCAATTGATCGAACAACTGGTTGCAGGGTGGGAAGAAGGAGAAGGTAGGAGCCTGTTTGCAGTGGGTGACCCCATGCAGTCAATTTACCGATTCCGGGAAGCGGAAGTCGGTTTGTTTTTGCAAGCACAGAAAAAAGGGATCGGGCATCTGATTCTGGAGCCAATTAAGCTGAGATCAAATTTTCGTTCGCAGCAAGGTATTGTTGACTGGGTAAATGATACGTTCACCATGATCATGCCTACCATAGAAAATATTGCAACGGGCGCCGTTGTATATTCCGCTTCGAAGGCAACATTACCGAGATTGAACGAAAGTGCAGTAAAAATTTATCCTTTTTTTAGTAGTGATTACGTTGCAGAAGCACAGCAGGTAGTAGAAATTATTACCCAAGCACGGTGCCGTGCTCCTAATGAAACCATCGCCATTTTGGTACGCAACCGAAGTCATCTTGTTCATATTGTTGCAGTCTTCAAGCAATCTGGCTTGCGTTTCCGGGCGGTCGAAATAGAAGCATTGCATCAAAAACCATTGGTTCAAGATTTACTGATGTTGACTCGTGCCCTGATCAATCCGGCTGACCGGTTGGCGTGGTTTGCTGTATTACGTGCACCCTGGTGTGGTTTGTTGCTGAAAGAGATTGAGATGTTATCGGATATTGAGTTAACAAATTGCGACAGTGCAGCTGACAATCTTTTGCTGACACTGTGGAGTGTGCTTTGTGACGAGAATAAATGGCCTGTTTTTTCCGATGACGCAATGATGCGTATCAGGCGGGTACGTGAGATTTTACGCCCTGCCATGGATCATCGAATGCGACAGTCATTGCGAGATACCGTGGAAGCGGTGTGGGAAGGATTAGGTGGGCCGGGCTGTGTTCTGAATCAGAATGCGGAACAACAAGTAGGTAGTCATTACCCGGATGACGCGCTGATTTTTTTTAATTATCTCGAGCATCAGGAGAATGCGATGGGAATTTCTGATCTCGATCAGTTCGAGCTAGGATTGTTATCGCTTTATGCATCTCCCGATTTCAATGCTGATGAAACCTTGCAGATTATGACAATTCATAAAGCCAAGGGATTGGAATTCGATACAGTGATTTTGCCTGGATTGGGACGGATATCACGAAATCAGGATAAGCATTTACTCAAGTGGCTGGAGCAACCGTATCTTGATGAGGAAGATGGGGCGGATTCAATATCGCCTGATTTACTTTTAGCTCCCATTCGAGGAATCGGGATAAACGATGATTCGATTTATACCTGGATTGAAAAATTTGATAAGGACCGAGAAGATCACGAATTGAAGCGACTTTTATATGTGGCGGCCACTCGTGCTCGGAAATTTCTTCATTTGCTAGGTAATGTCGATGTCGCTGAGGATAATGGTGAAAGGTTGCTTAATCCACCGAGAGCTGGATCATTATTACAGTGCCTTTGGTCGATTCTTGCTGACGAATTTCACATGGAACTAAAGAAGCAGAGTTCGTTGTCAGTCGTTGATGAGTTAGTTGGTAAAGTCGATCTTCAGTCAATAAGTGTACAAAGGATCGCTCGATTAGGGCCTTTCTGGAATTTACCGGTAGCACCCAGTTCAGTTAATTGGAAGGTTGCGCAGCGTTCGCAAAGCATTTCTGGGGAGATCGAGTTTTCTTGGGCAAGTGATTGGGCGCGACATGCAGGGAATATCGTTCACCATTGGCTGCAACGAATTGCAGAGGATGGTTTGAAAAACTGGAGTGCTGGGCGAATAGTGCATATGCATGATCAATTCAAGCAAAATTTGATCGATGAAGGTATGTTTGGGGACGTCAAGGAAATGAAATATACCATTGAGAGAATCACTCAAGCATTAGTGAATACAATCAGCGATGAGCGAGGGCGATGGATTTTGCGAACTCGTGAATTGGCTTCTAATGAACTCAGGATATCTGGACTACTGGACGGCGAGATCGTGAATTTTGTGATTGATAGGACATTCTGTGATTCTGATGATGTGAGATGGATAATTGATTACAAAACTAGTAGTCACGAGGGTGGGGGCATTGAAGATTTTCTAGATCGCGAAGTAGCTAGATATCGTGATCAACTCAATCACTATGCTGAATTAATGCGGCATTACGATTCGCGAAAGATTAAGCTAGGCATTTTTTTTCCATTGATGAACGGGTGGCGTGAATGGTGAGCGATTTAGATAAATTAATTTTGAGTACTGTAAAATTCCTGTTAGCAATAAGGATATTTTTGGTTACAATAGGAAACGCTTGATAGTCATTTTTGGAAATTAAGTTGGAATTTGTCGTGAAACTAAATATTAATTTGTGAAATTAATGTGAAGATCAGATAAGCCTGTTATGACAAATGACTTGACTTTGGAGGTCAAGGTCGACTAGCCTGCGAGGTGTGGTTAAATTAGGGGAGGAAAGGAA
>JAMWZR010000058.1 GCA_024282035.1 Nitrosomonas sp.
CCCAGAAAGCCGCTTTGGTGGCTTGTTGATGACATGGGATGCACAAGGCAATCGTTATATCAACAGTATTGCAGGTGCAGTGATTCCAGTATTCACGAAGCTGTAATCTGGCTTAGAATCAACAACACCGGTACACCACTGTCGTAAGACAGCCGTGTACCGGTTTTTTTATTTATGAAATCGATGTTTTGGGTATCTTGATCGAGAATTAATCAAGTGTGTTTACTAGTTATGTGGAATAGTTTAGTGCTGAGTATGATTTCAGTGGCATCAAATTACTGAGCTTACGTAACAATGATTTCCGAAGCAGAATCTCTACCTGCGATTGAAATTGAAGCGAGTTCAGCTCCCAAGTATGCGATTATTTGGTTACATGGATTGGGTGCAGATGGTCATGATTTTGTACCGATTATTGATCAATTGGAAATTTCGGGAGCATCAGTGCGTTTTATATTTCCGCATGCGCCAGTAAGAGCTATCACTATCAATAACGGTCATCAAATGCGAGCTTGGTATGACATAACACGACTTGATTTTGCAGATCGTGAAGATATTTGGGGTATTCACCAGTCAAGATTAGCTATTGATAAACTGATTACACGAGAATTGTCACGCGGTATCAGAGCGGAGCATATTTTCTTAGCAGGGTTCTCACAAGGTGGTGCAATGGCACTGTATGTTGGATTGCGCCAATCGCATACCCTTGCAGGGATTATCGCTTTATCATGTTATTTACCAATAGCCGAATCACTTGCATCGGAAATCAGTAATGCCAATGCATTAATACCAGTTTTCTGGTCGCATGGTATTTATGACTCTGTTATTCCAATTCAGTATGCAATCAAAACCAAAGCAATGGCAACAACTGCCGGATGCAATATTGAATGGCATGAGTATCAGATGGACCATTCGGTTTGTCAGCAGGAGGTTGTCGATCTTGGCAGTTGGTTGAGAAGTCGCATGATATAAGTTATTTCTGTGTCAATAAATTAAACACTGTGTCTACTTTTTCTCTAAGCGATCAATGAAATTAGCTACGTGGAACGTCAATTCATTGAAGGTGCGATTAGTGCAGGTAATTGATTGGTTACAGTCCAATCAACCTGATCTGTTGTGTTTGCAGGAAACCAAATTAACGGATGAGAATTTTCCGTGGCAAACCATCGAGAGTATTGGGTATCAATCGATATTTGTTGGTCAGAAAACTTATAATGGAGTGGCTATTATAAGCAAGATAAAAGGAACAACGATACAAACCGCGATTCCTGGGTTAGACGATGAACAAAAACGTGTAGTAGCTGCAACATTTGGTGATATGCGTATCATATCTGCCTATGTTCCAAATGGAGAGCATATTGAATCTGAGAAATATGAATATAAACTCAGATGGTTGCTGGCGTTACATGAATGGTTGAAGGATGAGTTAAAGCATTTTCCGAAACTGGCTATATTGGGGGATTTTAATATTGCTCCCGATGATCGAGATGTATACGATCCAGAAATTTGGCAAGGAAAAGTGCTATGCAGTGAATCCGAACGCTTAGCTTTCAGAAAATTGCTTGAGTTAGGATTAATCGATAGCTTCAGATTATTCGATCAAAATGAGAAACTCTTTACTTGGTGGGATTACCGCATGATGGCTTTCCGCCTCAACCGGGGACTGCGTATCGATCATGTCTTGTTAAGCCATGAACTTGCTAAGACCTGCGTTGCCTTTAGAATAGATAAAATGACGCGCAAACTTGAGAGACCTTCCGATCATGCACCAGTGATCATTGAGCTTCAATAATTACAGCGGAATGTTAAGGTTGTTTGTTCTTGAGGTCTGGTACATTTCTTAATTCATTGCGCAATATATCAAGATTTCTTTCGCGCACGTTGATTTCTTCTTTCAAACTCTCAACTCGATTCAAATATCTTTGATAATTACGTTCACTGCCAAGTCGATCCGGCTCACCATCTTTATATTCACTTCTTATTTCAGCTAATCGCTTTTCTTCTTCGCTGATTTTATTTTCGATTTCTTCTCGTTGCTCATTTATCTTTGTAGTTTCTCTTCGTTTTACCAAGCGTTCTTCCATATCGTGAGAATCAATTGCGGGAACAACAACGATAGGAGGTAAATCAACTCGTTTCGAATGATCGGATGGAATGTTGGAGTAAGTCACTTTTCCTTGCGCATCAACATGTTTATATATCCCTGCATATAGAGAAAGTGGAAAAGATACAAAAATAAGAAATAGTAACCGATTTGCTTTCATGAGCTGTTAGCTACGCTACAAGTTCGATTTAATCTGTGATTCATTGCCCAAGTTCTTTCCTAAGTGCGGCAATATTTCTTCGATGAAGCGAGAGTTTATTCTTCAACTGCACGGTTTTTTCCTGCTGCTGAGCAGATTGATGCTCACCTGCGACTTCATCAATGTGATCCAAGGTGGCAGCGAGTAACTTGATTTCTGTTGTGAGCTCTTTCTTCAGTATCTGCTGGCGCATTACATTGCGCTCTTTTTGCATCGAGTCTTTTACAGGAGTCGAAAAGGATTTAAGTGCAGGAGAGTTTGAAGCATATTTTCTGGGTGAATACGATCCAATATAGATTTTTTTGGCGCTACCGATAGGTCGGTTTGAAAATGTAACATTACCTTCTTTATCAACATGCTGATAAATGTTTGAACCTGCCACAACAGCAGGATGTACAAACGATAACACCAAAAATAATACGACAAGCTGTATTTTGGTTTTCATAATATCGATCGAAAATTCTGTAGATAACAAATAATGAGAATAGTCTATCAATGATTTGTTCCGAGAAAAACACAAACAGAATAAATAAAGCCTTTTAATTAATTGTTTAATAAGTTGAAATGTGCCAAAAGAATAAGACAGTCGCCGAGAATACTTTTATTTAACATTGATTTACAAGCTGTAATACATGTCGAATTCAACTGGATGCGTAGTCATGCGTAAAAGTGTCACTTCATTCATTTTGAGTCGAATGAATGCATCAATCATATCATTGGAAAAAACCCCACCACGGATCAAGAAATCCCGGTCGTTATCCAGACATTCCAGTGCTTCATCCAGAGAGGCGCAGGCATTGGGTACTTTTGCGGCTTCTTCTGGCGGTAAATCATATAGATTCTTGTCCATTGGGTCGCCTGGATGTATTTTGTTCTGGATGCCATCCAGTCCAGCCATCATGAGTGCAGTAAATGACAGATATGGGTTCGCTGTTGGATCTGGAAAACGTACTTCGATCCGCCTTCCCTTGGGATTGCTGGTGTGCGGGATCCGAATTGCAGCAGAACGATTGCTCGCGGAATAGGCGAGATTTACGGGCGCTTCAAATCCGGCAACCAGGCGTTTGTATGAATTGGTACTTGGATTGCAAATGGCATTCAGCGCCTTGGCATGCTTCAAGATGCCACCAATATAATACAGAGCTATTTCAGACAATCCTGCGTAGCCGTTTCCAGAAAAAAGATTTTTACCGTCTTTCCAGATGGATTGATGGACATGCATACCCGAGCCATTGTCTCCGACGATCGGTTTGGGCATGAAAGTCGCCGTCTTGCCATAAGAATGTGCGACATTATGGATGACATATTTCAGAATCTGGTTCCAGTCAGCACGTTTTACCAAGCTGTTGAATCGGGTGCCTATTTCGCACTGACCTGCAGTCGCAACTTCGTGATGATGAACTTCGACACCGATACCCATTTCTTCCAAGGTTACACACATGGCCGAGCGTATATCCTGTAACGAATCAACTGGTGGTACTGGAAAATACCCACCCTTGATGGCCGGACGATGGCCGATGTTTCCACTATCGTATTTTATTGCGGAACTCCATGCCGCTTCTTCGGATTCAATTTTTATTGAACATCCGGACATATCGGTATGCCAATATACCGAATCAAATATGAAAAATTCAGGTTCAGGACCGAAATACGCCACATCGCCAATCCCGGTGGACTTCAAGTAGATCTCACCGCGCTTGGCCAGAGATCGGGGGTCTCGGTTATATCCCTTGCCATCCGCCGGTTCGACGACATCGCAAGTCAGAATCAGAGTCGGCTCATCCATGAAAGGATCCATGTTAGCAGTATCCGAATCTGGAATAAGCAGCATGTCAGAAGCCTGGATGCTTTTCCAACCATCAATCGACGAGCCGTCGAAGGGGTGACCATCCTCAAATTTGTCAGCATCGAAACTGTGCGAGGGAATGGTCACATGATGCTCTTTGCCATTCGTATCGGTAAAACGTAAATCCACAAATTTGACTTCATTGTCTTGAATCATTTTCAAAACATCGGTTACCGCCATATTTCATTCTCCAGACTTGCGTCGAAAATTTGATCAAAAAAGATACACATAGACAAAATTATACCAGCTACTGCGTCAGTATTGATTTGAAACGTGCAGGCTTGAATATAAACTGCAATGTGCAACTGGATTATTTTACTGTACTATCGCGAAGCAAGTCTTAACATTCGTAACATGACGATACCAAATTCCGGATTGAATCCCATCAAGTCAGCTGTGAAACAGACATGTCTCGATTTTAGGCAATTTGCTGGTTATGCCAGCACGCGAGTGGTTTCAAAACTGTAATTTTGTTCATGTCCAGAGCACTGAGAATTCTCCAGGAAGTTTTCGGTTATCCCGATTTTCGCGGGCAACAGGCAGAAATCATCTCGCATCTTGCCGATGGTGGTGACTGTCTGGTACTCATGCCCACGGGTGGAGGCAAGTCATTGTGCTACCAGATTCCCGCACTATTGCGGCAGGGTACCGCTATCGTTGTTTCGCCGCTGATTGCGCTGATGCAAAACCAGGTGGCTGCATTGCATGAAATTGGGGTCCGTGCAGCAGTGCTTAATTCTTCGCTGTCACTCGACGAAGCCATAAATGTCGAACAGGGTCTGACTCAAGGTAAATATGACTTGCTGTATGTGGCCCCTGAGCGCCTGCTGACAGCACGCTTCCTGAATTTCGTTGCACGTAGCCAAATTGCCTTGTTCGCTATTGATGAAGCTCATTGCGTGTCGCAATGGGGACATGATTTCCGTCCGGAATACATCCAGCTATCGGTATTGCACGAACGCTTTCCGGCGATTCCGCGCATTGCCCTGACGGCGACGGCGGATTTGCATACACGCCAGGAGATTGTCGAACGCCTCGGGCTGGATGCTGCCAAAATATTCGTATCCAGTTTCGATCGCCCGAATATCCGTTATCAGATCATCGATAAGACAAATGCACGTAATCAATTGCTGAATTTCATTCGTGCACAGCACCGTGGAGAAGCTGGAATCGTGTATTGCCTGTCGCGCAGAAAAGTTGAAGAAACAGCAGCTTGGTTGTCAGAGCAGGGATTACGAGCCATTCCCTATCATGCCGGGATGAGCATGTTGGAACGTGGACAAAATCAGGAGCGGTTTTTGCGTGAGGAAGGCATCATCATGGTTGCCACGATCGCTTTCGGAATGGGAATCGACAAACCGGATGTGCGCTTTGTCGCTCACCTGGATCTGCCAAAGAGTATTGAAGGCTATTATCAGGAAACTGGACGTGCCGGACGTGATGGACGAGCTGCCAGTGCCTGGATGGTCTATGGTCTGAATGATGTGATCCAGCAGCGGCGCATGATCGAGGAATCGGAAGCCCATGACCAGTTTAAACAGGTAGCAACACGCAAGCTTGAAGCCATGCTGTCCTTGTGTGAGACGACGACATGCCGGCGTTTGCGCATACTGCATTATTTTGGAGAAACAGCAGAAGCAGCGGCTTGTGGGAATTGCGATGTCTGTCTGAATCCGCCGGAAGTCTGGGATGCCACGGTGGAAGTACAAAAAGCGTTGTCCTGTGTCTATCGGACCGGGCAACATTTTGGCGTGGGGCATCTGATCGATGTATTGCGCGGAAACCCAACAGAACGTGTCAAACAGTGGCATCATGACAGGCTCAGTACATTTGCTGTCGGGAAGGATCAACCAGAGAAGTTCTGGCGTTCGGTTTTTCGTCAGATGGTCGCGCAAGGACTCTTGACCACGGATAGCGAGGGGTACGGTGCATTGCACCTGACCGAAGCATGCCGACCGGTGCTGAAAGGGCAGCAACCGGTTCTTCTGCGACTGCAGGCAAAATCGCAACGTGCTTCGGAGAAACGGAGGGAAATAACAGACTCCGTCTTGTTAAGTGCAGCGGAACGTTACTTGTGGGAGAAATTGCGTTATTGGCGAGCCAAGATGGCGAAGGAACATGGTGTGCCGGCTTATGTCATTTTTCACGACAGCACCTTGCAGGAGTTGGTGCGTTTGTGTCCGCAAACCGAAGATGAATTGCGATTGGTGAGTGGCATTGGAATACGCAAGGTGGATAAATATGGCAGTGATTTAATGGCCATTTTGCGAAGCGCCTAGTGCTTGGAAAATTTGGGGGTTTCGTTATATACTGCAAAGCCTCGTAGAGGATATAGAAAATTTTTTAAAAGGAATAAAAGCTAATGAAATTATCAATTTTTGCTGCAATGTTGATTGCTGTTCTCACTGCCTGTTCCAACGCTGATATGGGTGATCCAAATGCTACAGGTGAATGTCCACATGGTGTTGATGGAAACGGCAATTGCCTGAAAGAAGGTCAGGATCCACGTCCTTATGGCGGTACCAGCAAACCTGGACACTAGTACGTCATAATGGCTGTCTTATAGTAAGCCTTCATAGTTTTTGATTAAAGCCGCTTCAACAAGCGGCTTTTTTTTGTCATGTCAACGCTTTCGTTGCAGAATTCGAATGTACGGCTTGACATTCCCATCGTGGTAAGGTTCATCATCACAACTCCATTTAGGTTATAGAGGAGTCGACGATGAAAAGTCTTTCGTTTCCAGTTTCAGAAAAATCACTGAGTCAAAGAAAACGGACAACTGCAGTATGTTGCCAGTCGACATACCTGTTTCGAAGCTATTTCCTTGCTGTTGTGAAGGTGAATTCGTGAATATCGGTCAGGCGGCGAAGCTGTCCGGTGTTTCGGCAAAAATGCTTCGTTATTACGAGGCAACAGGTTTGATGCCCAAGGTGGTGCGAACCCAAGCCGGTTACCGCCACTATACCGAGCATGATATCTATACCCTGCGGTTTATTCGCCGGGCACGTGCAGCCGGGTTCGGCAGTTCGCAGATTAGGAGACTGCTATCGCTCTGGTACGACCGTCAACGCCCTGCGCGAGAAGTCAAACAACTGGCAAGTGAACATTTGGTTGAGTTGCAGGCCAGGATAATGGAATTGCAGGCCATGGCTGCAGCTTTGTCGCAACTGATGGCACATTGCCAAGGCGATGACCGTCCACACTGTCCGATTCTGGAAACACTGGCCGGAACGGATTCAATAGCAGAGCGTGATTTCGCTCACGATGCACTAGTCAGCGAAGAGTTGAAAACGCAAAAGTTTTAACTCAACCACGGTAGTGCATCAACTTACGAGCCCATCGGGTTATGGTGGTGTAAATCCAAGTTTTAGGAGATTGATCATGAAAAGATATGTATGCCTTGTTTTGCTCGCAGTACTGTGGCTAACCCGTCCGCTAGCGGCAGATGAAGGACATCATGCTAGTGATTTCAGCGAGCAGCATCTGGGAAAGGTGCATTTTCCCGTTTCCTGCAGTACGACTGCTCAAGCTCAATTCAATCGCGCTGTAGCCATGTTGCACTCATTCTGGTATGACGAAGCAGCCAAGGCATTTACGCAAGTGACAATAATCGATCCTTCCTGTGCCATGGGGTACTGGGGTGTTGCCATGAGTCATTATCATCAGTTATGGGCAACACCACCCACAGCAGCGGTGTTACAGACCGGCCGTGAAGCCTTGCAGAAGGCTACGAAACTGCCCATCAAAACAACTCGGGAGAGAGCATATCTCGCTGCTGTTGGGGACTTGTATCGTGATGACGCCAGTCTGGATTATAACGCTAGGCGAGTGCACTACGAGAAAGCCATGGAACAGGTCTGGATCGCCAATCCACAGGACAACGAAGCTGCCGTGTTTTACGCATTGGCGCTGATTTCGACGGCATCACCGCAGGACAAAACTTATACTTACCAGAAAAAGGCACTGGCTTTGCTGCAAAAGATTCTGGAAGTCGAGCCAGGGCATCCGGGGGTTGCACATTACATCATTCACAGTAGCGACTATCCAGAATTGGCACAACTGGGACTCAATGCCGCACGTAGCTACGCCAATCTGGCGCCGGCTGTACCACATGCTCTGCATATGCCATCGCATATTTTTATTCGCCTGGGGTATTGGCACGATGCCGCACAGTCTAATCTTGCGGCTTACCACGCAGCTAAGGAACATGCTAGGAAAACGGCAATGACAGCAACCTGGGATCAGCAATTCCATTTCATGGATTACATGATGTATGCGTACTTGCAGCAGGGTGAAATGACACGGTCCCGGGAAATCTTGCAAGAACTCCAGGGTATCAAGAAGGCGCAACCGGAAAATACCACCACGGCTTATGGTTTTGCCGCTATTCCGGCGCGTCATGCGGTGGAACGTGGAAACTGGCAGGAAGCTGCCGCACTCCAGGTGGCACCAGCCGATTTTCCATGGCAGCAGTTTGGTTGGTGCGAAGCCATCACGCACTTTGCCCGCGGGTTGGGGGCGGCCAGAAGTGGCAAGGTCGCACAGGCTCATGGCAGTCTGCAAAGGCTGGAGCAATTACGTGATGCCGACAGGGCGGCAAACAGGAAGTACACAGCCGATCAGATTGAAATCCAGCGTCTGGCCGTGGCAGCCTGGATTGCCCATGCGGAAGGCAAGTCATCGGAGGCGTTGGCTTCCATGCACGCTTCCGCAGAACTGGAGGATGCAACGGAAAAGGATAATGTGTCTCCGGGCGCGATCATTCCTGCCCGCGAACTGCTTGGTCAGCTGTTTCTGATCATGAATCAACCGCGTGCAGCATTACAGGAACTGGAAGCAGTGCTGGCACGTATTCCCAATCGGCGAAATGCGCTGTTACATGCCGTTGAAGCGGCCAAACAGGCGGGTGATCAAGAAAAAGTGCGCCAGTATCAGAAACAACTGGAATCATTGATTCACGCAGGTTGATTTCATTACGCGCTCCTTTATTGATTACGGGACTGTCCTGCCAGCCATGCGGCGCATTCCGCGCCCAGCTCTTGTAGCGCACGAGTTTCATATTCAGCTATGTCGGCTGCAGTCAGGGTATTTGACCAGCGGCCGTTCACCCCCTTGTTAATGAACGTTCCAGCACCGCCATCCCAGAAGGCACCGCCAAGTGGCACGGACTGGGTGGCATGCTGCTTCATCCAGTCGAATGTGCAGTAGGTAACGATGTTCTCCCAGCGGCTTTCATCGATCGGGATGTCGAGAAATTGAGCGATACGGCGCATCGAGCCGGGCATGTCGCGCTTCAGATCGTCGAAGTGAATCAGCAGCAGATTGGGCAGATCGCGGATTGCCCACCAGCTGCGAATATTTTCCCAGAACGACCAGTACGGATAACCGTCCTTGTCCATCCAGTCACGCCAATAGACGCGAATGTCTGCAGGCGGTGGCAATAATGGTGGGCCGACACGCCCTGGGGTGTCGTTGAGCGCTTCGTAGAAGGCTGCATTACCATGGCTATGATGATTGTATAGACTCCACAGCACATCGCGTCCGTCACGTCCGATGTAAATGTATTTGGCCTGCGGTGAGTAAATCAGGGCATCGACCGGTAGGTGTGTTTTAAGGAAGCGTCGGTGCGTCTGTGCTTCCATCAGCGGCAGCTTGATTTCCTTCGGTGGCACGCGCAAATCCAGCCAGGGAGACATATCCGCTACCGCCAGATCGGGATTGCCATTGAACAGCATCTGCGCCACGATCTGCTGCATCCAGGTCGTGCCCGACTTGGCATAGGTGGCAATGATGATGTCATCCGCACGAAAGTGGAAATCGTTCCAGATGGTTGAATCAAAATGATGGCTGTGCAGTTCTCTGGTTTTCTGCGGCCAATGGATTGTTTGGGGCATCAGTGGTCCTTTCGGTAAAAAGATGGTGGG
>JAMWZR010000059.1 GCA_024282035.1 Nitrosomonas sp.
AACACAAATGCTTCACAAGCTTGTTCGGAATCGAATTGGTGCAATTGCGCCACAGAAAAGTGAATCGTCGTTGACAGCGTCTCGGACAGAGTCCCTAGATACAATTGCCCAGGACTGCAAATATCCTCATGCGAATCTAAAATGTAACGCAATAGAGTCGAGCCAGAACGTTCGCTAGAAAAAACAAATATCGGTGAATGCGCCGAACAAGGTAAAAATGGCAAGCTCTTCTCGAGCACCTGTTTTTTACTAGGGTATTCCCTGATTTCCGAAGCCTTACTGTCCGCTGCCTGCATTTCAATTTCCTTTCCAGTAGAATTTGAATTACGATCCCATGACAACTCACTTTAAAACCTACAGTTATTCCATTTCATCGGGTGGCGCTCTCGAATGCCGTGCTGCCAGGGTCGCCGCATAATCGATAGGTGCAACGAGCGACCATACCTTGGTACCTAACCATTCCTGATTCTCGCATTCCATGCTGTACTCATCGGTATGATTGGGAATGACCGAAACTTCTTTCAAATCTTCCGTGGAAATAGGAACCGGCGGAAAATTAAATCCGATCCGCCAAACTTCAATACCGTCTGGAACAGATATAGGCAGAGACCATGATTTAATACTATGGACAATATCCATATAAAATGAGTGTTGTCATAGGAAATTCATCTATGACTACCATGATCCAATGCGGGTAATAGTCGCAACTGATTGGTAACAACTTCACTGACAAAATGAATCGGCTGGCCTTGCAGCCAGAAAGCATACTGATCGCGATAGTTTCTGGATAACGGATGCTCGGACTGCCCACCCGGAGTCTGCAGAATGCCATCTTCCCAGTGCGCCGGGGAGACAACCATGCGTTCGGTTGCTCCCATGGTCGCGGAATCGACGCGGACACAAAAATCGCAACCCGGCAGCGGGTTGCGAGGCATGTCGAGCAGAGATCCAATAACAGGCAGGCCACGACTGAGTGTATGCACATAATCGCTGACATTCACCTCGGCCCAGGTCAGCTCACCTAACGATTGCACTCGATGCTTCTCGATCAGATCTACCGCCACTTGATCCAGAATCGACAAAACAAAGGTGTCCCAGTCTGCATAACCATTGCGTGTCAGGTGAGGCAACAATTCTGGATTTCTCTCCCTGAGCAAAGCTTGCAAGGGTACATCCAAATGACCCCAATCATAGACAAATGCTGGATCGAGCTTTAAACAGTGATAAAGAATCGGTTCCAGAAGCGCCTGAGCGAGTCTCACACGAAACTCGACCAGCAATGCCAAACCGTTACTAGACGGATTGGCATAACCATCCCACAACCGGATCACATCATGCAGCCGAGTCAACTCCGGCCGTCTCTGCAACGCTTCCTCGGTTAATGCCTGCAACGCAATATCGCGATAAAACCCATAAACCCCCGCCTTCGTATCCAGTTGCAGCGCAAACATGTCCTGTTCACTGACTGACGGCATGGCTCGCAAACGCTCGGCAATCCGGTGTGCACGATACCCGTTCGAGTAAGCATGGCCAACGATGAATGGATAGTTTTGATGCACGCTGCGATTGTTGGCGTTGACTACAATCCCTTCGTCTGGATCGACGACACGAGGATGCATCTGTGGTGGTACATACCCCAACCAGCTGGCATGACCATCCGCCCCAGACTGGCTAATCATGCCATCGAAACCCTTTCGCTGTGGCAATCGACCCATCGTGGTCCAGGCAATCCGTCCGGATGTTTCGGCTAGAATCACATTCAATGGTGGACCACCCGTTGCATTAACAATGGGTATCCCGGCATTCAGATCGAGCGCGGTGTACAGGTCGATAAGCTGCAGGTTTATAGCTTCGGGATCCAGTACTGACCAACGCAAGGCTACCGGCTGACCCAGCAGGGATTTGGGTGATACAGGTCCCCAGATCGTTGTCCTGACATCGACTGTATGTGCGTGACCATGTTTCACAACAATGGTTTCCTGCCTGGTTCCGAAGACCTGCCAGCCGGATGGTGTCAGATATTGATTGGCATGATCCGGATGTGGGTGCAATTGCACCAGATCCAGCACATCGGCCATCAGCGCGGTCACACCCCAGGCCAGATGCCGGGATGATCCGGCCACAATCAGCGGCGTTCCCGGCAGGACGACTCCAGCCACGTCGCCCTCATTCCATTTGATTCGGCATCGATACCAGATATTGGGAACAGAAATCGCGGTATGCATGTCGTTCGCCAGAATGGCACGACCATCCAGTGTTTTGGAACCGGCTACTGCCCATGCGTTCGATCCTGCCGGTGGAGGACTAATACGGAGCAAATTTGCCGATTGTACTGATACATCATGAAGATTTTGCATAGCAATCAACGCCTGCACTGGTATCGCATGGCTCTCATCCTGATCTTCTACTTCGCCCAGAACGGCCCGGGTATGTGGATCGGTCAGTGGCGTCAAGAATCGATAGACATCGTCGGGCAAGGCTGCTTTCATAACAGTCAACATGCGTTCTTCATCTTCAGAGTGACTCTGTTTCTGGAACATACTCAACACGATGAGCAGACTATCTTCCACACGCCAGCGTTCGGGGCGGTAATTCAGCAGTAAAAATTCAAATGGCACAACCAACAGACTGTCGATCACACCATTGACTCCTTCGGCATAAGCCTCGAGTGCCGCACGCTGATTCTGTGGTAGCCGGACCGCTACTTCGCGTGCAACCTGCTCAAATCCCAACACACGTTGTTCGATATCTACCGGTAAAGCCGCTTCACCAAAAATCTCGGCCAACCGCCCGGCTCCGCTTCTGCGCAATATATCCATCTGAAACAGGCGGTCACGTGCCGTAACATGGCCCAACGCACGGAAACCGTCCAGACTGGATTCAGCTGTAATGGTTGGTATACCGAATGGATCGCGCGTCACAGTAACCGGACTGGTCAATCCTGGAACAAAGGCCTCGACCTCTTCATTCAGCGTCATCCAAAAACCGAAGCAGATCAATATAGTCGCGGTCAAGAATAATGCCACCAGGGAATAAACCAGCACAGCTAGAGTTGATTTAGCTTTGCTAACAACTGACTGAGATGATCGAGAACCCGGTGTAAACATAGTCATTAAAGAGAATCCGGCATTCTCAACTTGCTCTCAGCGATATTTGCTTTTGCTGTCAACTCATTGGTGCTTGCAACAGGTATAGGTGCAGAACTGGCATCCAGTGGATGCATCGAATCGATATCGCTTACTTTGCCATTTTCCAGTCTAATACACCGATCAGCCAGATGGAAATACCGGTCATCATGGGTAATCACCACCACAGTTTTGCCACGCGCCTTAAGGTCATTTAGTAGTGTCGTATAAAACAAAGCCTTGAAAACCGGATCCTGATCCGCAGCCCACTCATCAAAAACATAAAATGGCCGGTCTTCCAAAAAAGCAATAAGCAATGCCAATCGCTTGCGTTGCCCCTGTGACAATTCCAAAGTCGAGAATACTCCCTTGCTGACCGAAACCTTGTGATCCAGCCTAAGTTGCTCAAGGTAGGCCCTGATCTTGTCATCTTGAAGTTCGGCAGCCAGTCCGAGTAGATTTTCAAACAAATAGAAATCCGAAAATACGGTTGAGAAATGTTGACGGTAAAAATCACGATTCTCGGCTGTAATGATCTTGTGATTCAACCTGATCTGGCCACTTTCAGGCGGATACAGTCCTACTAGTAACAATCCCAGCGTGGATTTGCCGCTGCCATTCCCTCCCACGATAAAAACCAGTTCTCCTGGATAAAAAACCAGATTTAGTGGCCCCAGTTCAAAATCGTGACTTTCACCTTCTCGGCGATAGCGATGCGTGACTTCCACCAATTCCAGCTTGCCGGGATCAATCGGCAGCTGCCTGTTCTGATTCACCCTGTAGGTGTCCATCTGCTCACTGAGTTCGGTCTTCAACCGATCGATCTTGCCAAGTGCCACGTTGGCTCGGCCGAGTACCGGCAGTGCTGCAATCACCGCTGTCAATGGTGCCATCATGTACAAAATCGTGAGGGTGTAGCCGGTGATGATCTGTTCGGTTACACCTTCCCAGCGGCTTGTTCCAAAAAGAATCAGGCCAATCAGAAAATACAACGTTGCCGTTCCTACTGTCGTGGCGACAATGAACAAAGTCATGGCCGTCATGTTACTCTGCCGACAGGCCTCCGCCGTGGGAAACAGCAGTTCGTTCAAAAATGCATCCTTACGTTTCTGGTTTAGTTTGATTTCCTTGATACCGTAAATGAGCCCACGAAAATGCGCGTACAACGTGTCATCAAGTTCTCGCGCGTGGCGTAGGGGAATCATGGCTTTTGAGGCAATAAGACGATAACTGATCACCCCGATCAGAATTAGTACCACCACCACGACAAACAAATCCCAGGATAACCAGCACAGATAGGCTAAACAACCTACCAACCAGGAAACGTGAATGAAAAGGTGCGGAATTTCCTGGAAAGCTTCGACCAGAAAACCGATATCCTCGGTGAGATTGGCCAGCAACCTGGCCGTACCCAACTGCTGCAACAAACGTAAGGGCGCATCGATAATGCGGCGACTGAGCTCCATGCGCAAATCGCGCGTCACGGCCAGACTCACCCGCATTACGATCAACACCGAAATCATATGCGTAGCCAGAACCAGTAAGCCAAAACCACCGTACAATATCGGGGCATAATCAACATTCAACGTACTGGTATGCAGCTCGGTATTGATCCATCCAATCAGCACCGCATTACCCAGACCACCCAGAATGCCAGTTAGCACGCCGAGCACGATCCTGGTACGCGATTGCAACAGCAGATGCAAAACGATATCCATGGCCGTTCAGTCTTGTCCTTTAGTTTCGCTGATCATCTTGTGTTTTCATTCTGGAAAGGTTGCGACAATAATCCTCCACGTTGCAGAAAGGCCAGATAGGCGGTGAAAACTGTCTGATCAGCAGCAGGACAACCAATTCCACTTGCCAGCAAAGCCTCAACAGTTTTCTCTGTACGGTAGTGACTACTGTGGTGGGTCGTTTCGACGTGATCTTCAGCGAGGTCCTCTTGAAACATGGACAGTAGCGGATACAAAGGATGCTCGCTTGATTGTTCACAGCATTCGGCTATGGCCTCGCGCCATTGACGGTAGGGCACGCGCTTGATCGGGTAACCGCAGGCGTCGATCCATTCGATGATGGATTTGCTGCTGACAGGCTCTTCCTGGTTATAGTGAAAAGCATGGCCAATCGATGGTGTCTGTCGCGACAGATGTACGATTGCCCTGCTGACATAATCCACCGGAACCACATCGAATACCATCGACTCATGTGGCGCCATGCCCAGTTCGCAACATCCTCGCATCAGTCGGCTCAGAAAATTATCCGCATTCCAAGCACCGGTCTGGCTATGTCCGATCACCGTGGACGGGCGATGCACTGTAACCGGTAAGCCACGGCCTGCCGCTTCCCAAATCAGTCGTTCTGCTACCCACTTGGTCTGACTGTAACCGTCATTTTGGTCAAAATCCGGCTCGGGATTATCGTCCTCGGTAAAACCACTGGTAGTGTATGCGGGTGGTTCACCACCGAAAACCGACAAGGTCGAAATATAATGTACCGGTTTGGTCTTGTACTGACAGGCCAGCCGCAACACGGTTTCCGTTCCCGTTACATTGGCCGCTTTCAGCACGGTATACGGTTGCAGAAAGCTGACCAGGGCACCATTGTGATAAATCCAATCCACTTCACGCGCCAACCACTCAAATCGCTCGACAGACAAACCGAACCGCTCGGCAGACAGATCGCCACACAAAGGCACGACCCTTTGCAACAAAGACACATCGGCTAATTCGTATTGCGTAAAGGCACGATGCAATTTATCCAGCGCATGCTGATCTGATTCAGCGCGAATAAGGCAAATCACCCGAGCCGTTGTCTGTTGTAGAAGCTCGTACAACAGAAACACCCCCAGAAATCCGGTGGCACCGGTCAGAAAGAAAGTTTCCGGATGCCGACAATACCAGTCGGGGGTAGCCATCAATCGAATTTTTGGATCCAGACTGGCTTCTCGTATCAAATCATCGCGCTGTGGCAACCAGTCGATATCGGAATCTACTCCACGATCAAGCAAAGCCGCCAGTTGTGCAATGGTCGGATGATTGAAAAATTGCCGCACAGTCAATCGTACATTGCAGCTTTTCTCGATCTCGATAATGACCTGCATGCACAACATCGAATGTCCACCCAATTCAAAAAAATTGTCATGTACGCCAATGCTTGTCATACCCAGTACTGCAGACCAGATTGTCGCAAGCGATCTTTCCGTTTCACTGTGCGGAGCTACTTGTTCTACCGACACAGGTGCAATGTCTAGCCTTAACAGTGTATTACGATCAATCTTGCCATTGGGTGTCAGTGGGAATGCATCCAGAAGAATCACGACAGCCGGTACCATGTATGCTGGCAAAACCGTTCCAAGCTGACTTCTGATCTTTTGACTACCAGAAACAACTTTATCCTGATGCGCGTGACTGGGGAGGCAATATGCGATTAACCTGTGGTCGCTGGCTCCGGACTGCTGCACCAACACCACGGCGTCCCGGATTTCCATCAGATGCTTTAGTTCGGCTTCGATTTCCCCGAGCTCGATACGGTAACCACGAATTTTGACCTGATGATCCACTCTGCCCAAAAAAACGATATTGCCGTCAGGCCGAATTCGCACCAGATCCCCGGTTCGATACAATCGACTGCCGTCGATTTTGAACAAGTGCGGTATAAATCTCTCAGCAGTCAATTCCGGACGATTCAAATAACCTCGTGCCAATCCGGCACCGCCTATATACAGCTGTCCAGTAACTCCCGGGGGCACCGGATGTAGCCATGGATCGAGTACAAAAATCTCGGTATGACCGGCCGGACGACCAATTGGAACCACTTTACTCTCGCCATCGTTCAATAATGCCGCACTGGCCCAGACTGTTCCCTCAGTGGGTCCATATTCGTTGAACAACTCGGCATGTGGCAGACTGCGATAATGGTGTATAACCAGACTTGATGGACAAGATTCCCCCGCAACAATGACTGCGCGCAGCGACACTAACGAGCTGGCATACTGTTGCAGCAGCAATGGATAAAACGTCGGCAGACACAACAGATGTGTGACTTGATGACTAGCAATCAGAGCAGCCAATTGTGCCGGTTCCAAAACCTGATCCTCTTGTGGCAGGCACAAACTGCCGCCCTGACTCAGGGTCCAGAAAATACCCGCGACCGAGCTATCGAACGCATATGAAGACAGCAACAGAAAACACTGCACAGGTGTCTCGTAATAGTGCCATCGCGCCAGTGTGGAGCACACCACATTGAGATGAGAAATCACCACGCCTTTCGGTTTCCCTGATGATCCCGAGGTATAGATGATATAGGCCGCATGCTGTGGCGAAGTAACAAGAATCGGATTGCTGATCGGCTGTTCAGCAATCAAAAAACTATCGCGATCAAGACACACAAATCTCATATCAGCCGATGCATTCAGATCGAGTAGCGACACCTGGGTCACCAGCGCTTCCGGTGCTGCATCCTGCAGCATATAAGTCTTGCGTTCTCCGGGATAAGTCGGATCAATCGGCACATATGCACCACCGGCTTTCAGAATTCCAAGAATGCCAATGATCATTTCTGGACCGCGATCGACGCACAAGCCGACTGTCGATTCCGGAGTTATTCCCAGTTTTCTGAGGTAATGCGCCAACTGATTACTGCGCTCATTCAACTGAGTATAAGTGAATTGCCGATTGCCAAAACGGATTGCGATCGCATCCGGACTCACCTTGACCTGTTGTTCGAATAATTGATGCACGCACTGGTGTGCCGGAAAAACTGCTTCACTACGATTCCATGCCACGGTCGTCTGATGAAGTTCCGCTGACGATAGCATCGGCAGTTCGTGCACATACCGATCAGGATCTTCGGCTACTGCAGTCAATATATTCCGGAAATGTTCAGCTAGGCGTTGAACCCGATTTTCTGAAAAAAGACTGGTACGATAGGCAATCATTCCATTCAGTTGATCATCATGCTCACTGCAATGTGCGGTCAAATCGAACTGTGTGGCATGGGGATCCACTCCCAGTGGAACGATATGCAAATCGGGCAAGGTAATCTGGGCATCGGGTATCGCATCCAGGTCCAGACTTACCTGAAATACCGGATTACGTGATGCATCACGTGGTAGTTTAAGATCTTGTACCAAAAGATCAAACGGCAAATCCGAGTGATTGTAGGCTTCCTCTACTACCTTGCCCGATCTTTTCAGTAGTTCGAATAAATTGGGATTTCCGGTCAAATCCAGACGCAGCGGTAGTGCATTGACAAAAAATCCGATCAATTTCTCGACCTCAGCACGGTCTCGGTTAGCCACTACGGTACCAGTCATGATGTCCGTTTGTCCGGTATAGCGCTGCAACACGATTCCCAAAGCCGTCAGCAACACCGTGAACAGCGTCACCCCTGCACGCATGCTTAATGCTTTCAGCTTGCGTGTTTCTGCCGTGGTCAATGAAAACGGCACATGCGCTCCATGATCATCTGATGTATCCGAACGAGGATAATCAGTTGGAAATTCCAGTGTCGGCGCATCACTCAACTGCTTGCGCCAGTATTCAAGTTTTCTTTCCAGGGTTTTGCCCTGCAATTGCTGTCGCTGCCAGTAGGCATAGTCGGCATATTGAATTGGCAATACTGGCAGTCCGGGCAAGTTACCGGATACCCTTGCTTCGTAACATGCGGCCACTTCACCAACAAATAATCCAATCGACCAGCCATCGCATGCGATGTGATGTAACGTTACCAGCAGAACATGCTCATGCTTCGCCAACTTTAGCAAGTGCACCCTGATGGGTGGTTCTGTGGCAAGATCAAAAGGCGTTCCGGCTTCTCGTCCAATCAACTGTTTTACTCGGATTTGCTGCTCATCCTTGTTCCACGCCTGTAAATCGCTACTAGTCCAGCACTGCAGCATGTTGACAGGTAAAAGATTCAGCACCGGCCCCTCTGCCGTCACCACGAATGTGGTACGCAACACGTCATGACGCGCTAGGACTTGCTGAAAGGCGTTTTCCAGCGCTCCCAGGTCCAACATACCTTGTAGACGGTACGCTGCGGGCATGTTGTAGGCCGTGCTGTCCGGTGCCATCTGTTGCAGGAACCACAATCGCTGCTGTGCAAAAGAAAGCGGTGCGGCGATTTCTTCCGCTCTTCTGGCGATGGATTGATATCCGGCCTGTTGCTGTGCCTTGCCTTGCAGGCGCATTTCAAGCAAAGCGCGCTTGGCTGGCGACAGAGGGATACGGTCCAAAGTTTTTTCTCTTAAGATTTCCATCGATTCATTCTGTTCGAGATTTAATGACGTTCGGCTTGCAGCATAAATTCTGCTTCCGATTCAGAAAGTGCCTCGATACTGCGAAAGATCGCTTCCTCCAGATCCTGCGCTATGAGTTCAATCGTTTGCGAGCTAAGCAAAGCGCCCAGCGATAAATCCACAGCGAAAGCGATCCTCACCCTAGCGATTACCTGCACCGCCAGCAGAGAATGTCCGCCGAGTTCGAAGAAATTGTCATGGATACCAACACGCTCTACGCCCAACACTTCCGCCCAGATGCCCGCCAGCGTATGTTCCAGCGCATTGCGGGGCGCCACGTATTGCGTTGTCCTCTGCAATTCCGTCTGCGGTTCCGGTAGCGCTTTGCGGTCTAGCTTGCCGTTCGCCGTCAGTGGCAGAGCATCCAACAGTACAAACACCGACGGTACCATGTAATCCGCCAGATATTCCTGCAGAT
>JAMWZR010000060.1 GCA_024282035.1 Nitrosomonas sp.
CGTTAAAACAGGGCCGTTCGTATGACTGGTTGAGCCAGCATGGCTTTGAATCAATTGCCGAAGTTCAGGACTACGCATCAAAATGACTGTGGATCTATCATCACGAACGGCGAAACACGGCCATTGGGGGAATAAAACCAAAACAAAAGCTCGCCCAATTAGAGTATTAGCCTCTACTTTTAACTTCGGTTAAGAGCAGGGGAATTATCGGATCGCTGTAAGAATTCCTTGCTTTGTTTACAGTATTCAGGAGAATACCGTAGAAGAACATACACAAACGCACGAGATTAACTTTATTGGATCGCCAGGAAATCTGGCGGTTTTATCAAATCCGACTCTGGAAGGTAGCGCATTTGACGGAACGCTTTCAGGTCAGCCGTCCAACGATTTATGACGTACTTAAACGTGCGAGACTGCAGGAATTCAAGCCGCGTGACAGCACCAATCAGCGATTCAAGACGTTGCAGTATGGTCTCAAACGCCTGGCCAAGATCGAACAAACCATTCAGGAACGACACAAGCGAGAAGCCAAGCGTTATAATAAATCTTACCCGGGCGAACTCATTCACTTCGATACCAAACGACTTCCTTTGCTGAAGGGGCAATCCACCAATGAACCCCGCGAGTATCTGTTTGTCGCTATTGATGATTTCTCCAGGGAGTGATATGCCGATATTTTCCCCGATAAAACTCAGCATAGCGCAGCTGGCTTTCTCATCGGCACCGTCATTGCCCAATGTCCTTATCAGATCGACTATGCTTATTCCGATAACGGCAAGGAATTTAAAGGGACTGACAATCACGCTTTCAGAATAGCTTGCACACAGCACAGTATCGGTCAGAAGTTTACACGCATTAATCGGCCACAAACCAACGGCAAAACCGAACGAGTCATCCGTACACTGATGGATATGTGGCACTCTCAGACTTGCTTTAAAGACAGAACCGATCGGCGCATCCAGCTTCTCCGGTTCATTAACTTCTACAATACTGTGAAACCACATAAGAGTTTGAATAACGCCACTCCATACGAAATACTCAACTCTTATTTGAATCAACCTCTCTGTAAACAATCCTGGGATTTCTTACAAGCAAGTTATTAAAAAACAATATCGATCTAAAATCGGATGTAACTCAGCGACCCTATGGGAATCCTTGCATTTTCATTTTTCTTAAATTATCGTAACTCAGTCATGCGGCATTTGATGAATCGTCTTTCCGGTTCTAGTTGAGTAAGTTCTAATGCATGTTCATATGTTTTATTAGCCATATTCACTTGCCCCAAACGATAGAAAAAATCAGCCCGTGCTGCGTGCAATAGGAAGTAGTCATGCAGTAGCCCACGTTGCAATAGAGTCGCAGTCATTGCCAAACCCGTTTCGGCTCCATGCATCATGGCTAAAGCAATTATGCGATTCAATTCGACACTGGGTGCTGGATTTACGCGTAAAAGCAGATCGTAGAGTCCAACGATTCTGCCCCAATCTGTTTTTTCTGCATTGGGCGCTTCTGCATGCACGGCTGCAATAGCAGCAAGCAGGGTATAGGATCCGAAGGAAACCGAATTTAATGCTTTTCCGATTAGAATTCTGCCTTCAAAGATTAGATTTTTCTTCCAATGTGAACGATCATGCTCAAAGAGTAATACTAAGTCATTTTCAGTACTGGACAGTAAAGATTGGCGGGCATTACGCAACAACATCAATGCTAGCAGACCTTGAATCTCAGACTCTTCCGGTAACAATCCCAGCAGCCACCGACATAATTGGATAGCATATTTGGTGAGTTCACTCTGACCTAGAGACTGATCAAATGAAGTTTGGTGTCCAGCATTAAAAATCAGATGAATAATTTGTAATATCGCATTTAATCTTTCCAGGAAATCAACGGGCGTCGGCACTTCATACCCAATGCACTGCTCACGAATTTTGATTTTTGCCCGCATGATGCGTTGTGCAACAACCCTATGTGGCATCGAAAATGCCGAAGCAATGTCATTTATTGATAATCTGCCTACGATATGCAGAGTTAATGCGGTCTGAGTTTCAACATCAAAAGTGGGGTGACAACAGAGAAAGATTAAACACAATTGATCATTACGCAATTCAGTTCTGGAAATTGCCATCTGGTGTGAAGTTGGGTTATATCGTCGCGCAGCAATCTGGTTAGTTGCTACGGAGCCGTCAACAAAACGTAGATTGTGCATTGCATTTAGATAAGCAGTAGAGATCAGCCATTCTTGTGGATTGCTAGGTATTTCCTGCTCCAGCCAATGCTTTTTGGCAATTTTAATTGATTCTTGCAAAGTCGATTCGGCTAGATCTAAATCACCAAACAATCGAACTAAAGTAGCCAATGCCTGTTTAGCAGAATTAAGACAAGTCTCGGCTACGCAAATCTGATATTGATCATAAGTATTGTTGGAATATGCTGTCTCCTGATCTTTATGCAATATCTGTAAGTTATGTGATCTCAATTAAATCCTTCTTGCAAAAATAAACAAATTATCCTAAACCATTACGTTAATCTCTAGCGCTAACGAAATGGTTCATAAAAGAGTTCATGACTTGCATGCTTTGGTAAATTTTCGCTGCATGATTGGCATCAAGCATTGAATAATTTTCTTAGTGTCTGCGATAAACTACTTTTTTTATCATGGAGTTGTGTAGCAATATTTCTTCTACTAGCATATTCATTCAACCCTGAAATTTCTTATTGAATGTGTAATCCCTCCAAAAATTGACCGAGAAAAGCGGTAGAATTTTCTATCGCAGACGAAGAGGAATTTTACTGATGAAGAAGCAGTGATTTACTGAAATCAGGATTATGCAGATTCTGAATAGGCTGAGGTGGGAGTATCTGTTGCTGATTTATAGCGAGAGTATGGAATGGAGCATGCAACGTTTTACAAATGGCGAAGCAAATACGGCGGTATGGATGCATCGATGATATCTCGGCTCATAGACTGAATCGCCCCGGGAATTGAGGAGGCTGATTGGTCAAAGTAAAACAATTTGCTTTTTGGATATTTCGAGTTGCTGATAATAGCGTTGTTCTGCCTCAATAGGTGGAGTATTGCCCGATTGAGCCGAGCAAGCGCTGATGGTTAAACCAGAACACCCACTCTAGGGTTGCCAGCTCCACAGCGGCTCTGGATTTCCACGGAGCTCTCCAGTGAATCAGTTCTATTGCTGATTAGTTGCTGCGGTTGACACACAACCAGCGAAACTGGGGTTTTGGTTTATGCTTTCTGTACTTGCGCAATGTGAAGCGTTTTTCCAGGAATCACAAGCGTGTTTACGTATTTATCGGGAATTGGAACTGAAAATATGCTGATCAAGCCGAAAATACGGCTCATACGCGACAAACCAATGACACTAGCGGTACCGTCAATAATCACCGACCTGGTCAATGATTTTTTTGCATGATTAGCTGAAAGAAGGTTGCAGTTTTCGATCATTGACTATACTGGGTGACTGCAATCGTGGAGGGCTAGGTTCTTCCATACCAGCAGAACGAGTCATGCTGGGCGGCCGAGAATGGAATACAGCTGGAATTCATTCAACCTTAGCAAAATGCCTACATTGAACGTTACAACAAGACCATGCGTATGACTAGAGTTGAATCAGCATGGCTTTGAATCAATTGTCGAAGTATAGGGCTACGCAACAAAATGGCTGTGGATCTATAATCACAAACGGCCTAACATGGCCATTGGGGGAGTGACGCCAAACAAAAGCTCGCCCAATTAGGGCATTAACCTCTACTTGTAACTTCGGTTAAAAATGGTGGAATTACCATGTAAACTTGCCAAGTGCAGCAGTACGTTCAAATACAATGAGATTTAAAAAAACATCTCTCTGCATTAGGCGATACATCAGCGGCTTATTTAGAACGGTTTAATTTGTCAAATCTGTAAACAGTAAAGTCGCGTATTCATATTTTACTGCGCATCCACTGACGAATTTGCTTGCGTTGCTGGGTGTACCATTGCACACCGATTTCCAGGGCTTTACGTTGCATTGCAAGATTGCTCGCAGAATCCATTTGATCCGGCAAGCCAAAATCTTTCAAGCAATGATTGATGTAGAGAAACCGTGAACCGAGAATTGCTTCAGTCATTTTGACGTTGGCCATCATTTTTTCCCGCAGTATGATGGAAGCAATTCCTTTTGCTGACCATTGCAAGCCACCATAAGCACAAGCTGATGTACCTTGCAGGGAAAAACTGCGCCACCCCGATCCAATGGCAAGGACTTTTATTTCATTACATTCCCAGTGATGCTGGGCATGGATATAGCTACCTAACGCTGGGTTGTTCATGCCTACACCTCCATCGATGCGCCAGTTTCCGTCTTCCATTTTTACTGGGGGATAAAATGACGGGGCAGCGGTACAGGCATCTGCAATTTCACTGAGCAGAAAATCGGACTGGTGATCATTGGTAAAGACTTCCAGTTGATCGGTGCCGAGGTTAAAACAGGGAATCAATATTTTTTTTTCTAGTGAAGACAATCGTAAGCCTGCCAATTCTCTTTGCAGTACCTTGCTCTTGGTGCTTCCCAGATATTTGGGATAGATCTGAAGTCTGCGGAACATTCGAAGAAATTTGTGTTCCGTCATCATATGCTGCAATAGATCACCTCGTACGGCCAGTTCGATCAAATCCATCGCGCTCATGCGGCGTCCCAGAATCATGCACGACAGCATGCCGCCTGATGATGAGCCTGCAAACAGGTCAAATAAATCATAACTGGATGTGCCGGTATCTTCTTCCAGACAGGCCAGAATCGACAATTGAATCAACAGGTGACTTCCGCCACCATCCAGACTCAAAACATACTTGGGGCGCACAAGTAACTCCAGTTCGGTTAAGCAGCTTTTTTACTGGCCAATACGGCTGCACGCAGATCGAGTTTGTGCTGCTCGTAATATTCCGACCAGAAGACCAGTTCCAGCGAGCCATCGTTATGTTCCAGCAGGGTTGTGCAGCTTTCGACCCAATCGCCATCGTTGCAATACAGTACGGAATTGATTTCGCGTATCTCGGCATGGTGGATATGTCCGCATACCACGCCGTTAACACCGCGATCTTTTGCCAGATGCGCCAACGCTTCTTCAAAACTGCTGATGTAGCTCACGGCATTCTTTACACGTAATTTCAGGTACGAGGAAAGAGACCAATACGAGAATCCCAGCCATTTACGTAATCCATTGATGTAGTGATTCAGATCCAGCAAGGTGTCATAGGCGACATTACCCAGCTTGGCAAGCCAGCGACTGTGTTTGACGATGACATCAAATTCATCACCATGCATGATCAACAGTCGCTTACCTTCGGCTGTCGTATGAATATAGTCGTAGTGGATTTCAACGTTACCAAATACATGACCGATGCAATCTCGCATGGCTTCATCATGATTTCCGGGAATATAAATGACTTTGGTGCCGTGCTTGGCTTTGCCCAGAATGGATCGAACGACATTGGTATGCTCCTGGGGCCAGAATGGACTCTTCTTGATACTCCAGAAATCAACGATATCACCAACCAAAAAGAGATATTCCGTTTCCACAGAATGCAAGAAATGAAGCAGTGCTTCAGCTTGGCAACCGCGAAATCCAAGATGGACATCGGAGATCCAGACACTTCTGACTTTTATGGGAGTTTGGGTTTTCACTGTCATCACCTTCATAAAGGAGTTTGTCATGACTCGATAGCTTAGAACGCATTTATTAAGCCACCTTGAAGTATTTGTTAAAGATTCATGACATCTTGATTAAATTGGTAAATGCAGCGATGATTTTTTGGAGTGGGAGTGCGGATTACAGTAAGATTTGCCCTTTGATAAATACTATTTGCTCAACTCATGCGTGGTCCAACTCAACCCGAATCAGTACTACCCGAACTGCAACAAATCGAGACCCTTGTGCTTCAGCAAAATGTAACCCAATTGCAGAGCCGCATTCTCTGTCAGGTGCCTTGCGCAGCAGGTAATTTGCCAATTTATCTGCTCACGCTCGGTGCTGATGATCCTGATATACCCTGTGTCACCTTCGTCGCCGGTATTCATGGTTTGGAACGCATTGGAACACAAGTCGTGATAACGTTTCTCGAGGGTTTACTGGAACGTTTGAAATGGGATCGTGTGCTGGCTGACATTTTGCAGCGGGTGAGAGTCAATATCCTGCCACTTGTCAATCCGGTGGGTATGCTTTATGGCACCCGTGCTAATGGTCAAGGGGTGGATTTGATGCGTAATGCTCCGGTAGAAAGCCAGGAAAAAACCATTTTATTGGCTGGAGGACACAGGATTTCATCACTGCTGCCCTGGTATCGCGGAAAGTCAAATGAGCCCATGCAAATAGAAGCACTGGCGCTGTGCAATTTTATTGAACAGGAAGTGCTGTCCAGACCATTCAGTTTGGTGCTGGATTGTCATTCCGGATTTGGTTTTCACAATCAGATCTGGTTTCCTTATGCCAAGAGTCGAATGGAACCCATCAAACATCTCAAGGAAGTGTGCAATTTGCGCAATTTGTTTATGCAGACCTATCCTCATCAGGATTATCTGTTTGAACCACAATCGCAACATTACCTGGTTCATGGTGATCTCTGGGATTTTCTGTATCTGAAATCGCTGGAGAAAGATAATATTTTTCTTCCGCTAACCCTGGAGATGGGCTCATGGCGCTGGATTCGTAAAAATCCGCTGCAGTTGCGTCAATTACTCGGTTTGTATCACCCGATCAAGCCACACCGTCTCAATCGTGTTCTACGAAGTCATCTGATTCTTATGGAATTTCTGATGCACGCGACCTTGTCGTACCAGAACTGGATCCATAATTCGGAAGCATTGGATCTCGAGCAGCAGGCCATGGCTTTGTGGTATCCATGACACAAAACGCACATTTTGTACTGATTCGGGGTTTGCTGCGCGATGCACGGCATTGGGGAATATTCGTCGATCATTTGCGGCAACACTTTCCAACGGCACGGATCAGTACACCGGATATCCCGGGAAACGGGAGCAGGTACCAGTCTATCAGTCCCGATACTATTGCTGGCATGACCGATGACTTAAGGCAACAGATTGAGTCAAGGATGCCGGTGAATCTGATTGGATTATCGATGGGGGGAATGATCGCCATGGACTGGATGGCGCGGTATCCAGATGAAATCAAGGCAGCGGTACTGATCAATACCAGTCTTCGATCCTGCTCCCCGTTTTACCAGCGTTTGCGTTGGCAGATTTATCCGGATCTGTTTGAAATGATTTTTCACTCGGCGCAAACAAGAGAAGCTGATATTTTGCGACTCACCTCCAATCATTTCAGTGATGATCTTGTTTTGCAGCAAAAGTGGCAATTATGGCAACGGCAATCACCCATTTCTTTCCGAAGCGCCAGAAATCAACTTCTGGCCGCAATGAAATTTGCGCTTGCTGGCAAACTACAACACAAAATGTTGGTGCTCGCCAGTCGTGGAGATCGGCTGGTAAATTATCAATGCAGCATGGCCATTGCTCGACAGTGGTCTGCGGATTGCATACTGCATCCTACGGCAGGACATGATCTACCGCTCGATCAACCTGTCTGGGTTGGACAATCAATCAAGGCGTGGTTAAATCAATTGGAATAATTGCACGTTGTGTATTGTCGGCTATGGTGATCGGGCAGGCGAAACCGTGTGGGGAGTGTATGCGTTTCTCATTTTTCAGGACTCACGCCGAATGAATATCCTGTGCCTCGATAGCATGGCTACCAATATACCGCTGGTATTTTTTCTCTTTGATACTCTGGACGTGTATCAGAATCAGGGCATCCACACAATTGGAAAACTGTGGATCGATATTGAATCCGAGAAATTCGCATCCTCCCGGCTGACATAATTCGGCATATTGTTTATAGAGAACAGGAACCCTAACGCCCATTGGATCCAGTTTTTCTCTAAGGATCGTGAAGGCTTGCTTGAATTCCAGTTCGTTTGAAGCGGGGTGAAACTGTTTGAAATCGTCTATCAATTCAAAATGGAATGGCATTCTGGGTGTGGCAAGTGAGCGATTATGTCCAAATAATTGACTATAAAAACTTGCAATAATTTTTTGTGCAGAATCTGGTAATGCCGTACTCATGGAGACAGGTCCCAACAAGTAACCGATATTGGGGTGTCGGTGCAAATATGCACCAATTCCATACCACAAATAATCCAGGCTGCGTTTTCCTTGATATCTGGGTTGAATGAAACTGCGTCCTAGCTCTATTCCATTTTCCCAGTAAGGCATCAAGGCAGGATTGAATTCAAACAGACTATGGGTATATAACCCCGTTGTTCCCTTTTGTTGAAGAATTTTCGCGGCTTCTCCAATCCGATAAGCACCGACGATTTCAAGTTCTTCTTCGTCCCACAGTATCAAATGCCGGTAATAGCGATCATAGCTGTCGATATCCAGAGCATTGCCGGTTCCCTCCTTTACCTGACGGAAGGATAACTCGCGCAATCGGCCAATTTCCCTGATCACACTGGAATTGGATGTGTAATCGAGTAGATAGATATGTTTGTTGTCATGGGTTTTTCCGATCAATTGTGAATCTTTCAGTTCCTTGCGGATCTGTTTCGTACGAACTGGGTGAATGATGTTCTCAATGGGTCTGAATAACTCTTTCTTCTTCTTGTCGCCCAACAAATACACTTGCTTGCGCATTAATTTGGCAATAGCCTTTTTGGATTGGTCCATGCTGGCAATGGATTCCCAGGGTATGGGTTTGCCAATGCGAAATAGAATTTCTCCACCTTTCTGATTAAACATTTCATTGACCAGCATCATGGTTCCTAAAGGTTTGTAAAGCGTCGACAATCCATAAAACAGTGCCGAGTTCTTGCCCCCAATAAATACCGGAACAATAGGGGATCGCGTTCTTTTGGCCAGTGACAAGAAGCCGGTTTTCCAATTGCCATCTCGTACGCCAAGTGGGGAAATCCGTGAAACTTCGCCAGTAGGAAACAGGATTACGGCCTGCTCGGACTCCAGCGCTGCAGCAATCTGGTTCATGCTATTGCGATGACATGCTGATTTGGACAAATTATTTACGGAGAGAAACAGACTTTGCAGCGGATCAATACAGCTTAATAATGTAGTGGCAACGATCTTCACGTCACTGCGAATTTCCGATACCAGCTTAAGTAAAGCCAGTCCATCCAATGAACCCAACGGATGATTAGCGACGATCAGAACGCGGTTCTGATCTGGAATGCGTGTCCTATCCTTGCTCGATACCTGAAAAGAAAAATTGAAATGCTCTAGTACTGCATCGTTGAATTCTAGGCCTTCCAAATAACGGTGGGATTCGATAAATGCATTGATTTCTTTCTGGTGCAGCATTTTTTTTAGCAACATCGACGTTGCACGAAACAGAGGTTTGTTGTCGGCCTGACCGGTTTGATGAAAATAATCTTTTAGTAAGACATCTACATCCAGCATTTTGGGTTCTCGTTGCCTGATCAAAATAGCCAGCAAGATAATGGATCAATGTGACAAAAGGATGACGTGCATTCATGCGTTTCCTTTAGGGGTAGCAGAGACCGGTTGCTGAGCATGATTATTTTTCCTTTTTGATCAGTATTTCAGGTATGGGTGGATATATTTACTTGCAGCAGGATTTGAATTGCTTTTCAGGTAATTTGGCTAACTTGGGAGCTGCAGTGTACGTCGTCAAGGCAATTTGGACAGACGATTGTCTAGATTAAGAGATGGTTTAGCTCATCAAATTTGAGTTTG
>JAMWZR010000061.1 GCA_024282035.1 Nitrosomonas sp.
ATGTCGCCGAATCCTTGAAGCAGTTCTGCTGCGGTTACGGTATAGCTGGAATCTTCGGTGCCGTCAGCCAGGGTGGCGCTGGCGCCGCCAGCTGGGGCATCATTGGCTGCCTGAATGTTAATAGTGGCAGTAGCTGATCCAATGTTGGTTCCGTTATTGGTTGTCCCATCGCCGTCATTGACACTGAATGTCACTGTACGTGACAAAGTTGATGGGTTGTCTGAGCTGTTTGAATACAGAATATTTCTGGCGAGTGCTTGTACCGCTGCAGGTGTGGCGCTATTGCTATTAAAATTGATCACTAAAGCAGTACCATTATTGCCGCCACTGAATGAGCCAATATTTACGCCACCATAACTAATATTGACACCATTGACGCCAATTTGCCCGGTACCTGTTCCTTGGTTACGGATTGTCAACTGATCTGCTGAGGTACCATTGGCAGTCAATGATACTGCCAAGGATCCTCCACTGAAATTGGCCGAATCGGCATCTGCTATTGTTGCAGAAGGTGAAATAAGCGCTGCGATACTATTTTCAGTGTAATTCAGCGTCGCACCTGAGGTGACAGTTGGTGCATCATTGACGGCTATCACGCTAATATTTTGTGTATCGGTACCAGGGTTACGTCCTGTGTTTGTGGCTGTTACTGTTACAGAACCTGGGTTATTGGGAGCATTACTCGTATCATTGTATTGGACACCCTGCAATATTGAACTCCATGTTCCATCTAACTCATTATTGCCCGTCATGGTCAGAACGCCGGTAGTAGAGTTATAAGTAACTGTAACCCCCTGTGCCGTTGCTGTAGAGGCTGCCGCCGCATTCAATGACAACACCATCGTAGGCGAAAAATTGTTAATCGCTACAGTAATAGTGTCCACGTTATTAGGGTCGTTACCACCAGTGGTTGAAAAAATACTGGTGCTTTGTGCAAAAAGAAGGACTGGTGTTTGTTCGGTAAAGCTTGTGCTTCCTATACCATTGCCATTGTTAAGATTTACAGTGATAGCCATGAGAACCTCTCCAGAATTAAATTACAGAAATTTCAGTCGAGGTAATACTAAATTTTAGAGAAGCTATGAGCTATAGTCTGTCGATCCTTATTTGTTAGTACTATTGTCATGAAACATATAGGAAATAAAGCAAATTTATTCAGGGAATTCGTGCAAGGGTGGCACATTAGACTCTAGTTAGTTGTACCATGTCATGAATAGCAGCAGTCCAGAATGCATTCGACGGTCGAGTTCAATCGATCAGTATTTCGGATTGCTTCAGATAATTTCCTGTCAGAGTGCGGTGAGTAACATCATATGCCGAGAAAACTCACGACTGTTACTTCAATGGTATTGTCTCAAAAGACGATTACACTCGATCCATAGAGATGGGATCGCAGCAGTGCATAGGCCTTTACTCGATTTTCAGGGTGTCAAAGTTGATTCCTGCAGGTCCGGGCGGCGTTCTCAGTTTCATATCACGCAGGGCATCCACGATGACTCTGGCAATGACAAGATTGCGATACCACTTGTGGTTGGCCGGTACGATGTACCATGGTGCTGCTTTGGTGCAGGTCGCCGCCATCATGGTTTCGAAGGCTTCAATATAGTTTTCCCAGAGTTTGCGCTCCTCAAGGTCGGCATGATTGAATTTCCAGTGCTTTTCCGGATTGATGATGCGTTCCTGCAAACGTTTCTTTTGTTCATCCTTGGAGATGTGCAGGAAAAACTTGAGTACGGTGGTTCCACTTTCGGTCAATAATTCCTCGAATTCACAAATCTGACCGAAACGCTGTTTGACGGTTTTGCCTGAAATGAGGCCATGAACCCGGGTGATCAATACATCTTCGTAGTGTGAACGGTTGAAGATGCCGATCTGGCCTTTGGCGGGGGCTTTTTGATGTACGCGCCACAGGAAGTCATGCTCGAGTTCCTCTGCTGACGGTGTCTTGAAGGTCACAACCTTACAGCCTTGCGGATTCACACCGGACATGACGCTTTTGATGGTGCCATCCTTGCCACTGGTGTCCATGCCTTGGAGGACGATCAGCAGGGCGCGGTTTCGGTTGGCATACAAACGTTCCTGCAGCTCACTCAGGGTGTCGATCAGATTAGCCGTGGCAGCTTTGGCTTTTTCCTTGCCTTGTCCGGATGCTTCAAAGCCGCCGGAATCATCGGGATCGAATTGTGCCAGTGACAATTTCTTGCCCGGCTTGATCTGGTAGTTCTTCATCCGCTTTCCTTGTCGCGATGGGTACAGGTCAATCTAGCATGAAGCTTATGAATGCGGTGAGTCAAATCACCGGACGGAGGGCGGCGACAGGGTAACGGGTTGCTCGGTGTCGGAGAAAATGCCGATCCGGGGGATACCGTCATTACCGATGATGCCACGATACATGCCACGGGTATTGAAGCGCATGGCATGATTGCCTTTGGCATCGAGTACGATCAGTCCGCCATCGCCTTGCATGGCAGCGATTTCTGCGAGTGTGTTGTCGGCTGCTTTTTCTATTGAAGTGTGCTGAAAGCGCACTTGTGCAGCGGTGTTGAAGGCGGCAGCCGTGCGGATGAACATTTCTCCAGTGCCGGTCGCGGAAACGGCGATGGAGCGATTATCGGCGTAGGTTCCAGCGCCAATGATGGGGGAATCTCCAACACGGCCAAAACGTTTGTTCGTCAATCCCCCGGTGGAAGTGCCAGCGGCTAGATTACCGTTGCGATCCAGAGCGACTGCGCCGACCGTGCCACGTTTCTGCTCATGATCATGCACAGAAGTGTCGGGATCGGCATCGTGGTCGAGCAGGATGCGTTCCTGTTTGATCGCCTTTTGCAGTTGATTCCAGCGGAATTCAGTATGAAAGTAGGCAGGATCGACGATGTCTAGTCCTTTTTCAGTCGCAAAAGATTCGGCTCCTTGTCCTATCAGCATGACGTGCGGGCTTTGGGTCATGACGGCATGCGCAGCCCGGATGGGATTGCGGATCGTGGTCACGGCAGCCACTGCACCCGCCATGCGTGTCGAACCATCCATGATCGATGCATCCAGCTCGTTGCTACCGCTGTGTGTGAAAACCGCCCCCTTGCCGGCGTTGAACAGAGGCGAGTCTTCCATGGCCACAATGGCGGCGATAACTGCGTCCACGCTACTGCCTCCGGCCTTGAGCACAGTGTATCCGGCAATCAGCGACTCTGTCAGTACTTGGGTATGGGCTTGTTCGCGTTCGGCCGTCAGTTTGCTGCGTTCGATCGTGCCCGCCCCACCGTGAATCACCAGCCGGATGGGGGGAGTGTTATCGGCTTGAGCCAAATTCATTTGTGTAATCATGACCAGTAAAATCGGAAAATAAAAAAGTGGATGTATCACAGCAGTCCAGGTGGTGGTGTAATTAACTGAATGCGTCAATCAGATGTCGGGAAGTCTGAGAAGGCTGGCGGGCGAGGTCAGGTAGGATGAGATCAAGTAAGAAAGTGAAGTTCAAAGCTGTAACAAAAGTTTGTTCATGATTTCAAGGCGGTATGACCAAAGGCAGCTTGCTCAGAGTTTCCTGGCTAGCTGCAATGTATTGAAAGTGTGGAATTCTGTCAAATCATGGTAATTGGTCTTAACCCAAAACCTGCGACCAGAAAATCAAAAGTGCATTACAATCTACTTTTATGGTTGCAAGGCAATCAAGATTCCGGTGATAGAAAAAAGATAAACAGAATTGTCACTCGGATTTATTATTCGATATTGGCTTCGTTCAGGTAAAAATATGGCAGCAATTGGTTTTATTGGTCTGGGCATCATGGGTAAACCCATGGCCGGGCATTTGATCAAGGGTGGACATACCCTGTTTCTGCATTCGCGCAGTGGCGTGCCGGCAGAATTGCTTGCGCTAGGTGGTGTGGTCTGCGATTCCCCCAAGGCGATTGCGCAACAGGCCGATGTCATCATCACGATGCTGCCGGATACTCCTGATGTGGAAAAAGTGCTTTTTGGTCAACAGGGTGTGGCTGAAGCACTGGCAGACCATGATTCGTCGATGAAAGTGGTCGTCGACATGAGTTCGATATCGCCGCTCAGGACTCAGGAATTTGCAGCGAGAATCAGAGAAATGGGGCATGAATATGCCGATGCGCCTGTATCTGGAGGCGATGTGGGAGCGCAGAATGCCGCACTGACCATTATGGTGGGAGCCAGTACACCAATATTCCAGCAACTTTTGCCCATTTTGGGGCTGATGGGTACCCAGATTACCCATATTGGCGAGGCTGGAACGGGACAAATTTGCAAGGTTGCCAATCAGATTGTCGTGTCTTCCGCTATTGAAGCCGTTGGTGAAGCATTGCTATTTGCCTCCAAGGCAGGAGCCGATCCAAGCAAGGTTCGTCAAGCGTTGATGGGTGGATTTGCTGCATCCCGTGTGCTGGAAGTGCATGGCGAGCGGATGATTAAACGGCGCTTTGAGCCAGGTTTCCGCATCGAACTGCATCGCAAGGACCTGGATATTGCCTTGTCTTCGGCTTCTGCATTGGGCGTGAGCTTGCCCAATACAGCCACAGTGCGTGAATTGTTTTCAGCGTGTATAGCCCATGGCGGCGCGAAATGGGATAATTCGGCCATTGTTAGGATGCTCGAAATACTGGCCAATCACGAGATTCATACGCATCTGGAATGACGTCATGGCTTTGCAAACGCTCATCACCGATTTATATGCGATTCTTCCCACCGATGCGGTTCTGTATGAAACAGAAGACCTGAAACCCTATGAGTGCGATGGTCTGTCTGCTTACCGGCAATTGCCACTGGTGGTGGTCATGCCGCAGACTGAATCGCAGATTGTTCAAATTTTGCAGCTTTGTCATGCCAATCAGATACCTGTTGTGGCCAGAGGAGCTGGTACCGGTTTATCGGGCGGCGCGTTACCGCATGCACAAGGAGTATTGCTGTCGCTGGCCAAGCTCAACCGCATTGTGGCCATTGATCCTTTAGCTAGAACAGCACGGGTTCAGCCTGGCGTGAGAAATCTGGCAATTAGCGAGGCAGCAGCAGCGTATGGTTTGTATTACGCACCGGATCCGTCATCGCAGATTGCCTGTTCGATTGGTGGTAACGTAGCGGAAAATTCAGGGGGCGTTCATTGCCTGAAATATGGCCTCACGGTTCACAATATTCTGAAGTTGAAGTTGTTGACGATTGATGGCGACTGCCTGGAGATCGGTGGCGAGGGTCTGGATAGTGCTGGTTATGACCTGCTCGCACTATTGACGGGTAGTGAAGGCATGCTTGGAATCGTCACGGAAGTTACGGTAAAACTGATTCCCAAGCCGGAGAAAGCGCAATTGGTCATGGCGGCATTCGACGATGTGCTGAAGGCAGGTAATGCCGTGGCCAACGTTATTGCTGCAGGTATTATTCCGGCAGGTATGGAGATGATGGACAAGATCACCATCCATGCAGTGGAGGAGTTTTTACATGCCGGATATGACATGAATGCCGAAGCGATCCTGTTGTGTGAATCGGATGGCAGCGTAGAGGAAGTGGCTGATGAAGTCGCTCGCATGCATACCATCCTGAAACAAAGTGGTGCGACTAATATTAGCTTGTCGCAAAACGAAGCCGAGCGACTGGGTTTTTGGGCGGGGCGAAAAGCTGCATTTCCAGCGGCAGGAAGAGTTTCTCCCGACTATTACTGCATGGATGGGACGATCCCGCGCAAGCGCCTGGCGGAAGTATTAAATGGCATAGCGCGATTGTCACAAGAGTATGGCTTACGCTGCATGAATGTTTTTCATGCGGGTGACGGTAATTTGCATCCGCTCATTTTGTATGATGCCAATCAGCCTGGTGAGCTGGAAAAAACCGAAGAATTCGGTGGCAAAATCCTGGAAATGTGCATTCATGCCGGCGGTACGATCACGGGAGAACATGGCGTGGGTATGGAAAAAATCAATCAGATGTGTGTGCAATTTTCATCCGATGAATTGGAGATGTTCCACGCAGTAAAGGCCGCATTTGATCCCCATGGCCTGCTGAATCCAGGTAAGGCCGTACCGACGCTGCACCGGTGCGCAGAATTCGGCGCCATGCATGTACATCATGGTGCACTCAAATTTACCGAGTTACCGCGTTTCTGAGTTTTTTACATGCAATCCGTCATTGAACACTATCAAGCCAGGATCCGACAGGCAGTAGAGAATAGAGCGCCATTGCATATCTGTGGCGGCGGGTCAAAAAGTTTTTATGGGCAGTCCGTGTCAAATCAAACGGCCTTGATCCTGGATACCACTGCTTATCACGGTATCATCGATTACGAACCGACGGAACTGGTCGTTACAGCTCGTGCAGGTACACGTCTGACTGACCTGGAATCGGTCTTGGCACAACATGATCAGATGCTGGCATTCGAATCGCCGCACTGGTCCGAAGCGGCTACTTTGGGTGGATGTGTGGCGACTGGGTTGTCCGGGCCACGCCGAGTTTCTGCGGGTTCGGTACGCGACTTTGTCCTCGGGGTGCGGCTGTTGAATGGGGAAGCCAGCGATCTGCATTTTGGCGGTCAAGTGATGAAGAATGTAGCTGGTTATGATGTATCCCGGTTGATGGTGGGAGCCATGGGTACTTTGGGAGTGCTACTGGAAGTATCGCTCAAAGTGCTTCCCAAACCTGCAACAGAAATCACGTTGTGCATGGACATCGACGAGCGGTCGGCGATCGAGAGAATGAATCAGTGGGCAGGTCGGCCGCTACCGATATCGGCGACCTGTTACGTTGATCATGTATTGTATCTGCGCCTTTCGGGTGCTGAGTCGGCCGTGCGGGCAGCACAAGCGAAACTGGGTGCTGAAACCTGGGGAGACGGTGAGGCATTCTGGCAATCGGTTCGTGAACAGACGCACAGTTTTTTTCAGTCATCCAAGCCACTGTGGCGACTATCGATCAATCCGACCACGGCGCCTTTGTCGATTCCAGGGAAACAGTTAATGGAGTGGCATGGCGGGTTGCGCTGGGTAGTTTGTGAAGATTTGATTGATGCAGAGTCGATTCGGTCGACAGCAAAAGCAGCAGGTGGACAGGCGACATTGTTTCGGCATGGCGATGGAAAGACACCTGTATTTCATCCGCTGAGTCCTGGGGTGATGAAAATCCATCGTGCATTAAAAGAAAAATTTGATCCGCAGCGGATTTTCAATCCGGGGCGGTTTTATTCCGAGTTATAAATGCAAACGAAGCTGGCTGATTTTATAAAGAATTCACCGCAGGGGCAAGAAGCAGATGCCATTCTGCGAAGCTGTGTGCACTGTGGTTTTTGTTTGGCGACCTGTCCAACATATCAGATCCTGGGAGATGAACTGGATAGTCCGCGAGGCCGGATTTATCTGATGAAACAGATGCTGGAAGGTCAGCCCGTGACGCATAAAACCCAATTGCATTTGGATCGATGTTTGACATGTCGGGCCTGTGAAACCACATGTCCTTCGGGTGTGCGTTATGGGGCACTGGTGGACATTGGGCGGAGCATGATCGAACAACAGATTGCACGCGATTCGGGTACGGGTGTGATGCGTTATGTATTGCGCAAGGTTTTGCCAAATCAAACAATGTTCAATTTCCTTTTCAAGTCAGGGCAATTGGTGCGACCGCTGTTACCGCAAAGTCTGAAAAGTAAAATGCCCGTTGCGGTGAGTGGCAAGCAAAACTGGCCTGCACCGCGTCATACCAGAAAGATGCTAGTACTGGATGGGTGCGTACAACCCACTCTGGCGCCAAATATCAATGCAGCAACTGCCAGGGTATTGGATAAATTGGGTATATCGCTGATCAAAGCCGAAAAAGCGGGGTGTTGCGGTGCAGTAACTTTCCATCTGAATGCACAACAGGAAGGATTGGATTATATGCGGCGAAATATCGATGCCTGGTGGCCATACATTGAACACAGGGAAATCGATGCGATTGTCATGACCGCCAGTGGTTGCGGCGTAACCGTCAAGGAATATGGGCATATGCTGCAGCATGATGCAGCATATGCTGAAAAGGCTGCTACTGTGTCATCGCTAGCCAAGGATATCAGTGAAGTACTGGATAACCTGCTGGATCATCTCAAACAGATTATGAATGACAACATGTCGACACGATCGAAATCGGCTTTTCATTCACCTTGTACCTTGCAGCATGGAATGAAGGTGCGTGGTGTGGTCGAGCGTATTCTTGATGTTGTGGGTGTAGAGAGGACACCTGTGCCCGATGCGCACCTGTGTTGCGGGTCGGCTGGGACTTATTCCATTCTGCAGCCAGAGATTTCGAAACAATTACTGAATAACAAAATTACTGCGCTCGAATCGGGTAATCCGGAACAAATCATGACGGCCAATATTGGGTGCCTTATGCACCTAAAGAGTGGGACAAAACTACCTGTTAAACACTGGATAGAATTTCTGGATGAGCGGCTGTCGGATTATCATTGCATGCAATCCTGAAGCCGGGATTCAATCGCTAAATATTTTCATTTTAATTAATATTCTAAATTTTTTGATATACAATCCCGAGCTTAATTGTTCAGGAAAAGTGCCTGAACTGGCTGAATGGTTATGAATTTGGTTTACAGATAATATATTTGGAGAAAATATGAAGGTAGTGTCGAAAAGAAATTGGGCAGCAAAGTTAGGTGGAATGGTACTGGCGTCTTGTTTAACTTTTCCTGTGCAAGCTCAGCTGATGCTTGCCCACGAGGGACACCATGATGCAGGTGGTTGTACGATCAAGACGGGTGAATTTCCGGTTACTTTCAGTGCATATGAAGTACCGGAAGGTGGAATTCCGCCATTGCATTCTTTCTGCGAGAACCTGCCCAATACGGGTAAGGTGAATCTAACCATCGAACTACCTCATGAAGCGCGAGAAATTCCTCTTGCGGTGCGATTGATCAAAGCGGGACATGAAGGGCATGGAGCAAAAGCCGCTGCACCAGCTGAGCAAAAACCGGCTGATGCTGGTGCTCATGCTGGCCATGAAGGAATGAATCATGATGCACATGCGGGACATGGTGCAGCGGAGCCGGGCATTGTATATATGCCTGAAGAGGTTCATGGCTCGGGAATTATTGTTGTGGCTGCCAATATTCAAGAAAAAGGTCAATATGCAATACAGCTGGAAAGAAAGGACGAAGCTGGTAAAGTGAAAACCGTAGTCAGTATTCCACTGGGAGTAGGTAAGGGTGGCGGACATGGTAGCCATGGCGGCGGTTTGGGCATGACAGAGATAGCATTGATTATCATCGCGCTCGGAGGCGGTGGAGCTGCCTTCTACTTTATGCGTAATAAGAAAAAACCAGGCGCTTCAGCTTGATTTCATTGAATCAGCCATGATTCAATTGGACTGCAGATAGAAAATATTCTAGTGTCGTTAAGTCACTCAATCGCCATTAAGGTGAAGGTTTGGATTAAAGGTAAAAATATCTATAACTGCAGTTTTTGCCTTTCTGTAGATGAATCTGACTTGACAGTAAAAAGTTGAGAAAGTAGCCTAGGTGAGGAAGTTGAGAAGGTAATAAGAAGAAGAGAATACGGGAAG
>JAMWZR010000062.1 GCA_024282035.1 Nitrosomonas sp.
GATAAGCATCAGGATGGGTCAAATTTAGATTGCCGTTTTTACATCATAAGTGGGTCAGATTTCAATTGCTGTTGACAGAATAAATCATCATAGTCCAAGAAAGCCAGATGATGTGCGCTAAAAACAGCTTTTTCCTTCTCCGCTACCCGCCCGGAATTTTTGGAAGCGATAGATTGAATGCGCGGATACCAGTCTATCTCAATGGACTTTGCAGCCAGTTTCTCTGGGACATCCCCAAATGCAGGAACGCGGCCATCCTTCTTGAAATCATACTCCCTGCCATCACCGCGCTTCTCACGAGGACGCAGAACTTTCAATTGTTTTCCAAAGTCATAAGTGACTGTAAGCGGGATAGTTTCAACAAATTTCTGGTCATTGCTTGGCAGGTCTCCTTCTTCAAGAAATTTTTTGAAGCGCTCCATAAAATCTGCCTCAATGCCGAACACATTCAGGGATTCCATGAATTGGATATGCTCTGGCTGGTGCGTCGGCGTTGCAAAGCCGCTGCGCTTGAGTGACCAGCCATGTCCCTTGAGGCGAACTCCCCGACCAAACAATTGGATAATTTGAGAGCCTTCGCTCTTGCCGACGTGCATCAGACCGAGAGTGCTGACACGCCAGCAATCCCAGCCCTCTACAAACTTTTTGGAGCCTATCAGCAGCGTGACAGGAGATGAAGAAAGGTGAACCTGTCCGAAGAGCTTGTCACTAAACTCGGATTCCTGAATCACCAGATCAGAAATTCTAGCTTCCTCAAGATGCTTGATAAGGGCTGGCGCATCACCGACATTGATAAGGCCGAACGGCACTTCTTCTTGCCCAGCACGCAGCAGGATTTCATTCTGATCACCTTTAATACGCGCCAGCATAAGCTGCCCACCTCCGCGATTCTGGAACAGCTTGCCCAGAATATCACGAAACAAATCTTGTACTTTCCAGCCTTCACGCCGAATAAGCTCTTGCAGGTACAAGAACGAACCCGCAAAAATATCTCCACCCTTGTCATCGACAAGGCCGGTATCCTGCCCATTCCGGCTTAGTATCCTCTCGATTTCCAAGATGGATCGAGGTTCATTGCTCAGGAACCCTGCAATGAAAGACAAAATCTGGGCTACATCGCCCATTGTCTCTTTGTCGGATTTCGCCCCAGTCACGGTTGACCCAACAAAAACCCATAGGGGCTTTTCGAGATTATAAAGTGTATAAGCAACCTTCTTGTCTTCATATAGCTTTAGCTGCTGGTAGAATGAGAGAAGGCAAGCTGTCAGATAGCTGGATCGTAGCTGATCGTAAGTCTTTGGCAGGTTAAAAATGCGGTAATCCTTGCCGTATCCATCTTCATAGAAATATCGGTAGGAATAATCAAACAGGATGGACTTTGAATAGGATTCCTCAATTTCAGGGCGCTTGGCAGCACTTACGGCCTCTTTGAAGGTGGCGGAGTATTCAAACACAAAGCCGCGCTCAACAAGCCGTTCACGGCTTTTGAACCATCCGGTTTCCTCCTTGCTACCCATACCTCAGTGTGCCTCATCTACCAGAAGCAAATTCTGGTCGCCAAGATTGCGCGTGGCGATCACATTGACGCTATCTACTTCGCCCAGCTTGGTGATTTCCGTGTAGTCAATCTGGCGCAAACCGTTTTTTCCGGAAGAGAGCAAATCGCCCGTATCGGTCAGGAGGCGCTCAGCAGAAATACCGCTGGCTTTGAATTCTCTGTCATGTTGCGCCGATAGGCCTTCATTCGGCGTAATCAGGATGGTGCGTGTCAGGTCATGCTTGAAGGATGACTGGCTCGCGTAATGGCGGAATTGCAGGAAATTGACGTGCATCAGGAGCTGCCCGATCCCGTCGCATTCTGAAGGCAGACCTTGTTCAATTCATCATCGGTAAAATGCCTAATGCCTGTCTCAAAATCCTTCAATTGCCAGAAGGTGTTAAACTCATCGACATAGGCATTTAGGCTGACCATAAGGTTTTCCCGGCTGCTGAAAAACCGATCCAGATACACTTCCGCAAATAGCAACGAAAGCCACTGATAGTATTTCCAGGCAATCGGGCGCGTCCGGCGCTCGTTAATCGCCAGCGTATGGCTAACGATATTTTGCTCATAGCGCATCAGGTCAGCACGGGTAATAGCCGCTTTATCCTGTAGATGAATATCAAGCACCTTGTAGAAATGGTGCAGGTTATCTGCCGTTAAGCCTTCGGGCGCACTTCGCAGCGTAACCGAAAGCGGTTCCAGCACACGGAGCTTCTTTTTGCCTTTCTTAATTCTGGCCAGCGGATCAAATCCAAACTGGCTGATGATCCACTGGTTCAAAACCTGCTTGAAGGGCAATTCGAGCATTTTCTGTTTATTGGATGCCTTCCTAGCCATTTGGGTGTTCCTTTGAAATTTTAACGGAGAAAATTCTGTTTCCATAATCTCTGTAGGACTCAAATGTCTGAACCTGGAAGATTTCCGGTTTCATGATTTGCGGCATACCTGGGCTTCATGGCATCGGCAGGCTGGAACGAGCTGCGATGAATTGAAAGACCTGGGTGACTGGAAATCGCGTAACATGGTAGATTGATATGCCAAGTTTGCGACTGAGAATCTAGCGTTTGCAGAGTCAAGAATTGAGACAGGAAAAAAACGAAAAGTTATTCCGCTGTCACGTTTCTGTCACGCTAAAGATGTTAACCAGAGCTTTAAGTGAGCTAACTCTTTGAGTTAAATGGCTCCCCGACCAGGGCTCGAACCTGGGACCTGCGGATTAACAGTCCGTCGCTCTACCGACTGAGCTATCAGGGAATTGTTGGCAAGGCGTGAATCTTAACGTTTTGATGCTTTCTGGTCAACTATCATTCAGCTAAACTGCAATGAATAATAAAGCACTGTGTATTTTTGCGTCACACCATGACTGTGTCGAAGGTGAATGCTATCAAGTTACCAGATTGGTTTCGGATGGATAATGCAGATTAATTTTTTCCCTAATACTGTCCATAGTTTCCATAATCATAAGGGTTTCGGCATGCGGCATGAGTTTGCTCTCTTTTATTCCTTGTCTGATACATTGATTAACCTCTGCGGCTTCAAATTGATACCCAGCAGTTTTCAACACAAACAAAGGCAATTTATTTCGTCGCCATAACACAGCCATTCGGGAACACCAAAATGATGGAATCCAGATCATGCCTTGTGTGCCCAGTATCAGCGCATTATTTGGGATTTGGGTCTGAATGGCCGCAGTCAGCATGGCTAGCTGCCCATGTGAATATTTCAATACGATACCTGTCTGCTCATCGACTCCGGTTGTACCTACGAACGCCAGCGCTTCAATCAAGGTAGGTTTAGCGTTGAACAATTGTGATGCCAGAGCAACGGGATACACTCCGACATCCAGTAATGCACCACCAGCCAATTCGGGGTTAAGCAACCTGTTTTCGGGTTCCCATGGGGCTCGAAATCCAAAATCGGCTTTAAGCATCTGTATTTTTCCGATCAAACCGTCTTCAATCCAGCGCATAACTTGTTGGTATGCCGGATTAAATTTCATCCACATGGCTTCCATTAGAAACAAACCATTTTCGCGCGCGCAAGCAATCATTTCTCTTGCCTCTGCTGCATTGGTTGCAAATGGCTTTTCGCACAGCACATGCTTACCATTCTGTAAGCATAGCAATGCATGTTGCTTGTGAAAATTATGTGTCGTCGCAATGTAGATTACATCGATCCCGGGATCTCTGACCATGCTCTCATAATCATCATAGGCGCGGGGAATACCATGGCGAGCTGAAAATGCTTGAGCCCTTTCTACTGATCTTGAAGCAATCGCCACGATCTGCCCATCATTGACCTTCTTGAAGTCTGTAATGAAACGGTCGGCTATCTTCCCGGCACCCAGGATTCCCCAGTTGATTGGTACATCCATTTAATGATCCTCTCATGCTCAAGGTAAACACACTGATACAAAAAGGAGTTGCTAAAGATGTAATATTAGTAACATTCCCATCGGTTAATCCACTATATTTCATGAATTAGATCAATTTCTAGGGTAACGATGGTTAAAAATACCAACTTGTCGTTTTTAAAATGAGTTTTTGGACGTTTTATTATGCCCCATCATACAAAAAAAGTTGAAATCAATCTGGGCTATGCCTGTAATGCCAAATGCCCTTTCTGTTATTACTATGATTCTGTGGTAACCAGAACCAATGAGAATACATTGACTACAGAGCAAGCCAAGCAACAACTGCGACTGGCCAGCAAACTCGGAATCAAGGAAATCGAGTTTACGGGTGGTGAAGTCACGTTACGTCAAGACCTGCCAGAATTGATCACTTACGCAAAAAAAGATTGCGGTTTTACCATAGTTTGTATGATTACCAATGGTATCCGGCTGGCAAAACGATCCTATATTAATACACTGGTCGTTGCAGGCATCGACGATATCCTGTTCAGCATTCACGGACATAATGCATCGATTCATGACTCATTGACCAAAGTTCCCCATAGTTTTGATCACATCCTGACAGCCATCGATCATGCCCGGGAATTGGGTGTCCGTGTCAGAACCAACACTGTGGTGTGTAAAACGAATTACATGCATATGACCGATATCATGCAATTGCTGGTTGACAAGCAGATCGACAATATCAATTTTGTCATGTTCAACCCAGTCATTCAGGCCAAGAATATCGATATTGTCAGGGAAGTTTATGTAGATTATGCCGATGCAGGTAAGGAAATCATCAAAGCCATCCAGAAATTTGAGCACCAGCTACCTCATTTCAATGTGAGATACATGCCATTCTGCTTTCTACCCGGCTACGAACAATATGTAACCAATCTTGACCAGATGACGTTTGATCCTGACGAATGGGACAACTATGTAAGTATCAGAATTCGCAAAGGCTGGCTGTTGGCCAATTTATGTGCTCTATTCGGCTGGCTGAACACCGCATATCTTGCCACTATAATTCGCCATGGTCTCAAAGCCATGCTGACAACCGGAATGAGTCGATTCTACATTCTGAAGGATAGGATCAAAACCAAGCAATGCAAGCGTTGTGCCTATGAGCATGTGTGCGATTATATTTACGAGCACTATCTGAAAATTTATGGTGACAAACAAATTGTTCCGATCGCAGGTGAAAAGATACGCGATCCTGCATGGAAAATGGTTGCAGCCAGAATACGCAAACCAGGCGAATTACCTTTACGTCGGCCTTATCCTCCTCCAATTAGTGAAAAACTGAAACGAGAATTGATGTCATAGGCTTCGACAGCCCATGCGCTTTGGATCTGTGTTCAGACTCTTCTTTACATTTTTTAGTCATACTCAACCAGTTCATGAAAATCGATGAAGTACGATATCGGATCATTCGCTACGCTTCCCTAGTAGGTTTGGGTCTGAGATTTATACTCCGTTTCAACCCTGGTCGACACATTGATCCAGTCCATAAATATCGTTTTTGTACGACCCAACGATCCAGTCTACCGATCTTGCCCTATTTTTCAATTAATCTTGCCGAACCCGATATTTCCTTAAAAAAGATGGGATTATCCAACTCGATACTGAAGAATATAAATAGTGATGACAAATTGCTTACAGACTGGCACCGTGATTCTGAATGCAAGCCAGCTTGGCCCAGGATCTTTTTTGCACGTATCCGCCAGCACAACAAAATCAAATCGAGCGAAATCCAGGTTATCTGGAACAAATCACGATTACAAAATTTGTTTGATTTGGCGCTAGCATGCCAGCATCTTTCGAACCCAGATCAGCAAAAGGAAATCACCAATTGCATTGAAAGCACCATACATTCCTGGATCAATAGTAATCCCTGGCTCATTGGCATCCATTATCTATCCACGATGGAATGCGCCCTGAGATTGATTAGTCTCTGCCACACTTTTGATCTGATCAGAAAATTCCAAATCTGTGAATCAACGTGGCAAGCTCTACTGCAGCTGGTACGGGAACATGCCTATTTCATTCACCGCCGTCTGAGTCTGTTCTCTTATGCTGGTAACCATACGATCGGCGAATGTGCCGGGTTGATTTATGCGGGAATCCTTTTTCCTGAATTCCCAGAATCCAAACATTGGCTACGCACCGGATTAAAGCTTCTACAACAGGAAATTGATTCACAGATTCTTGTGGATGGTGGCAATCGTGAGCAATCCTTTCGTTATTTATTGCTGATCGTGGATTTATGTGGACTGGTTGTCATGCTCCTGAAGCATCATGATCACCCCGTACCCAAGGCAATCGAACAGGGATGGCGACGAGGCTGCCATTTCTTGCAGTCATTTGCCGATTGTCCTGAGCATTTACCTACGATCGGTGATAGCGATGATGGATTTGCGCTCTCTCGATACCTCAAACTGTCGTGGCAACATGTTCCTTGCACTTCACCTTCCACTACTCCCACAAAGCGCTTCGAGTCATCGGGTTACAGCAATATTGCGGGCACATCTGCACATGGCAGCATGCTTTTCCACCATGGTCGACTCGGTATCACCGCGGGTGGATTCGGTCACGGCCACGCCGACGCATTATCTGTTGATTGGAAATGGAATGACCGCTGTATTCTGGTCGATCCAGGAACTCACTGCTACGATAAGGATCCGCAATTCCGAGGTTATTTTCGCAGTACTGCGGCACACAATACCATCATGATCGATAGCCTGGATCAGGCACGTCAAGAACAGCATACTGAGTTTGCCTGGAATGATTCCTATCATGCCCATCTGATTGCATCCACAACTACATCAACAGACAGAATCATCACGCTGGCGCAGCATGATGGCTATGCCAGAATCGGCATCATCCACTCAAGGGCCATCATTTATGACCCTGACTTTGGCTGGGCGATCTGGGATCGAGTGGATGGTCAAGGATTGCATCAACTTGACCTGCACTGGCATATCGATGCCCCAATTGATATGGACGAGCAACGGATAACAGTAAATGTGCTAGATTCTGCCTGGAACATCGAAGTCAAAGATGAAATACCCAAGCTATACTATGGGAATAAAACGGAGCCTCTGGGTTGGATTTCCCGACAATTTGGCAAGCTCGAGCCCATCAATACTTTAAGAGTCACAAGAAAAGTAAAACTACCGCATGAATTTCTAACCTATATTTATCCGAAACAGGAATCGCCCTCTCTCCTACCGAACTATAACGATGAATTATGCATGCTTCGCGGCACGCTCGTACCTCTTAACACTCATCAGTCGATAACTTGAAAATCAACCGAACATTGACTCGGTATCGATTCGGGCTGAATCAACCTGGAACGCTTCATGGCAATTTCTTGCAAAATCATGACAATCCGCCGACCGGCTCCCCGCATACCATAAACTGGAGGGAATTGCCGTTGACGGCTCATTCGCTGTGAATGACACAATTGCAGGATTTTCTCGATCGAAAAACCTGTCAATACGTTAGCACCTGCGGCAATGGTTTCAGGGCGCTCGGTATTCTCTCGAACGGTGACGCAAGGCACACCAAAAATATAAGCTTCTTCTTGGATACAACCACTATCAGTAATGATGAGATCGGCATATTTTTCATATGACAGTGAAGTGAATGGATCGACTGGATCAATGACCTGTACTCGAGACAACAATTCCTGATCCAGACGATGCTGAGCAATGGCCGTTCGGGTACGCGGGTGCATCGGAAAAATCATGGTATCGAATTCTTGCGCCAATGTATTTAACGCGGCAAACACTTTTACCATCCTGGCGCGACTATCGGTAAATTCTTTGCGATGCAACGTCACATAAGCATATCGTCCCGAATTCATGCGGGACAATTCAGGAGAAAAATCCTCGATTAGATCGATGGTAGTATTACCCACATTAAAGACCTGGCCGCGCAAGTCATTTATTTTATTCAAGTAATTCGCATGATGCTGAGTGTAGGTAAACAGATAATGCGCAGCACTATCGACCATGACACGGTTGCGTTCCTCGTACATCTGTTCATCAAATGAACGCAATCCAGCTTCGATATGCCCCAATTCCACATCCGAATAAATTGCAGCAATCGCACCGATCAGTGATGCCGCCGTATCGCCATTAACCAGAACCAGGTCGATTTGGTGCTGCCGTATCAGTTTACATACCCAATCAATCGCTGCGCCCATACTGTAATCACCAGGATAGATAAAATCCGGTGCATAACCCATCTTGGCGAAGACGTCATCACGCATCAATGGATCCTGATGCTGATTGGTATGTAGAACCATAAAGTCCATCTCAGCCTCGCGCAAAGCGCGCACGACTGAGTAATTCTTCATGATTTCGGGTCGCGTCCCGATGACGAGACCGATTTTCACCGTTCGAGTATGGCTTGGGCGAAAGATTCAGCTACCTGGATATTGCCTTGCTCATTGAAATGAACAGGATCGACATAACACTGACGGTCCAATGTATTGAACTCAACCCAGTAAGTACTTTGCTGTTCGGCTAATAATTTCTTGATAACCGCATTGTACTGCTTGCGTTTCTCGGTTGTCTCTCTACAGAAAAAGATGTGCCCATCGGGGTAAATCGACGGAATTTCTCCACAAAAAATGGCTTTATAGCGCTTGATCAGCAATGTTCTGATGATCTGTCGGTAATATTCTTCAAACAAATCAATTGGCGTATCATTTCCAACATCGTTGGTTCCAATCAGGATACAGACCTGAAAGGTATCAGTAGTCTGTTCTATTTCGTTTCCCAATAAGAACCATAGATCGCGAGCAGTATACCCATTCACACTCCGATTGATGGTGCGCCATTGATAAGGGGTTTTCTGTGTCAATATTTGTGCCAGATAGAGAGGATAACAACCGTAAGTTCTGGCACCAAAAGTTTGACTATCTCCAATACAAAGCAGGTTCTGGTATTGCATATCACACGTTACCAATTTATTAATTAATGATTGCAAGCATGATCTTGAACTAGATCAGCCTCGTTGTGACAAACAAATAACTTAGTATGAAATTGTTACAAAAAAATGAACAACCACTTTCTGATCAATGCTTTCCCTCTGAATGAAGAAGCCAAAACCCGAAAATATCAACTTAACCAGAATCTGTAAACATTAAATTTAATTTAATAGCACCAATCAACATAAAACATACAATTGATTTTCCAATACTGACATGATCACTGGATTGCTGCATCACTGAAAACTCAATCCGAAGTATGTGCGGCACCATATAAACATTTTTCCACCCGAGCTTCTGTGATTAATATCACAAACTGGAACTCCAACACGTAGCGGAGCTTATTCCAATGAAAATAGAATTTCAGAAATCAAACAAGAATAAGTTGAATCAAATGTCTCGCGATGGGTGGCTTCATACGGAAGGATTGATTCGCTCATACTGACGAGCACCAGTTACAAGCATTCGTTCAGACAGCGCCGCACCACCCTGTTCTGCAGCTGTACCCCGTCATCACAATTTGGACAAAATGGGGTGATTGCCTAAGAGAGTGTTTTGGTTCATCGTTACATAAAAAG
>JAMWZR010000063.1 GCA_024282035.1 Nitrosomonas sp.
TCGTCGTGATAATCTCTACCTTGCAGTTCTTAAATTATTACGCCTAAACCCGCTTTAACTTCCTAAGACCCTAAAAAAATATTTCTTTTTATCGACACGTTATCGCAAAGATTTAGTTATTCATTGGAGCTAGATTGAATGTCATAGCTAGAGAATCTAGAAAAACTATGTGAAAGAACAAATTAAGCAAGTTTCTAACTAATCAATTCTCAATATCTTGGTAAACATGATTACCCGAACATCAAGTTTTTAAAGGTACAGGGTACAGGTGCATTCATAAGTGGGGGCGACCCAACTTCTCCTCAAGTGATTCGGGCAGTTTCAAGAAGGGCTAGAAGTGTAAATAGTTGTGAAAATTTATTGAATTCTGTAAGTATCAATTTTCATGAGCACAAAAAGATTAAATCAGTACAGAAGAGTGATTGGTGCAGTCGTTAGGATAGATCTGTGGGGCATAGTCATTATCGATTTCAATCTGTAAAGAAAGGATTCTTATGTTGATAAGGGTACATTACTAATCGATCAGCAAGTTACGAATAGTTGAGTAAATTTTTTGGAATTGCTTTGGCAGCAGCACTATCTTTCGCAGCTAATTTTGATCAGCTCGTCCAATCATCTGGTAATTCATCAAGGTTAATAAGGTGTATTGAAGGAGTGACCATCTGCAGTTTTCTCCTGGATCTGAAAATAATGACCTGAGTTCATTCGGTTGATTATTGTCGATAATACAGTGGATTAATTTTTACACTTCATGTTCTGATATAGCATTTGATCTGGAATTGAAGGAAAATACACGCGTACAGGTCTTTGGATCGGTAATGGACTGGACAGACCACCAAAAACGAGATTGGTCTTTTGCTGATGCACTGGAATGATCTTTCGTTGTCTTAACCTGGTGAGGCAATCAAAAACTTTGCTCATCACATACATGTTTCTTTTATAAGGAATCTTTCTCATGTCAGCAATTAATTTAAATTTGGCTAGCCTGGATGGCAGCAATGGTTTCCGATTGAATGGTGTAGAGTTTGAGGATCTTTCAGGCAAATCCGTAAGTAGTGCGGGAGATGTGAATGGCGATGGTTTCGGCGATGTAATCATTGGAGCGCCGGGCGCGGCGCCACGCGGTTATAGCTCAGGTGGAGCGTATATTGTATTCGGGAAGTCGACGGGTTTTGATGCAGACATATCTTTGGCAAGCTTGGATGGTACTAACGGTTTCAGTCTAAATGGCGCACGGGCCAATGATCGAGCCGGTACGTCAGTCGACAGTGCAGGAGATGTGAATGGCGATGGATTTGATGATGTAATCGTCGGTGCATATTATGCTTCTCCATCCGGTTTGTACTCTGGGGCCAGTTATATCGTGTTTGGTAAGGCTGACGGTTTTGTGCCTGCGCTTGAATTATCCAGTATGGATGGCAGAATTGGTTTTCGGGTTGCCGGACTGGATGTCTATGATGGATTGGGCTTTTCGGTCAGTAAGGCAGGAGACATCAATGGCGATGGTTTTGACGATTTGGTTCTGGGTGCGCCAGGTAAGTTTTCTCCTGTCCCAGAAGATCATACTCACCCTATTTTTGGCGATGCCTTTGTGTTGTTTGGCAAAACTGGTGGATTCGAAGAAACAGTCCATCTTGGTGATTTTGATGGCAGTAATGGATTTCATATCTCGGGCGTCAGTGACGATGGCTTGGGTTATTCGGTCAGTGACGGAGGAGATATCAATGGCGATGGTTTAGCCGATTTGATCCTGGGAGCTAAGAATGCAGATGTGACGGGCAAGAACAGTGGAGCAGGTTATGTCATTTTCGGGCAATCAGCGGGTTTTGCTTCGGAACTGCCGCTTTCTACTTTGGATGGTGCGACAGGATTCAGTATTACAGGTGGACTGCAAGGGGATTTGCTTGGCAATTCGGTGAGCAGCGCCGGCGATATCAATGGTGATGGTTTCGATGATGTAATTGTCGGCGCCTATTTGGCAGATCAGAACAGTCAATATGGCTCCGGTTCCAGTTATGTTATTTTCGGCAAGGCATCCGGTTTCAGCTCGAATATCGATGTGACCAGTCTGGATGGTACTTCAGGGTTTCGCCTGGATGGCGAACAGCTCAATGATAATCTGGGTTGGTCGGTGAGCAGTGCGGGCGATATCAATCAGGACGGGTTTGACGATCTGATCATTGGTACACCCTTCACTGATATCAATGGTGTCAATTCTGGTTCGGCATACGTGTTGTTCGGTAAGGCGTCGGGGTTTGGTGCCACGGTAGATTTGTCAGCACTGGCCAGTGATGCCGGATTCAAACTAGATGGTCTGGCTGCAGATGATCAGTTTGGTGTCGCGGTCAATGCTGCGGGGGACGTCAATGGCGATGGTTTCGGCGATATGATCGTTGGGGCATCTGGTGTGGATTCCAATGGCAGCAACGCTGGCACCAGTTATGTGCTGTTTGGCGGAGATACTTCTGGGGAAACGATTATTCAAGGAACGGATGCTGACGATACTCTAGTGGGGTCAGCGAGTAGTGAGCATTTCATTGCGGGCGCCGGAAATGACATGCTGATCGGACGAGGTGGTGCGGACCTTTTTGAAGGTGGCGCAGGTGATGACATCATTCGGGTTGTCGATTTGGAATTCGCTTCGGTCAATGGTGGTGAGGGTGTTAACACTCTTAGTCTGTCAGGTAGTAACATAGCATTGAATTTATCCGAACTACAAAGCAGGGTTCAGGATATCGAGCGAATCAACCTTTATGGTACAGGTGATAATTCACTATCACTGACACCTGCTGATCTGATTGCTCTGTCTTCGACAACTGATACCTTGGCGGTCAATGGCACGGCAGGCGATCATGTAATTCTGGGGAGCGAATGGAGCGACGGGGGTGTGCAAGGTGTTTTTCATACTTACACCTTTGATACGGCAACCCTGCTTGTCGGTGTGAATGTTACGGTCGATATCGTTTAGTAATACTTGCCAGTCCGGATGACATCCATGATATGGTTGAGCATGGATGTCATTACGAAGAAAGTGGGATGGTTTCTTTTTGATTAACTGACTTACTAACGAACCGGGATATTGGATGGATACCAACGAAACTGCAGCAGCACAGCCTGTATTAGAAATCAGTACGTCGCGTCAATTTTTGTCATGGCTGGCGGAACAACGCTTGTCGATTGCTTTCACCACGTATCAGATCGGAAAACTGTATTTCATCGGACTCAAACCCGATCACACCTTGTCGGTATTCGAGCGCAATTTCAATCGCTGTATGGGGTTGTGCACGACTTCCAATGGCTTGTTCATGAGCAGCCTGTATCAGGTGTGGCGCTTTGAGAATGTGCTGGAAGCGGGGCAGCAACAGGACGGTTATGATCGATTATATGTTCCGCAGATTGGGTATACCACGGGTGACTTGGATATTCATGACATGGCCATCGATCGTGATGGTCGTTTGATATTTGTGAATACCCTTTTTGGGTGCTTGGCAACACTGAGCGATACCCATAGCTTTAAACCATTGTGGCGGCCACCGTTCATTAGTAAGCTAGCCGCAGAAGATCGCTGTCATTTGAACGGTCTGGCAATGCGCGATGGACTTCCGGCGTATGTAACCGCGGTCAGTCAATCCGATGTGGTTGATGGATGGCGCGAACATCGCATGAATGGAGGAGTTGTAATCGATGTCGAGCGTAACGAAGTAGTCTGCGCCGGATTATCGATGCCTCATTCACCGCGTTGGCATAATGGCCGATTATGGTTGCTGAATTCTGGAACTGGTGAATTTGGTTTTGTCAATTTTGAAACGGGAAATTTTGAGCCATTGTGTTTTTGTCCTGGCTACATGCGCGGCCTGAGTTTTCATGGGGATTTTGCCTTGGTGGGATTGTCCAGACCTCGGCATAACAAGACTTTTAGCGGGTTGGCGCTGGATGACAGTCTGAAATCACGCAATGCCGAAGCGCGTTGCGGCATCCAGGTGGTGGATCTGCGCAGCGGCGATGTCGTACACTGGTTGCGCATCGATGGTGTGGTTGAAGAATTGTATGATGTGGTGGCTTTGCCCAATATACGTCGTCCAATGGCGTTAGGTTTCAAGACGGATGAAATCCGTCGTGTGCTGAGCGTCGAATCCTGATAGCAATGATTTTTATTTGTTGTTTCTAATCAGTCGCATGTGGTTATGATTCTGCCGGTTAGCTAAATTAGTCATGACAAGCACCAAAGTCAGTTTTGGAAATATACAGGGAGAAACCCTGGCAGGGATGCTGGAGATGCCTGTGGGTACAGTCAGGGCATATGCTGTATTTGCGCACTGTTTTACTTGCTCCAAAAATACATTGGCGGCTACCTGGATTTCACGGGTACTCGCTGATCAAGGGATTGCTGTACTCCGCTTCGACTTTACTGGACTTGGGGAAAGTCAGGGTGATTTTTCCAGTACCAATTTTTCTTCCAATTTGCAGGATATTCTGGCTGCTGCACAATATCTGCAGCAGCACCATGCAGCACCAACGATTCTGATTGGGCATAGTCTTGGAGGGGCCGCTGTCTTGGCAGTGGCGCAACAGTTGCCGGATGTCAGGGCAGTTGTGACCATCGCAGCCCCGGCTACTGCTGCACATATTCGGCATTTGTTCTCGGATTCATACCGTGAATTGCAGCAGCAATCTTCCGTCCTCGTTAATCTCGGAGGCCGGAATTTCACAATTCGGCGACAATTCATCGACGATCTGGAGCAATACAATACGGTTGAGCATATTCAGTCGTTGGACAAAGCATTGTTGGTGTTTCATTCTCCCGTGGATGATACGGTCTCGATCGATGAGGCAGGGCGGATTTACAGTGCCGCAAGACATCCCAAAAGTTTTGTTTCTCTGGATCATGCAGATCATTTGCTGACCAATCCGGACGATTCACATTATGTGGCGCAGGTGTTATCGGCGTGGGCCAGTCGCTATCTGCAGTCTGAACAGGCAGTGCGGCAACATGGTAGTTTGGCTTCACCGGAGCTTGAACCGGGAAGCGTCTTGGTGCGGGAGCTCGACAAAAAATTCACGCGGGAGGTTTGGACGCAGCATCATCGTTATATCAGCGATGAGCCCATTAGCTTGGGTGGGACGGATCTTGGCATGAATCCCTATGAATTGCTGCTGGCAGCACTGGGGTGCTGTACATCTATGACATTGCGCATGTATGCCAATCACAAGCAGCTTGCTCTGCAGGATATCCAGGTGAAGCTGCAACATAGCCGAATTCATGCTGAGGATTGTGCGGATTGCGACAAGCAGGCACCGATGATTGATGTCATTACTCGCAACATTTTGTTGGTTGGTGATTTGCAGGAAGCGCAGCGACAGAGGCTGCTGGAGATCGCCAATCAATGTCCCGTACACAAGACGTTGCAGAACAAGATGCAGATCAAGACCAGTTTGACGGATTCGATTTAGCATGCAACCCGAAAATACTACCGAGAAGTTCCGAATTGACAAATGGTTGTTTGCTGCCCGATTCTTCAAAACACGTACGTTGGCAGCCGAAGCAATCGATCGGGGTAGGGTCACCGTGAATGGTCAACGGGTCAAGCCGGCCAAGGTGCTGGCTGTGGAAGACGAATTGACAATACGTATTGGTGCGTACCAGTATGTAATCAGGGTTCTGGCGCTATCCAACAAGCGTGGATCGGCTACCTTGGCTCAGCAGTTATACAGCGAAACGGAAGAAAGCCGGCAGCAACGGGAGCTTCTGACAGCAAAATTGAAGCTGCAGACACAGACTTTCCTTACTAAAGGTCGGCCTACCAAACGTGACCGCCGCGAAATTGAGCGTTTTTTTTCCAATCAGGAAGATTTCTGATTTTTGGACATATTACATATAACCAGCTGTAATCTATAAGAGAGAAATGATGGGTAACGATACATTCAGCTTGGATAAAGACCAGTTGATTCAGCAGTCTTTCACGCAAATGGACAGGCATCTACAAGGAACGGACTATACGCAGGCGCAGAAACTGGCATTGACCTGCCGCATTCTGTTCGATAACGGTCATGATTCCGGGCTGGCGGGACAAATCACGGCACGTGGCGAACAACCAGGCACATATTTGACGCAAAGACTAGGTTTGGGATTTGATGAAATCTGTGCTGGCAATCTGCTGCTGGTAAATGCGGATCTGGAGGTATTGCAGGGGGACGGTATGGTCAATCCGGCGAATCGATTTCATTCCTGGTTGTATCATGCACGCCCCGATGTGCAGTGCATCATCCATACGCATGCCGTGCATACGGCTGCATTGAGCATGTTGGAAGTGCCGCTGGAGATATCGCACATGGATAATTGTGTGTTGTATGACGATGTGGCATTTCTACCCAATTGGCCTGGCGTACCCGTAGGGAATGAAGAGGGGGAACTGATTTCACGAGCGATTGGCAGCAAGCGTGCTTTGCTATTGGCGCATCATGGACTCCTGATTGCCTGTTCGAGTATTGAAGAAGCATGTATTCTGGCCATCGCTTTCGAGCGTGCGGCACGTATGCACCTGCTCGCCGCTTCGGCCGGCAAGATTCAACCGATTGATCCAGATCTGGGGCGCGAGGCTCATGACTGGATTTTACGCGGACAACGCAATGCAGTCGGGTTTGCCTACTATGCGCGACGTACATTGAGAAAAAATACAGACTGTCTGCAGTGATTCTTTTACCTGGAGTCAGTATTGCCCCCCGGAAATCGGATATAAATTTGTAACGGTGGATCGATTCGGTTAGAATCCGCACTTCCCAGGCGCGTAGCTCAGCTGGTTAGAGCACCACCTTGACATGGTGGGGGTCGTTGGTTCGAGTCCAATCGCGCCTACCAAATTGGTGTTGTCGATCCACGATCTGGCAATCTATTGGTTTGGTGAGCTGCCTTTTTATCCGCATCAATTTCTTCCTAACATTCAAAAGTTTTTTTCCGAAAATATTCCTGTATCGATACAAGGATCAATTCTCATGACGATTGTTTTTCAATCCACGCGTTTATTCGTATTGATGGTTTTTCTGGTTGCTTTGATTTCGGGGTGTTCTGTGTTTATGGCAGCTAAGCAACCTGTAAAAAAGAACGTAGGTTTGTTTGAGGTCGGGGTACCACGATCGGCTCTGATCGCTGAATTTGGTGCACCCATCATCAGTGAAACCAAAGATGAGAAAAAAATAGAGATTTTCAAGTTTTTACAGGGCTACAGCACGGGTGCAAAGGTTGGAAGGGCTTTCTTCCATGGTGCTGCTGATGTGGTGACGCTTGGATTATGGGAATTGGTAGGTATACCCACTGAGATCACTTTTAGCGGTGATGAAATGGCCTATTTGGTTAAATATGATAAAGATGATCTGGTTGAAGAAGTGCTTGCCCTGAAAGGTGATTGATCACTGAGATTATTGATTTTTTAACTCAAGCTTATTAAAGCTCATGCCCTGAAAAACCGGGCATGAGCTTTTTTTATTGCATTTGGGATCGAACGATCAACCCAATTGAATGATTTTGGCTATCGATGGCACACCTTCCGAGTTCCAAACAAAAAGCATGTAATATCCTGGAGGTGCAACACTAGAAGAAATAGGCGAGTTGACTGAAACTATGTTTCCAGGTGTCACGGCAAGATCAAAGAAACGTGTTTCATTGTTAAAAGTGTGTGTTACTGCACCCGCGCGTACTAAGGTAACACGAGTGATCACTTCGTCAGATTGAATCGAGAAATTCTGATTCCAGCCTACCGTGGATGTTGGGTAGTCAGTGATTTCCGGGCGTGGAGCAAAATTTCCACTACCGTCTTTCTGGAATAAATAAGGTGGGTAGTAGATTTCACCATTCAGTTGCGCGATGGGACCGGGAGCACCCCCTCCACCTATCAATACTGAGCCATCGAGTAAAAGCAGCGATGCAGAGTGATACAACCGAGGGGTTGCTGCTGTTGCGGTAGCTGTCCAGATTCCAGTTCCGGGATTCCACAACTCGGTGGTCAAGGTAGCACCTGCCAAATCGTTGCCAGTCGAGGATCCACCGTTTGCCCATACTTGTCCATCGGCCAGTACGGTCAGCGAACCATATTGACGGTCGATGACCAGATTATTGGTGGTTGTGACTACAGGAGCCGTGCCATTGAAATCGATGGATACGGCTACACGATTTTTCCGAACTGTGAGCACGCGTCCTGGCGCATACATCACACCAGGCAGATTTGACTGACCGACGGGAGCATTGTTTTTGTATTTGGTTAGTGTTCCTGTGCCAGCTGGATCAAGTTTGTACATGGCGCCGTTATGTGCAACCAGAAAAATGGTTCCCGTTGGATTGACCCATGCACGGGGATAAAACCAAGATGC
>JAMWZR010000064.1 GCA_024282035.1 Nitrosomonas sp.
CGCAATACCGTGGTGCTTCGCATACTGTGAATGTTGATCAAAAGACTGTAGAAGGCATTCGGCAACTATGCCGGAAACATGGTGCAAGCCTGTTTGCGATGTTGTTGGCGGTTTATAAGGTATTGCTGTATCGCTATACACATCAGTCCGACCTGATTGTCGGCACAGCCAGCAATGGACGTATGCAATCCCGTTTCAACTCTGTGGTGGGTAATTTTGTCAATCCAATTGCCCTGCGTAGTCGTCCACATGCCAGGCTGGCATTTTCCACCTATCTGGAACAAGTACGTGATACGGTCGTCAATGCGCTGTCGCATGCCAATTACCCCTTTTCACACTTGGTTAAACACATCCAACCTGAACGTAACCAGGATACCTGGCCGATCTATCAGACCTGGTTCGGGTTGCAGCATGGACAATCTGATGAGAGCGAAGACTGGTCGCATTGGGTTCTTGGAGAAGATGCTGCTAGTGTGAACTGGGGAGAACTGACTGTGACACCCAAAGTGATCAATCAACCGATTGAGAACTTTGATCTGCGGTTAATGGCAGCCGAGAATCAAAGGGGCTTGCTATTATCGTTCAAGTATCGTCGTGATTTATTTTCGGCCGATACGATTGCCAATCTGGCCGAACACTATAAAAATTTATTGGCCGATGTACTGGCCAAACCGAATTGTTGCTTGGGCGAACTAGAAATATTGTCTTCAGCAGAAAAATCATGGCAGCTGGATAACTGGAATGCTCCAGCTGTGGACGCAGTGGAACATGACTGTTTACACGAGTTATTTGCAACACAAGTGCGACGCACGCCGGATAAAATAGCGGTTGCCTGCGATGGCAAATCGATGACCTATGGTGAACTCGATGTGCGGGCCAATCAACTGGCACATTATCTGCGTAAGCGAGGTGTGAAACCAGAGTCCGCTGTGGTCTTGTGTGTCAGGCGTTCATTCGACATGCTGATCGGCATCCTGGGCATACTGAAGGCGGGTGGCGCCTATGTGCCAATCGATCCGGATTTTCCGCAGGAACGTATCGCATCCATCGTGCTGGATTCCCGGTCGGCACTGGTACTAACACAACAGGCGCTGGAAGATCGGTTGTCTATGCATCAATGCCATGTCGTGTATCTGGATACCGATTTGGCAAGCATTCAGAAGGAGTCAGCAACAATTCCTGTCAATTGGACTGTTCCGGCCAATCTGGCTTATATCATTTACACATCGGGGTCGACCGGCAAACCCAAAGGCGTTGCCGTAACACATGAAAATGTCGTGCGTTCGACACAGGCCCGTTTTCATACATATTCGCATCCGGTTGAAGGTTTTTTACTGCTTTCTTCGTATATTTTCGATAGTTCGGTAGCTGGAATATTCTGGACTCTGAGTCAGGGCGGGTGTCTGACTCTGCCTGTCGATAGCAGCGAGATGGATCCACGGAAACTGGGACAGTTACTGAACGGAAACCGTATCACGCATTTCCTGTGTTTGCCTTCGTTGTATCGCGTGTTGCTGGAGAGCATTCCGCTTGCTGACTTGGTTCATCTCAAGACGGTTATTGTCGCGGGAGAAGCCTGCTCGGCGGACCTGATCCAAAAACATAATACGGTGTTGCCGCAAGTGTCTTTTTTCAATGAATACGGCCCCACAGAAGGTACAGTGTGGAGCAGTGTCTATCCGCTGCAGGAACACATGGAGCTACATCGGTCGGTTGCCATTGGCAAACCTGTTGTAAATGTGCAGATTTATCTGCTTGATCACGCCATGCAGCAAGTGCCTGTCGGTATTACAGGTGAATTGTATATTGGTGGTGCCGGTCTGGCCCGAGGCTACCTGCATCACCCGGAGCTGACGGCAGAACGATTCGTTCCCAATTCTTATGATTCGTGTGAGGGAAGTCGGCTTTATCGCACCGGAGATCTGGGTCGGTATCGTATCGATGGCAATATCGAATTCTTAGGGCGTCAGGATGACCAGGTCAAGATTCGTGGATTTCGTATCGAACTGGGGGAGATCGAAGCTCGATTGCGGCAGTATCCCGGTGTCACAGAAGCAATCGTGTTGGTGCATGGCAGATCAGGTGAAAACCAGTGGCTGATGGCTTATGTTGCTACTGGGGAGACATCGGCCTCGGTATCGGATGAATCTGAGCTATTCAGCACACATCGCCTGCAATCGTTTTTGAGAGCTTATCTGCCCGAATATATGGTGCCGGCAAGTTATACCTTCTTAGATGTCATGCCGAGATTACCGAATGGTAAAGTGAGTCGCGCAGCACTGTTAGCGCTTCAGGGCTCTGCCCTTTTCATTCGTTCCGATCGGGTGGCGCCGCGCAATGCGGTCGAACAGACCATTCTGGGGATATGGCAGGAAGTGCTGCAAATCGAAGGGGAATTGGGAATTCATGACAGTTTCTTTGATCTCGGAGGACATTCGATTACAGCTATTCGAGTCATGGTGCGTATACAGGAAGAATTTGCCATCGAATTGTCCGCTACTCTTCTCTTTGAAGCCTCCACCGTTGCGCGGTTGGCCGAGTTGATTAATCAGCAGATCGTCGCGCAAAACGATGATGTAATTGAGTTTTTACTGAATGACGTGGAATTGCTGGCTGTGGGTGAGAATCGCTTACTAGCGGACAGACAGGAAGAAACTGTTTCAGGAGACACGGTATGAGCAGTGAATTACGTTACCGTTTGGCAGGACATACCGTCATTGAGCCGCTGATAGATCATTGGATTGCCTGGCCACATAATTTTTCACCTTTGCTGTATGGCTTGCACCTGCTGAACTATCAGCAAGCCGTGCTGGCTTCGTATCTTAAAAATCCCCGGCTGCATGTGGATTCATGCCGTAATCCCAAATTGCTTGGCGGACCTTTTGTTGACATAGCTATTGAAAGGCTGAGTGAGGTCCAGGAGCTGTTTGCGGATATGCAGCAGCGCCATGCCGATTTACTGATCTTGGCGCTGGATTTTACGCAATTCCAGAACGCGCTTATGCAAACGGCTACTGGTCAATGTATCGAATCTTGCTATGCGGAATTGCCGGACTCGATGTGCGGTTTGATGGAGCTGGGCTATGATTATCACAATCATCCGGTGGTACGGTGTTTTGAGAGCCTGATCTATGCAAGTGGCCATTACAAGCGCGATGTCCAGTCGTTCCGGCTGTTTGCGCTTGAGCATGATGATGCCAGGCCGTATTACATGAGTACACCGCGTTTGAGGATACCTGACGACATCATGTGGACGGTACCCTTCGATGGACAATGCGTCGATACGCTATTCAGGCTCGATACCGACCCGCAACCTCTAGAGGCCATTCGTCAATTACTAGGATTAACGGCAGCAGATGATGAAAAACTGCTGTCATTGTTGTCGTCTCAACCTGCAAATGAATCACCTGAGTGGCAGGGACAAGGCTTACGTCTGCGATACTTCGGACATGCCAGTGTTCTGCTCGAAAGCAAGGATGTCTCCATCCTGACCGATCCCTTCATTGCAGTTACGCCCAAGCAGCCTGGGATGGATCGGTTGACGTTTGCTGATTTGCCGGCACGAATCGATTACGTGCTGATCACGCATGGTCATCATGATCATTTTGTCTTTGAATCGTTGTTGCGTCTGCGTCACCGGATAGGCACGCTTGTCGTTCCACGTCATTCCGGAATATTTCATGGCGACTTATCGCTGAAACTCATGGCGCAGAAACTGGGATTCTCTAGCGTCGTGGAGGTGGATGCGCTGGATTCCATTGCATTTCCTGGAGGCAGTATCACGGCCACGCCTTTTCTGGGCGAACATTGCGATCTTTTGCACGCAAAATCAAGTTATGTGGTGAGTTATGGCGACGACCGCATTATGTTTGCTGCCGATTCGTGTTGCCTGGATCCACGGGTATATGAACGAGTAAAAGCCGTACTGGGTCCGATCTCGACTGTCTTTATTGGAATGGAGTGTGTTGGAGCGCCATTGTCATGGGTTTATGCGCCGCTTCTTCCGATAAAACCTGCGCGCGAACATGATCAGTCGCGGCGTTCCCATGCCAATGACGCACATAGCGCATGGCAACTGCTGCGTGCCGTAGGTGCGCGGCAAGCCTTCGTTTATGCCTTGGGCCGAGAGCCCTGGCTCAAGTATTTCATGGCGTTGACTCCCAGCGAGGATGATCCTTACATGCAGGAAATCAATAAACTGATTGAAACAGCACGGATAGAGGGTCAGGTCGATGTACAGCTACTTTTTGGTCAGAAGGAATTGTTTTTTTGAATCGGGTCGAATTCAACCCGGAATGTTATGGACAAAACAGTGATGAATGAATCGAGTTCTAGTCTCGCCGCGCGTATGGATCGCCTTTCGGACCAACAGCGTCGTGCGCTGATGGCGCGCCTGAAGGAGATCAAGGCAACCCAGAATGTTCGCATACCCAGGCGTCCCTCTGATATGGAATGGGTGCCGCTGTCGTTTGCGCAGGAACGCTTGTGGTTTTTGTCACGGCTGGATTCCGGGAGTAGCTTTTATAACGAGGCTGGAGCCGTTGAGTTATCTGGAATACTCAATGAAACCGCTTTGCAAGATAGTCTTGCAGAAATCGTCCGTCGCCATGAAATCCTGCGCACCTGTTTTGTGGAACGGGCGGGCAAGGTTCAGCAAGTCATTATTCCGGAACTGGATATAGCGTTGCGGCATGTGGATAGTCAGTCTCTATCCGGTCAGGACAAAGCGCAGCAGATTGAATGTCATTTGTCCGCAGAATTGCAGCAGCCTTTCGATCTCGTCCAGGTTCCGCCGATTCGCTTTACTCTGATCCGTTTTGCACAGGATCAGCACATGCTGATGATCGGTTTGCATCACATCATTGCCGACGAGTGGTCCATCCGCATTCTGTTGCATGAATTGAGCATGATCTATAACGCCTATTGCGATGGTCGGCCATCACCACTGGCCGAATTGCCAGTCCAGTATGCAGACTATGCCTGCTGGCAACGCCAGCAGCTAGATGATGCGGCACTGGATCGGCAATTGGCTTACTGGAGACAGTGTTTGGATAACTGTCCGCCTGTGCTGGAACTACCACTTGATTTTTCACGTCCCGCCAAACCGAAACACAAGGGTGGTCAGTTTACTTTCAGTATTCCCGGTAAGCTGGCTGCGGCAATGTCGGAACTGGCGCGAAGCCACGATGTGACACCATTTATGCTGTTCCTTACAGTTTATTCGTTTCTTTTACATCGCCATACCCGACAAAAAGATTTCTGCATCGGTTATCCGGTAACCAATCGCACCAGAGTCGAATTGCAGTCTGTAATCGGTTTCTTTACCAATAGTCTGGTTCTGCGTATGAATTTCTCAGGTCATCCAACTTTGGCTAGTTTGCTGCAAATGGTGAAGACGCGGTGTTTGGAAGGACAGGCCAATCAGGATCTTCCTTTTGAAAAACTGGTGGAGGAACTGTCACCGCAAAGGGATATGCGTTACAACCCGCTGTTTCAGGTTTGGTTTGTTTATCAGAATGCCAAGGATACACCGCTACAGCTCAATGGGCTTACATTATCCCCGGTCAGGATGGCAACTGAAAGCGCCAAATTCGATCTGGCACTGGCCATTGAGGAAGGGCCCGACACCCTGACTGGCAGGTTTGAATACGATACCGAGTTATTTCAGCAGGGTACGATGGTGCGCTGGGCAGAACATTATCTGCATTTGATGCAGGAGCTGGTTCAGTTATCTGATGTTTCCCTGGCAGAAAGTTTGACTTTGCCGGATAGGGAACGGCATCGGCTAATACAACAATGGAATGATACTTCTCACCCATTTCCTCAATCCCTGTGTATTCATGAGTTGATTAAACAGCAGGCAGAGAATTTTCCTACCACAGAAGCGGTGATCTTTGAAAACCAGAAATTGACATACGCGCAACTTGATAGTCAGTCTCAGCAACTGGCAGATTATCTGCGCACACGCGGAGTGGGACCGGATGAGCTCGTCGGTGTGTTTGCCGAGCGTTCATTGGAAATGGTGATTGCCATCTTGGCGATACTCAAGGCCGGGGGAGCGTATGTTCCGCTGGATCCGAGTTATCCGCCGGATCATATTGCATATGTTCTTAACGATGCGCAGCCGCGACTGGTGTTGACCCAGAATGCATTGCAGGATGTCTTGCCCGGACACATCGAGTGTTTCTGCCTGGACATGCCACGGCCATTCATCCCGGATCTGTCACTTCACGCACCTGCAATCACGTTGCAGCCATACCATCTGGCTTATGTCATTTATACCTCGGGATCGACAGGTCATCCCAAAGGCGTGGCAGTGACTCACCGCAATATTGTGCATTCGACAACGGCCAGATCGCATTATTACCGCGTTACAGCATCAAAGTTTTTGTTGCTGTCGTCGATCGCATTTGATAGTTCTATGGCAGGCATCTTCGGTACCCTATGTCAGGGAGGAACCTTGATCATTCCTTCAGAAAAGGCTGCCCGTGATCTTCATGTCCTTGCAAATCTGATTAAGTTGCATCGCGTATCGCATCTTCTGACGATTCCCGCATTTTACGAAGCATTGCTGCCACAGATCGATACCAGCAATGGAAACAGTCTGGATCAGGTGATTGTTGCTGGAGAGCCTTGTCACGGTAGCGTGTTGCAACAGCACCGGATGCATTTGCCACATGCTGCGCTTTTCAACGAATACGGTCCGACTGAAGCTACGGTATGGTGCAGTGTGCATCGCTGTGATGTCGATGATGAAAAAATAATTCCCATTGGCCGCCCCATTGCCAATACCCAGATTTATTTGCTGGATGACCAACTGAACCCTGTTCCAATTGGGACTTCAGGAGAAGTGTATGTTGGTGGAGAAGGACTGGCTCGAGGTTACCTGCATCAGTCCAGCTTGACAGCTCAGCGTTATGTTCCCGATCCGTTTGGACAGACTGGTGAGCGATTATATCGCACCGGCGATCTGGCTCGGTATCGGGCTGACGGTAATCTGGAATACCTGGGGCGAAGCGATAACCAAGTGAAAATCCGGGGTTTTCGTATCGAACTTGGGGAAATCGAGGCAGTGTTTCTGCGACATGCACAGATTGCAGCTGCCGTGGTGATGCCATACGAAGATGATCTGGGAGTAAAGCGGCTGGTAGCGTATCTCGTAGGCCATCGGTCAGCGCCAGGTGCCGACCAGATCCGTTCCTATCTGAAAGTGCATCTGCCGGATCATATGATTCCATTTACGCTCATGTTTCTCGAGCAACTTCCACTGACACCGAATGGGAAAGTGGATCGCCAAGCTTTGCCCGCGCCGAAAAGTCAGAATCAGCTGGCTCAGCAAAATAATGCACCTGTTACCCCAACCGAAGCTCGGGTGATCGAAATCTGGTGTGAGATTCTCGGTCTTGAGGACGGGCACATGAATTCAACAGGACATTTTTTTGAGCTGGGAGGGCATTCGTTGCTAGCAATGCAAGTGATTGCCCGCGTAGACCAAGAGTGGTCGATCAACATGCCGCTACAACTATTGTTCGAACAACCTGTTTTGTCCGATTTCGCGCGTGAAATCGATTTCCTATGCGATCGACACGATGGACCACAGATACTACCTTTGATCAGGGTGATCCGGGAGCAGAATTTACCCCTGTCGTATGCCCAAGAGCGGCTATGGTTTTTGGGGCAGTTTGATCCGGACAGCGCGTTTTACAACATGTCTGGAGCGATTAGTCTGTATGGTGAACTGGATGTAGCGGTGCTGCAGTGTGCTTTAAATGAAATCGTTCGTCGTCATGAGGTATTACGTACCACCTTCGAATTGTCAGATGGTGTG
>JAMWZR010000065.1 GCA_024282035.1 Nitrosomonas sp.
GGTGTTATCGTCGCCATTGCCGGTAATGGTGTCGTTGCCGAAACGGCCATCGACCGTGACGCCGTTCAGAGTAGTGCTGGAGAAATCAAGGGTGGTGCCAGAGTCGTCGCCGATCACATTGACGTTGGCGAATGTATTGGCGGAGATTTCTTCGATACCGTTAGCCAGGCCAAAGCTGCCTTTCAGGCCGATGTTGGTACCGGCACCCTGTGCCTTGATGGTATCCGTGTCATCGCCGCCATCGTAGATATCGAACCCTTCACCGGTACCATTGACCAAGAAAGTGTCATTGCCGCCTGCACCATTAAGTATGTCATCGCCAGCACCGCCCCGAATGGTGTTATCGTCGCCATTGCCGGTAATGGTGTCGTTGCCGAAACGGCCATCGACCGTGACGCCGTTCAGAGTAGTGCCGGAGAAATCGAGTGTGGAGCCAGAATCGTCGCCGATCACATTGACGTTGGCGAATGTATTGGCGGTAATTTCTTCGATGCCGTTAGTCGGGCCAAAGCTACCTTTCAGGCCGATATTGGTACCGGCACCTTGTGCCTTGATGGTATCCGTGTCAGCACCGCCGTTGTAGGTATCAAATCCTTCACCGGTACCGTTGACAACGAAGGTGTCAGGTAACGTACTGCCGGTTAATGTATCGTCGTTACCACCGCCGCTGATTGTGATACTGGTTACGCCTGAGGCAGAAGTCAATCCGGTGAGGTCGACGGTATCAGCACCAAATCTGGCGTTAATGATCAGTGTGTCGTCCAGAAATGGTCCACTGAGACCATTAGTGAGCGTGACATTGAAACCAGGGGCAGGGGAACTATCAACGATCAGTATAGTGTCGTTTATATCTGTTCCTGTAACGGTTTTGGTTGTCATCTGAGTGTCCTTTAAAAAAGAGTGTGCGTTAAATACGAAGTCAATTTGCTGTGTGAAAATAGAAAATGTATTTTCAATGTGGTGCTTGTGTCCGGGGTGCTGATCCGGAACGATCGTTCCCGTTTTGCCTTTGGGGCTTTATGAGTGCATTGCGATTATTGGGAAGATTGTTAACTAACCTGGTTTAGGTTGTGGTTTGACCAGTTGTTAGTGGTGCAAGCGTAGCAAAATTGAGTTTGAGTTAATAGATGGCAATTGTCCGTTAAAATCCACTAAAACGAGCCGAATTCCCGGGATAAATAGCTAAAGTGTAAGAATAGGATTACAGCGAATGGAGAATAACAGTGATGTGAACCGGCACATCAGTTCAATGAGAATTTGGTTGGTTGTTGCGACTACAACCGCATCGTCAGCGCGATCCGCCGACGTTTTTCATCGACTTCGACGACCTTGACGGTAACGACCTGACCAACTTTGACGACGCTATGCGGGTCTTTGACGAATTTATCCGCCAGTGCCGAGATGTGCACCAAACCATCCTGATGCACACCGATGTCGACAAAGGCGCCAAACGCGGCGACGTTGGTGACCACGCCTTCCAGTACCATGCCGGGGTGCAGGTCTTGTAGCGTTTCAACGCCTTCCTTGAAGGTGGCAGTCTTGAAAGTGGCACGCGGATCGCGGCCGGGTTTTTCCAGTTCGTGCAGGATGTCCCGGATGGTGGGCAAACCGAAACGCTCATTGGCATACTGCTCTGGTCGCACGGTTTTCAGTACGGCGGCATTGCCGATCAATTCGTTGACCTTCAACTTGACGTTGCGCAGGATTTGTTCCACCAGTGGATACGATTCCGGGTGCACAGCGGAGGCATCGAGCGGGTTGTTGCCATCCGCAATGCGCAGGAATCCTGCAGCCTGTTCAAAGGTTTTTGCACCCAGGCTGGGCACCTTCATCAATTCGGCACGCTGAGCAAATCGACCCTTGCTGTCGCGATAAGCCACGATGTTATGCGCAATTTTGCTGTTCAATCCGGCAACGTAACGCAGCAGGGCCGGTGACGCCGTGTTGACATCGACACCGACAGCGTTGACGCTGTCTTCCACCACGGCATCGAGCGATTGCGCCAACTGGCTCTGATTGACGTCATGCTGATACTGACCGACACCGATCGATTTAGGATCGATCTTGACCAATTCGGCTAGCGGGTCCTGCAAGCGGCGGGCGATTGACACCGCTCCGCGCAACGATACATCGAGATTCGGCAGTTCCTCGGAGGCCAGTTCCGAGGCCGAATACACAGACGCGCCGGCTTCCGATACCATGATCGACGTCAGCTTGAGCTGCGGATATTTTTTGCTCAACTCCTTGGCCAGATGGTCGGTTTCGCGCGATGCGGTGCCGTTGCCGATGGCGATCAGTGTCGCGGAATGGCGTTCTGCCAATTGATTCAACGTGTGCAATGCGCTGTCCCAATCATTTCTCGGTGCATGCGGATAAATCGTCGTGGTGTCGAGCACCTTGCCAGTGGCATCGACCACCGCGACCTTCACACCGGTGCGCAAGCCGGGATCGAGTCCGATGGTCACGCGCGTCCCAGCAGGCGGGGCGAGCAACAATGCTTTCAGGTTTTGCGCAAACACTTTGATGGCTTCGGTTTCAGCGCTTTCTTGCAAATTGCCCATCAATTCGGTTTCGAGATGCGCAAAGATTTTCGTGCGCCAGGCCTGACGCACGGTATCGATCAACCAGCCATCGGCTGCACGCTTCTGGTCACGGATGCTGAATTGCCGCGAAATCATTTGTTCGCATGGATTCAGTGCGACCGCGCGAGAGGTATCCTCCAGTTCGGAATCCAGCAGCAGCTTGAGCTTCAGCACCCCCTCGCGCTCGCCGCGCAACAATGCCAGCGCGCGGTGCGACGGAATCTTGCTGATCGCTTCGCTGTAATCGTGATAGTCGGTGTATTTGGTGTCGCTGTCTTTTTTGTCCTTGACGGCTTTGGCGGTCAGCACACCATGTCCGCGCAAGTAATCGCGCAAGGTCTGCAGCAGCGGCGCATGCTCGGCGAAACGCTCGATCAGAATATACTGCGCGCCTTCCAGCGCGGCGGTTGCATCGGCCACGCCGGGATTATCGCCTTCTTCGGTAGTGAACGGTGCTTTCAAGTATTTCGCCGCCTCGGCCTGCGGATCGAGTCGCGGATCGTTCAACAAACTATCGGCCAGCGGTTGCAACCCGGCCTCATGCGCGATCTGCGCCTTGGTGCGGCGTTTCTTGCGGTACGGCAGGTACAAATCTTCCAGCAGTGACTTATCCGTTGCATGGGTGAGTGCATCGAGCAGTGACGGCGTCATCTTGCCGAGTTTTTCAATCGCTGCAATGATCGCCGCGCGCCGCTTCTCCAGCTCGCGCAAACTGTGCAACCGTTCCGCGAGCAACCGCAACTGTGCATCGTCCAGCCCGCCCGTTGCCTCTTTGCGGTAACGTGCAATGAACGGCACCGTCGCGCCATCGTCCAGCAATTGCACGGTGGCCTGGATTTGTGAGGGTTTGACGGCCAGCTCGGTGGCGAGGCGGTTTTCGATGGATGGCAGCATGGGATGGTGTTTCGGTAATTGAATTGGGTAGGGATGGTAAACCATGATGCGACGGGATCGCAACGGATTACACCGACCAAGTAAAATTGACTCAGTGGGCTATATTCAGATATTTTGCACTGGTTGTTTCCAGAAGGGTTGTGCAGAGGTCCTGATATTTAGAGCTTTATGCTTCTAGAAAACTGATTGAATGAACAAAAAACAACTTTCCGAACGAGATATCTGCACCAAATTCATTACGCCTGCACTGGAGCAAGCAGGATGGGACATTTCCGCTCAAATCAGAGAAGAATTTCCCTTGACCAAGGGACGTATTATCGTTCGCGGCAAGCTGCATACCCGTGCCGAACGCAAGCGCGCCGATTACGTTCTGTTCTATAAGTCGAATATCCCCATCGCCATTATCGAAGCCAAGGATAACAATCATACCGTCGGCGATGGCATGCAGCAGGCGTTAAGGTATGCAGATATGCTGCAAGTGCCATTTGTGTTCAGTTCTAATGGCGACGGTTTCCTGTTTCACAACAAGATCGCGCAAGACGGCATCATCGAACGAGAGTTGGCGCTGCACGAATTCCCCACAGCAGAAACACTGTGGCAATGGTGGACGCAGCATCTTGGTCTGGATAACCAACAAAATAGCCTGGTCACTCAGGATTATTACAGCGACGGCAGTAATAAAATTCCACGCTACTACCAACTGCTGGCCATAAACAAGACCATCGAAGCGATTGCTCGCGGGCGAAACCGCATACTTCTGGTCATGGCGACGGGTACCGGTAAAACCTTTACAGCCTTCCAAATCATCTGGCGATTGTGGAAATCCAAGACGGCAAAGCGCATCCTGTTTCTCGCCGATCGCAATATCCTGGTCGACCAGACCATGACCAACGACTTCAAACCATTCGGTCCGGCCATGACCAAGATCCAGAAACGCCAGGCCAACAAATCTTACGAAATTTATCTTTCGCTCTACCAGGCGGTAACGGGCAACGAAGAAGAAAGAAATATCTACAAGCAATTCAGCGCCAACTTTTTCGATCTCATCGTCATCGACGAATGTCACCGAGGCAGCGCCGCTGCTGATTCCGCCTGGCGCGAGATTCTGGACTATTTTACATCAGCCACGCAGATCGGATTGACCGCCACGCCCAAGGAAACCAAAGAAGTTTCCAACATCGATTATTTTGGTGATCCGATCTACACCTATTCGCTGAAGCAGGGTATCGATGACGGTTTTCTGGCGCCCTACAAGGTCGTGCGTATCGATCTGGACAAAGATCTGACCGGTTGGCGACCCGACAAGGGAATGCTGGATAAACACGGCTTTGAAATCGAGGATCGCATTTACAATCAGCAGGATTTTGACAAAGTATTGGTGCTCGAACAACGTACGCAACTGGTTGCCAGGAAAATTACCGAATTCCTCAAACAAACCAACCGTTTCGACAAAACCATCGTGTTCTGTGAAAACATCGACCATGCCGAACGCGTGCGTCAGGCGCTGGTGAACGAGAATGCCGACCTCGTCGCACAAAACAGCAAGTACATCATGCGCATTACCGGTGATAACGAAGAGGGCAAAGCCGAACTGGACAACTTTATCTTCCCGGAAAGCACATACCCGGTCATCGCCATCACTTCCAAACTGATGACAACCGGTGTCGATGCACAAACCTGCAAATTGATCGTGCTCGATCAGCGCATTCAATCCATGACCGAATTCAAACAGATCATTGGGCGCGGCACCCGCATCAACGAGGATTACGGCAAATACTACTTCACCATTCTTGATTTCAAGAAAGCCACCGAATTGTTTGCCGATCCGGATTTTGACGGCGATCCGGTGCAAGTGTATGAACCCAAGGCAACCGATTCCCCCGTGCCGCCGGATATTACCGATGAAGAAACCGGCGGCGGCATGATTTACCCGGATTCCGATACAAACTCGACATGGAGCGGCGTAACGGAACCTGATCCGGATGAAGCAAGCTATCGCCGCCGCTTTGTCGTCGCCAATGTCAAAGTCGAGGTGATTGCCGAGCGGGTACAATATTTCGATGCGGATGGCCGCTTGATTACCGAATCGCTCAAGGATTACACCCGCAAGGCGGTAGCCAAGGAATACGCTTCTCTTGACGATTTTTTGCGCCGCTGGAACAGTGCCGATAAAAAGCAGGCCATTATCGACGAACTGTCGGAGCAAGGTGTGTTTTTCGATGCGCTTGCCGACGAGATTGGTCGCGATTCGGGCAAGCTGTTTGATCCCTTTGATTTACTCTGCCATGTGGCATGGGATAGGCCGCCGCTTACCCGCAAGGAGCGGGCCGAGCAGGTAAAAAAACGCAACTACTTTACCCGCTACGGCGAACAGGCTCGCCGGGTGCTGGAAGCGCTGCTCGACAAATACGCCGATGAAGGCGTGGCGCAGATCGAAGAGACACAAATCCTCACCATCGCGCCTTTTACCGGATTTGGCACGCCGATAGAAATCATCCGCACCTTTGGCGGACTGGATCAGTATCAGCAGGCGGTGCATGACCTGGAAGATGCGCTTTATTTGCCTGATCGTCATGCCCGTGAAAGCGGGAATCCAGGAGGGTGACATGACGCAGCCCTGCGCCTACATTCTGGCAAGCCAGAGAACGGTACCCTTTATACCAGGGTAGTAAGCGAGCTGATTAAGCGAGTATGGAGCACTACATCCCCGTCTGCGCGGGAATAACAAGATAAAAGAACCGGAGATAACACAACCATGTCCCTCAACACCCTGGTCAAATCCATTCAGGACATCATGCGCAAAGACGTTGGCGTCGACGGCGATGCGCAACGCATCAGTCAGATGGTCTGGCTGATCTTTCTGAAAATCTTCGACGACAAAGAGCAGGAATGGCAGCTCACCATTTCCGGCTATAAATCGCCGCTGCCTAGCCGCTTCCGCTGGAGTAATTGGGCCAGGGATGCGGAGGGCATGACCGGCGATGAACTGATCGATTTCGTCAACAACGATCTGTTTCCGGCGCTGAAAAAACTGGCGACGGCTGCCGGTGTTTCGCCGCACGGTAAAGTGGTCGGCTCGGTGTTCGAGGATGCGTACAACTACATGAAATCCGGCACGCTGCTGCGCCAGGTGATCAACACCATCGAGGCGGATGTCGATTTCAACAAATCCGGCGACCGCCACCTGTTCAACGACATCTATGAAAAAATTCTCGCCGACCTGCAATCGGCCGGCAACGCCGGTGAATACTATACCCCCCGCGCCGTCACCCAGTTTATGGTCGACATGCTCGACCCGCAGCTCGGTCAGATCATCCTCGACCCGGCCTGCGGCACCGGCGGTTTTCTGACCTGCGCCATCGAACATCTGAAGCAGCAGATCAAAACCCCTGGCGATCGCACGCGGTTGCAGGAGAGCATTTCCGGGGTGGAAAAGAAACCGCTGCCGCATATGCTGGCCATGACCAACATGATGCTGCACGGTATCGACGTGCCCACCAACATTCGCCACGACAACACACTGAGCCGCCCGCTCAGGGATTACGGCCCGCGCGACCGGGTCGACCTGATCGTCACCAACCCGCCGTTTGGCGGCATGGAAGAAGACGGCATCGAAAACAACTTTCCGCGCAAATACCAAACCCGCGAAACCGCCGACTTGTTCATGGCATTGATCATGCACCTGTTGAAGCACGACGGCGGCAAAGCCGCAGTGGTGCTGCCCGATGGTTTTCTGTTCGGCGAAGGCGTCAAGACCGCGCTCAAGCGCGAATTGCTGGAAGAATTCAACCTGCACACCATCGTGCGTATGCCCAAAGGCGTATTCAGCCCATACACCAGCATTGCTACCAATCTGTTGTTCTTTGAGAAAAGCGGATCGACCCAAGAAGTCTGGTTTTTCGAGCACCCCTATCCCGAGGGGTATAAATCCTATTCCCGCTCCAAACCGTTGACCATTGCCGAATTCGACCGGGAAAAAAGCTGGTGGGGCGGCGCCGCGCGCAAAGACCGCAAAACCACCGAATACGCCTGGAAAGTCAGCGCGCAAGACATTGCCGGACGCAATTACAACCTCGATTGCAAGAATCCGCATGAAGTGGAAGTCAATCACCGCGCACCGGAAGAACTGATGGCGGAATACCAACAAATCGTCAAACAACTCGAAGACGCGCAGCAGGACTTGAAAGCCGAACTGATGACCTGCCTGGGGAAGGAATCATGATGACCTCACGCCGCGGCGTGAATGAGCTTCTGGAACAGCACTTCGACACCGCCTTCACCGCTCC
>JAMWZR010000066.1 GCA_024282035.1 Nitrosomonas sp.
ACGTGCAGCAGCTATTCAAACTCTATTGGGTACTGCTCAACTCAATGGCCTTAATCCATCCGACTGGCTTAAAGATATCCTCACAAAACTGCCAATCTGGCCAAATAATCGTATCGACGAGTTGTTACCTTTGACACCTGAATTCATTGAATCACTATAATAGAAAATTAAAAGATGGTAGCGTTAGACGCATACGATCGTAGCGCTCATCCTCTTGCTCTTGGTTGCGGATATATGCTCTGACTATCTCTTCATCAAGCCCAACCGTCGAAACAAAATACCCTCGAGCAAAAAAAAACCTCACCAGTAAAATTCTTTACTCGACCTCCAAAGCGCCTCGCTATCGTAATTGCACTTTTCCCTTTGATATACCCCATTACGTTCGATACTGCATATTTCGGCGGAATACTGATGCACATGTGCACGTGATCCGCCATATTGTGCCCCTCTACTATCTTCGCTTCCTTGTGTATCGCAAGTTCGTGGAATATCTCCCCCAGATGTTTGCGCAACACCCCAAATATCCGCTTCTTACGTTTCTTCGGAATGAATACCACATGGTATTTACAGTCCCACCTTGTGTGGGCCAAACTCTGTTACTCTTTCATCTTGAATCTCCTTCTCTTGGTCGAGATAGAAGATTCTCAATGACCACCGTATAGGTCAAACCACCGTGAGGCCTCCGGCAAAGCTGGGGGCCTACCTCACTGAGTTACGATGCGGATTTGTAATCTTGTCTCCCATGATGACATCAATTACATTTCTGACGTAAGATTTTTTAGTTGTTAACCACCATTTGAATCAAATTACTATGGAATTTGTTTAATTGACTACATTTTTATGGGTTGCGATATTCTGCATGGTTTTATTGCCTTCGGTATTCTGTGTTTCAGCAGATCCCATTTGCATAAAGAAATAAAGAAGCGCAAGAATTGGCAAAAATGGAATGTACTTTCCTAATATTGTTTTCATGATAGTAATAACCTCTAAAATGGTATGGGATTATCCTATCCCAATCAATATCCCTAAGCATATTGGGGAAACTATTGTTTTCTTCTAGGGGAAACCATTGGGAGATGTTCAGTTATGTTAGAAATATTGTACAGACTGGTGTTTGTTGTTAAATGTTATCAATGCCAGCATAGATTGTGGTTCTCTACTTAACTATCTGTTTGTTAGATAGTAATCTTATGTGATTATCATTATTTCTCAAATAGACAATGAAGCTGATGTCATATCAGCCCTCAATTAATGAGGGTTGATTTTAAAACAAGCCCATAAAAATACCTGTATTTCTTTATTGATCCAATAGTCAATGCCTCAAAACCATTTTCAGGTACTATCCGATGTCACCTATTTAAGAGATTTCACTACCTAATGCCAATAGAAGTTAAAGAAAAACCCAAGTATGCCATTGTGGCCGCCGTTCAATTGCCGAGTGTGAATGATGTTGAGTTCGAAGCATCGCTGACAGAATTACGTGAGCTTGCAAAAACACTGGGGTATAAAGTTGTCAGTACGTTCGTGCAGAAGCGCTCCAGTTTTGACACGACGGCCTACCTGGGTGTTGGTAAGCGGCAGGAGATACGTAGCTTCGTACATAATGATTCCGGATATATCGAATACGCGGAAAGTGTTGTTAATTCAGATAATCGGGAAATCGATGTCATTTTGGTCGATCATGAGATCTCACCATCCCAGGCGCGTAATCTTGAAAATGAAGTAGGTTGCGAAGTAATGGATCGCACCATGGTGATTCTTGAAATTTTTCACCGCAATGCCCGTTCCCGAGCAGCGCGCGCGCAAGTCGAAATTGCGCGTCTTGGTTACATGGCGCCGCGTTTGCGTGAAGCGGCCAAGCTTGCGGGGCCGCAGGGGCGGCAGCGGAGTGGTGTGGGTGGGCGCGGTGGCGGTGAATCGCATACGGAATTGGATCGGCGCAAAATTCGTGATCGTATTGCAGAGCTTCAGCAAGAGATTGTCGCTATGGAAGCTGAGCGTAAAACGCAGCGCGCGCGCCGACAAGAACGCCAGGGACTGGCAACGGTAGCTCTGGTCGGTTATACGAATGCCGGTAAATCCACTTTGATGCGCGCGCTGACAGGCAGTGAAGTCCTGGTCGCAAATAAACTGTTTGCTACGCTGGATACCACCGTGCGGACCCTTTACCCGGAGAGTGTGCCGCGCGTATTGGTCAGTGACACGGTGGGTTTTATCAAGAATTTGCCGCACGGATTGGTTGCCTCGTTCAAGTCAACGCTGGATGAGGCGTTGGATGCATCCTTGTTGCTTCACGTCATCGATGCCAGCGATCCTGGGTTCGAGCGTCAGCTTGAGGTTACCAATCAAGTGCTGGTGGAGATTGGGGCAGATGAAGTGCCGCGCATTCGCATTTTTAACAAAATTGATCACGTCGGCGATGCCGCGATGCAAGTAGAGCATGAGTCAGCCTTACGGGAAAAATACCCGGATGGTGTGGTGATGAGTGCAATTCAACCGGAAGATGTTGCGCAGTTACGTCAACAGATCGTCGCATTTTTTCAGCAGGATCTGGTAGAAACCGAACTTTTCTTGCCTTGGACGGCACAACAACTGCGTGGAGGGATCTATGCAAATTGTCAGGTGCTGGAAGAGCGCGCGGATGATGAAGGCGCATTTTTTCGAGTGCGCGGTGAGGCTGAAACTATCAACAAACTGCGTGAGCAATTCAGCCGAGTGAGAGAAGTGTAGCGCTTTTGACTCTACATGCTGATTTTATTGCGTAATATTCTTGGGTATTTAATACCAAATAGTACAAGATGCTGAATTTGGAATTGATAAACAGGAAATTTCGCATAGTTTGGAAAGCCCGCAGCTGCCCGCTTTCTCTCGCTATTAACAGGTACGGAATAGGGTTTATACGCTGGTTAAAGAATATTTTGTTGCTGATTGTTGTGCGGGAACAGCGAAAAGCCTCGTTTTGACTTTATCGAAGTGTTTTATAATCCAACCGAGCGGTAGGCAAGGCGAGGAAAAGCGGCGCTTGTTGATTTGCCCAGTTGCCAAGCGTCACAATATACACAGATCATTGGCTGCCCATTCATCTATTGATCCAGTTGCTAAGCAATCTTGCTGGATACACTAGGCACATTTTCGTGCGGTGTATTCACTGGGTGGGGTCTGGATCGAAGTATGAGGGATTATTTCTTGATCAAATCAATTGATTCATTATGGCAAAACAAACTTACGACGAATCATCCATCCGAGTCCTGCGCAAGTTGGAGCCAATCCAGTTGCGGCCGGGCATGTATACTCGCACTACGGATCCAACGCATATGGTGGTGGAAGCCATCGACAATGCGGTCGACGAAGCGATGGCAGGCCATGCCAGAAATATCGAAGTAACGCTTTATCGTGATGGTTCGGTCGGTGTGGCGGATGATGGGCGAGGCATTCCGGTCGGTTTGCATCCGGAAGAAAATGTGCCGACGATACAGGTGGTCTTCCAAGTCATTCATTCCGGCGGTAAGTTTGCCAAAGGTGAGGCTAACAGTAGTTATAAATTTACCGGTGGGCTGCACGGTGTGGGTGTTTCAGTGACCAATGCACTTTCCACCCGCCTGGAAGTGGAAGTGAAGCGTGAAGGCAAGCAGCATCGCATCGTTTTTGCCGATGGTGACGTCATCGAACCGTTAAGCGTGATCGGCACATGTGGCATGCGCAATACCGGCACGGCGTTGCGTATTTGGCCCAATGCCAAGTATTTCGATTCGCCAGCGCTGCATCGTGCCGAACTGGAACACTTGTTGCGCGCCAAGGCGATGCTGTTGCCGGGTGTTAAAGTGCTGTTCAATATTGAAACCACCGCTGGCTTTGATGTGAAGGAATGGCATTTTGAAGGAGGGATCGCGCAATATCTGGATCAGATGATCGCCGAGGATGAACCGATCGCACCGGCTTTTTGTGGTGAAAAATATCTGGCCGCAAATGAAACCTTTTCGGATGGCGAAGGCGTGCAATGGGCGCTGGCGTGGGTTGTCGGCTCGGGTGGAGGCGAATCATATGTCAATCTGATTCCGACGCTGGGAGGCGGAACGCACGAAGCCGGATTGCGTGATGTGGTATTCAATAGCGTACGTACTTTCGCGGAACAGCATGGATTGATGCAGCGTAACGTAAAGCTGGCGGCGGAAGATGTGTGGTCCAAATTACGTTTTGTGCTGGCACTCAAGATGGTGGATCCGAGTTTTTCTGGTCAAACCAAGGAAAAATTATCCTCGCGAGAGGCGGTTAAGCTGGTTGCAGCTGCTATGAAGGATACACTGGATCTGTGGTTGAATGAGCATGTGGCCGAGGCCACGAAGATTGCCGAACAGGCCATCAAGAATGCCATCGATCGCGGTAAAACAGCTAAAACAGTGGAACGTAGGAAAGGCTCCGGTGTGGCGGTGATGCCGGGCAAACTCACTGATTCAGAGCTGACGGGCCTCAATGCCGAGTTGTTTCTGGTGGAAGGGGATTCCGCCGGTGGTTCGGCCAAAGCCGGGCGTGACAAGGAAATTCAGGCTGTGTTGCCATTGCGCGGCAAAGGCATGAACAGTTGGGAAGTGGATCAATCTCAAATTCTCGCTAATCAGGAAATTCACAATATTGCCGTGTCGCTGGCGATTGATCCGCACAAGCTGGATAGCGACGTGGATATGAGCACTTTGCGTTACGGCAAGATTATTATCCTATCCGATGCCGACGATGACGGCAGTCACATTCAAGCATTGTTGCTGACCCTGTTCTTCCGGCACTTTCCCAAGATCATCCAGCACGGGCATGTGTATATTGCCAAACCGCCGTTGTTTCGCGTGGATGTGCCGGCACAAGGCAAAAACAAGCCGCCGCGCAAGCTGTATGCCTTGGATCAGATGGAATTGAATATACTGGAAGCGCGCTTGCGCCAGGAAGGTGTCAGGGAAGGTGGTTGGACCATTTCCCGTTTCAAGGGGCTGGGAGAAATGGACGCGGTCCAGCTTTGGGAAACCACGCTGTGCCCGGATACGCGCCGTTTGGTGCAGATAGGCATGGGCGATGTGGCGCAAGCTATGGGGGTTTTCGATACCCTGATGGGCAAGTCTCATGCGAGCGAGCGCAAGGAATTGATCACGATACATGGCAACGAAGTTGAAGCGGATATTTAATAGACAATGAAAAATCTGGATTTATTTGACGCGATGGATGCTTCCGTACCGGCGCAAGTGACGCCGCAGGAAGGAGAGCCGCCAGCACCGCCCGAGCCTCCTGTATCCGATCAGGGTGGCAGCGATAGCAACGATGGCAGCATCGATCTGGCCGAGTACACCCACCAGGTATATTTGCGCTACGCCATCAGCGTGGTCAAGGGGCGAGCGTTGCCTTCGGTATCCGATGGTGAAAAACCGGTGCAACGGCGCATTCTCTACGCCATGCACCGGCTTGGCCTGACTCCTGGAGCGAAGCCGGTCAAATCGGCGCGCGTGGTGGGGGACGTGATCGGTAAATATCATCCGCATGGCGATTCGGCTTCCTACGAAGCGATGGTGCGCATGGCGCAAGATTTCGTGCTGCGCTATCCCCTGATCGATGGTCAGGGTAACTTTGGTTCACGTGACGGCGATTCTCCCGCAGCCATGCGCTATACCGAAGTGAGATTGACGAAATATGCAGAATTATTGCTATCCGAAGTTGACGCGGGAACCGTGGATTTTCGTCCTAATTACGATGGCTCTGAACAGGAACCGGTGGATCTGCCCGCACGCCTTCCGCTTTTGTTGCTGAATGGCGCATCGGGCATCGCGGTTGGCATGGCTACGGAATGCTTGCCGCACAACATGCGTGAGGTGGGCAATGCGGCAATCGCGCTGATGCATAACCCGGTGATGACGGTTGATGAAGTTCTGCAACATGTCCAGGGGCCGGATTTTCCAGGCGGCGGGCAACTGATTTCCAGCGCCAAGGAGATACGCGAAGCTTATGCCACGGGCCGGGGTATTTTCCGTGTGCGCGCACGCTGGACGATTGAGCAGCAGGCGCGCGGTCAGTGGCGCATGGTGGTGCATGAGTTGCCACCCGGTGTTTCGGTCAAGAAGGTATTGGAAGAAATTGGAGAGTTTGCTGATCCGCAGGTAAAAACCGGCAAGAAAGACTTGTCAGTTGAGCAAAAGCAGATGAAGCAGCTATTCCTCGATGCGCTGGAAACCGTAAGGGATGAGTCCGGCAAAGATGCTTCGGTGCGTATCGTGCTGGAACCGCGTTCCTCGCGCATGCCGCAGGAGCAATTCATCGCGCTGTTGCTTGCACACACCAGTCTGGAAACAACGATACCGGCGAATATGGTGGCGATTGGATTGGATGGCAGGCCAAATCAGAAGAACATTTTGCAATTACTGACCGAATGGGTGCAATTTCGTACCACTACCGTCACGCGTCGTAGCCGCACGAGATTGGATCAGGTGCAAAAACGCCTGCACATCCTGGAAGGCCGCATGGTGGTGCTGCTGAACATTGATGAAGTGATCAGAGTCATTCGTGAAGCGGATGATCCCAAAGCGGATTTAATGGCTCAGTTCGGGATTACCGAAATTCAAGCGGATGATATCCTGGAAATTCGATTGCGCCAATTGGCCCGCCTGGAAGCCATTCGCATCGAAAAAGAAATGAGCGAGCTGAAAACGGAAGAGGATGGATTGAAGTTTGTGCTGAGCAATACAATGGCCATGCGCGATATGATCATCGGAGAGATCGAAACGGATGTGAAAAAATACGGCGATGATCGTCGAACATTGATCGAAGCTGCCGAGCGCGTAGTAGCCAAAGCGGTGTCTGTTTCGGATGAGCCGTGTACGGTCATCTTGTCCAAGAATGGCTGGATACGCCAGCGTACCGGCCATGATGTGGAAATGACTACGCTGTCGTTCAAGGATGGCGATCAGTTGCTGGCCATGGCGCAAACGCGCACGGTCTATCCGATTGTCGTGCTGGACAGCGGAGGGCGTGCCTACAGTCTGTCTTCAACCGACATTCCCGGTGGGCGCAGCGACGGCGTGCCACTGACTTCCTTGCTGGATATGCTGCCCAAAGTCAAGGCAGCGGTCATGTGTGCCGCCATGTCTGACACTCAATATCTATTCAGCTCATCGGGTGGATATGGTTTCATTGCGACGTTAAAAGATCTGGTTTCGCGCCAAAAGGCTGGCAAGGCTTTCATGACGCTGGGCAAAGGGGATGTTTTGCTGCCACCCGTGAATGTTGCCAATGGCAGCCTGGTAGCGGCATTGGGCAGCAACGGCAAATTATTGTTATTTCCGATCAGTGAAATGAAGGCATTATCGAGTGGCAAGGGAGTAATCATTCTCGGATTGAATGCAGGTGAAACATTGATGGCTACGGCGGTATTGCCAGCAGGCTCATCGCTGCAAATCAAGGGCACAGGTGCCGGTAATAAATCCTTGCAAGGAATATTGAAATGGGAAGAACTGCAACCATTCGTATT
>JAMWZR010000067.1 GCA_024282035.1 Nitrosomonas sp.
CCATTCATAATATCAGCACCCGTATTACCGATTAATATATCATCACCATCGCCGCCAATCAGGATGTCATCTCCACCTAATCCATCAATGAAATCCCTTGTAGTGGTGCCAATTAAACGAGAAAAAAATTGAGAACTGGTGCCATTGAACTGGGTAGTGTCGTTGTCGTTAAATTCAGTACCTTGGATAAATGCCATGTCGTTTACCTCATTGTAAAAAGTTTGATTGGCTTGCGTCTATTGCCAAGTGCTATGGACGCTCCACTTGAGTGCTGTAAATAGCTATTATTCAACCTGATTCGCTATAAAATATTCTGCATGTATTATTGGTTGCTTGGGTAGAAATGGTTTAACAGGCCAATAGTGGGCTATCTAAAAATACATTGTAATTTAACTTTGAATCCGCTACAGATAATTTGGATAGTGCTGGGTAGAAAGTGAAGTGTGGTGTGCAATTTTCTGTTATTAAAAAAGAATTCATGAATACAAAAACCAATGATTGGCTTGCTGTGATGGGATTGTTCGTGGCAACGTGCGCCAGCGCATTTGCCGACACGTCGTGCCGGTTGGATACGAATCAGGGCACTGGTGCGTTAGGCCGCATAGAGCCGCGTTCGCGCGTGATTAAAGTTTCGCATAATGCTGGACCGGAAGGCGCTCGCGTGGAACGGTTGTTGTTTCAGGAAACCGATTTGGTCAAGGCGGGAGAAAAATTGGCGGTTCTTTCACAACACGCCAAAAGAAGAGCTGAAGTGGAAGCAATCCGCATGCGCATCAAAGTGCTGCACGCAGAAAAAGCAGTGGAGCAGGTTGCTTTAGCATTTAACAAAAGAGAACATGAACGCCATCAATCGCTGGAACCCAGTTCAGCAGTAAGTATTTCACTGGCCGATGAGAAAAGGCTGGCATTTGAACAATCGACAGCGAAGCTGCAGCGCTTGTCGGCTGAAATCGCTCACGCACAGGCTGAGCAGAAAATTGCCGAGGCGGAATTGGAAAATACGTTGATCTATGCGCCCATCTCGGGAACGATAGTCAAAGTTTTTGCCCGGCCCGGTGAACGGATTGGAGACAAAGGGTTGTTGGAAATGGCCGATTTGACGCAATTGGATGTTGTGGCAGAAGTCTATGAATCGGAGTTGCCTCAAGTAAAAATTGGACAGCAGGGGTGTATTACGGCTTCCGGTTTCAAGCGCAGTTATCACGCTCAGGTCAGAGAATTGGGTTATCTGGTCAGGAAGAATGATTTAAATGATACCGACCCTTTGGCGGATCGCGACAATCGTATCATCGAAGTACGCCTTACTCTGGAGCCGGAAGCAACGACCGATTTGCAGCATCAGATTTTCCGTCAGATCAAAGTGCGCATCATGCCGTGAAGCCGATCATCTGGTTTTATTTTCCTGCACGCCTGGCGTGGCGGCAGCTTGTCTTTGACCGCACTAAGCTGGTAGCGGCCATTTGCGGTGTGCTGTTTGCTTGCGTGCTGGTATTCATGCAATTGGGCTTCAGGGATGCCCTGTATGCCAGTGCAGCCTCGGCGCCGGTAAAATTGAATGGTGATTTATTTCTAATGCACAAGCAAAGCGAAGCGCTGTGGCGTCCGGTACGGTTCAAGCGCAGCGAGTTGATGCGTGTTTTGGGTAATTCCGCAGTTGCGGAAGCTTATCCATTATATTTGGGACTCGCGCCTTTCAAGAATATCCAGACCCGGACCAAGCGCACCCTGATGGTTTACGGTTTTGATCCGGATTCGCAGATATTCAAGATCGATGCCATTGACGATAAGCGTGCTGAATTGCGCTTGAAGGATACGGTGTTGTTTGACGAATATTCACGCCCGGAATTCGGGCCTATGCGGCAGTTGCTGGCTGCAGACCAGAATGTGACAGAAATCAATGATTATAAAGTCACTGTGGTTGGATTGTTTCGTCTGGGAGTATCTTTTGCAGCCGACGGCAATGTGGTGACCAGCGATCTGAATTTCATGCGTATTTTTTCCAGAAGGAATCACGAAGATATCGACTTGGGGGTGATTAAACTGCATCCCGGCGCCTCTGCCACGCAGGTGCAAGCTGCGCTAAGAAGCCAATTAAATGAATTCGTCAATATTTTTACCTATGAAGAGTTGTTGAGCTATGAGAAGGATTATTGGGCGAATACGGCGCCAATCGGGTTTATTTTTGGCTTTGGTACTGTCATGGGGTGGGTAGTTGGTCTGGTGATTGTTTATCAGATACTTTTCACCGATATCGCCAATCATCGCAATGAATTTGCTACGCTGAAAGCCATGGGCTATGAACAGGGTTATTTTGTGCGCGTGGTGTTTGCTTCGGCTTTCTTTCTGGCGGTTCTGGGGTTTATTCCCGGCTACCTACTGTCATTGGGGTTGTACCACATGGCGGAATCCAAAATGTACATGCCCATGCCGCTGCCTTTTGGCAAAGTCACGACTGTGTTCATGTTCATGCTGTCCATGTGTTTTATGGCAGGCTTGCTGGCGATACGCAAGTTGAAAGATGCCAATCCGGCGGATATGTTCTGATGTCTACCGTCATTGACGTCGAGCATCTGAATTTCAGCTTTGGCAGTGGCGTATTAACGCAGCCGGTGCTGAAGGATGTTACGATTTCGATCGAGAAAGGTGAAATCGTACTGATCACAGGACCTTCCGGTTCTGGAAAAACGACATTTCTGACCATCATCGGCGGTCTGCGCCAGGCTTTTCACGGTAGCGTGAAAGTGCTTGATCAGCAGTTCATCAATAGTAGCGAACAAATCAAAGTCAAAGCCCGTCAGCAGATCGGTTATATTTTTCAACAGCATAATTTGTTGAAATCGTTGACTGCGTTGCAAAATGTCAGCATGACGCTGGAGATCAATGCTGCCTTGACCGAGCGCCAAAGACGCGAGCGGGCGGCAGAGATGTTGATTGCCGTGGGACTTGGCGACCGACTCGATTACAGACCGGATCAGCTTTCCGGCGGACAGCGGCAACGTGTTTCGATTGCCAGAGCGCTGGTTGGTCAACCCAAGATTATTCTGGCCGATGAACCAACGGCTTCGTTGGATAAACAAAGCGGTCATGAAGCGGTTAATCTGCTGAAGCAATTAGCTAAGGAATCACAAACTACCATCCTGTTGGTAACGCATGATTACCGCATTCTGGATATTGCCGATCGAGTGGTGGAGTTGGAAGACGGCGTGATTAAACAGGTGTGACTGTGTCATGCGATGAGTTTCGATGCTTCTTATGCCTGCTTGGCGCGCATCAGTTGATTGATTTATTGTTCGTCACTGTATAAATAATTATCGATTGGTTGCAATTGATTGATATATGAACGTGATTCGTCTAAATCATCATTACTTTGTCGCCTTCTGTTTCGCGATAGCCTGTGGCGTTAGAATTCCTATGCGCAATGCGCCAACAATCGTGGTTGGATGCGCTTTAACTTCCTAAGATCCAGAATGAATTAGTTCTGTTTTCTGACCTTCTTCCAGATTTAGCCATTTTTTTTTGTAGGTAACCTAGCGGACATCTTTTGCTTTTGATGCTTCCGTTCTGGAGATGACTATGAAAAATTATATGCTAAGCAGCTTGGTGCTTTTATTGTTAATGTTAATGATGCAAGGCGCTTTTGCGCAAAAGCGGATTTATCTAGCTCCCGACGACCATACTGACTATATGTGGACAGCAGATGAAGCGACCTACGAAAATGCATTTCTGACCATGACCGATTATTATCTCGACCGGATGGATGCCACTGAAGGAAATGCGCCGCCGTATCAGGCGCGTTGGAATGCTGACGGTAGTTTTTGGATGTGGATTTATCAAAAGAACCGCACAGCACCGCAGTTCCAGAGACTGATTAAGCGCATAAACGACGGGCATTTCAGCATGCCGCTCAATGCTCTGGTACTGTCAAACGGCGGCACGCCGGCAGAAGCGGTTCTGCGCGGCATGTATTATCCGGGACTCATTCAGCGGCTCTGGTACTGTCAAACGGCGGCACGCCGGCAGAAGCGGTTCTGCGCGGCATGTATTATCCGGGACTCATTCAGCGCACTTATGGCGTTGATTTTCCGATTGCCATCGCCATGGAGAATCAGACGCTGCCTTATGGTTTGTCTTCGCTCTGGGCCGGTTCAGGAGCAAAATATTCCTGGAAAGGGGTTTGTGGATGCGCTTCGCATGTGCCTCACTTGAGTAACCGGGATCGCGAAACTTATTATGTCGGTGGGCGCGACGGCAGCCGGATTCTGATGAAATGGAATTCGCTGTTAACCAACAATAACTCGATCGGCGGTTATGCCGAGGGACGCAATCCCTTCACCACGGTTGATTTTGTGGAAAATAATGCGTCGTTTAAAGCCCGTCACCCTTTTCCTGTTATCGGAATCTTCGGTAAGGGAGAAGATGATTTAAAAACGACCGACAATGTTTTTGTTACCGCCGCGCAGCAATTAACCAATGCGAATCGCCAAGTCATCGTGTCGAATCAGCTCGATTTTTTTCAGGATTTTGAAATTAATCACGGCGCGGAATTGGAAACCTTTGCAGCAAGCTATGGGAATGAATGGGAACTCTATTCGGCTTCGATGTCGGAAGTTTCCGCAAGAGTGAAGCGTGCCGTGGAGAAACTGCGTAGTGCCGATGCGCTGGCTACGCTGGTTTCCTTGAAAAGACCCGGCTTTATGGATAGCCGCATTGCCGCCCGCGATAAGGCCATGATTAATTTTGGCTTATATTATGAACATAACTGGACTGCGGATGGTCCGGTGACGCGTACCGCCAGAGCCAATTGGCAGCGTAAAATCCAAGGTGAAATTACCACCTACGTCAATAAACTACACAACGATGCGAAAAATCAGCTGGGTGCAATGATAGCTCTTAGTGGCACCAACCCCAGGTTTTATGTTTTTAACAGTTTGAGTTGGGCACGGACCGATTACGCCGATTTCTACGTCAGTGATACCAGCGCGGTTCATGTTGTCGATATCGCGACCGGTCAGCAAGTGCCTTCTCAGTATGTCACGGTCAATGGGCGAACCCATCTGAGAGTTCTGGCCAGCAACGTTCCTTCGGTAGGCTATAAAGTATTTGAAATCAGAAGCGGTGCCGGCACTGCATTTCCAGATGCTGCAACCATCAGTGGCAATGTCATTGAGAACGATTTTTACCGCATCACGGTTTCAAGTACCGGTGCAATTACTAGTCTGATTGATAAAAAGCGGGCAAATCGCGAATTTGCGCGGACGATTAATGATCGCGCGATCAATGATCTGGGTGGAATCGGCGGGAGTTTGACGGTGGAAAACATCGGACCCGTTAGCGTTACGCTGCTGGCCACTTCGATGAATCCACACACACTGGTTTCGCGCATTACTTTGGTTAGAGGCACTAATCGCATCGAAATTGACAACAATATCCTGCAGAATTTTGGCGAAACGTTGACATGGGGTTATTCATTCAACATTGATTCACCTGATATTTGGCACGAGGAAGTCGGTGCGGTGATTCGCGCCAAGCTACTGTCAGATGGCGGTCACTATTCGCCGAGAAATGCGCGTTATGATTGGTTGACGATCAATCACTTTGCCGATATGTCGGGCGGCGGGGTAGGTGTTACGCTGTCGAATGCGGATGCTTATTATATGCAATTGGGCAATAGCACACACACGGTACTGGATACCACGACACCGCAATTGAATATTTTGGCAGGCGGACAGGTGGATGGCCCTAATTTAGGTATCCCCAATCAGGGAGGACATGCCAAGTTTTTGCAAAGATTTGCCTTGCAAACACACGGTGTATTTAACCAAACTTCGGCGATGAAATTTTCGCTCGAGCATCAGAATCCGTTGGCCACTAGCCGAGTGACAGGAACCGATCCATCTTACAATGAGAAGAATTATTCATTTTTGACGATTTCAGATCCGGATGTGTTGTTGTGGGCTTTGAAGCCAGCCGAAGACGGGATCAGTCAGGGCGTCATCGCACGGGTCTGGAATCAAGCCAATGCGGCGCGCAACTACACTTTGTCATTGGCGCCAACCATTGTGTCGGGAAAAAGGACGACGCATATTGAAACCGATATCGCCGATGCCAGCATTGTCAATGGAAATTTGTCAGCATCACTGACCGGCAATCAAATACAAACGCACCGATTACAATTTCGCTAATTGAGTGAATGCCATCAGCAGCAAGTCATGCGAGTGGATAGTGTAGCTGTGTGACCGATGCACCCGAGCGGTTGAATTGACTTCCGCTTGGGTGTTTTACTTTACGTTAGGTTGTTCGATACCTAAATCTTTTTAAATTCAACCACGGCTTCAACATGTGGCGTATGCGGAAACAGGTCGACAAGTTGAATATCCACAATCGACCAGCCTTGTTGATTAAATGCCCAGGCATCGCGGGCAAAGGTTTCTGGATTGCACGAGATGTAGAGGATCGTTTTCAACGAAATAAAGCTATCAAAAAAACCCTGCAGTTTTTTCAATCCGGAGCGGGGTGGATCGAGAACCAAAGTTTCTGCGTCAATAACATGTTTTTTGATTTTTTTCCAGATCATGGGTTGAAAAAGATCGGTAACCTGAGGATGAACCTTGGCGAAGTTTCTGGCTTTGAGCGATTGAATGGCACTGCTTTCCGATTCGTAAGCGAAGATCGCGGTGCAATTCGATTCAGCGATGATTTGCGTGAAATTGCCGGAACCGCAAAATAACTCCACGACTTTGCCCAAAGGAGTGTTTTGTGCGAGTTTTTGTCGTAACCAGTTCTGCATCCACAGGTTCTGGCTGGTATTGCCCTGTTTGAACGGGCGTTTCTGATTGATGTGAATTGCTTCCGGCGGCAATTCGTCGTCCAATTCAATGACATTCAAATCCTCCCCGGGGTCGCTTTGCCAAGCCGTGTTGGGTAACCGCATGAGGGCTGTTTTTAATAACTTTCTGCAGGAATCATTGAGCACAATGCAATCATCGATTGGTGCGATCTGATGAGAGTGCTCCGAGATAAAACCCAATTGCACGCCATCTGTTTTCAACTGACAGCGGTTGCGGTATCCATAAGTTTGCGGGGCAGGATGAACAGCGCTGATGGTTAATTGTGTGGCGTCAAATCCGACTCTTTTCATTGCATACACAAAGCGATTTCTTTTTTGCTCAAGCTGGCTTGTATAATCGGCAATCATCCAGGGGCAACCCGTACAGGCATTTTCCTCCAGACTGATGTACTGGCAGGCAGCAGCTTGTCTTTGTGCGGATGACTGGATGAGATGAATGAGTTTGGCGTAAGCGAATTTTTTATTGTTCAGCGGCTTATCGATGACTTCAAATTCACCGA
>JAMWZR010000068.1 GCA_024282035.1 Nitrosomonas sp.
GTCGTGATAATCTCTACCTTGCAGTTCTTAAATTATTACGCCTAAACCCGCTTTAACTTCCTAAGACCCTTTGCAATTCTTCACATTCGAGATTGAAAGACACAAAACACTCTCGCCCGAGTCGGTCCAAAAGCTGGATGCATTGATTCACGATACGTCGCAGAAAATTCAGGCATTAGGAAGTGTGGATCGGGTTCGCGAGAAGAAAATGGCTGGTAACGTGATTGGAATCGACTTTGACAATGCGGAGCGAAAGTAATCCAATACGGTTAAACATATACGATTCAGATCGACAAGGAAAAACAATGACAGGACAAGGTTCGGGTGGAAATGTACTGGCTGCAATCTGCAGTTTTTTTATTCCTGGTTTGGGGCAATTGGTGCAGGGACGATTACTGCCTGCATTTTTATTTTTCGCGCTGGCGGGAACCGGTTATTTTTTTGCCGTTTTGATCATTCCGGCTGTCATTGCAGCGATCATCCATCTCTGGTCGATTATCGATGCAGCCAGGTTTGTAGGGTAAGCAGCAAACGGATTGTTGCAGAAGTGCAGACAGCACGTCATGCGTTTTTGAGCGAGCCAACCAGTTGCTGATGCCAGGCTGAAACAGCAGCTGCAAACAAAGGTAATGGAATCTCTATGGGTATGCCCGGTTCTTCCGCATAGTCTTCCTCGATTTCCACAAATTCGGGCAACAATCGCAGGCAATAGGCATTTCCAATGCGTTCCCACTCCGTAATCTGACCGGACTGTATGGCCTGTATTCTATCCAGTAACTCGGTGGTGGCTTCCATGCTTCTCTGGATGTCCAATGTTAGGTAGGCCGTAATCAAACGATGAGTGGCATCTTTGTGATCGTAGCCGAGCCAGCTGAAATCTGTCGGTGTATTCATTCAAAAATGGGAAAGGCTGTATTGATTTTACCCTGCTTGGCAGGGGCGAAACCGATGGTGAAAAATTTGCCATCCTGGCTGCAGTAGCGCTGCTCCTGGTTATCTCCTGTCGCGGGTTTGTTCAGACCGCATTGAGTCCAGTCCGGCGATCCGGTTGGGCATTGAGCATTATTTGCACTGGTTGTAGCGTAACTGATCGAATGCAATATTTGTTCGGTGGAACAGTGATCGGGAAACATCGATGAAAATTTGTTTTTTCCCGAATCCTTCTGATGAGACCAACGACCGGTATAAATACCCGAAGCATTCGGCTGACTCTGAACGGTGAATTGAGCTACCGTAGTTGGATTCATTCCATGTGGACGGGCATGGAAGCCTTTGGGGCGATTGTGGCTCCATTCGCCGCAAAAGATATGCTGTTGATTCAATTGCAATCCATTCTCCAGCTTTACCCAGTGAGGCAACGTGGCACAGTCGATTTGCGCCATGACAGGAAAGGCATGCAAAACGAGCAGGAATGGGATGAGTTGCAGGATATATCGGGGGGCTGGTTTGTACATTTTCTCTTCCAGATTCATTGCATTAGCAGATAAAAAAATACATGACACTGTATTCAGCTAAAATTCGCTTTCATTGAGAACATTACAACATTCTGATTCATTTTACATGTCACACAAACATCCAGCACAAAAAGTCGGCTTTATTTCGCTCGGTTGCCCCAAGGCACTCGTTGATTCTGAACAAATTCTGACGCAGTTGCGAGCAGAAGGCTATGAAATTTCTCCAACCTACGAAGACGCCGATCTGGTCGTGGTGAATACCTGTGGTTTTATCGATAGTGCGGTAGAAGAATCGCTCGATACCATTGGTGAAGCGTTGGCAGAGAACGGCAAGGTGATAGTTACCGGATGTCTTGGTGCCAAGGAAGACGGGGAGGTGGTCAAACGTGCCCATCCTCAGGTTCTGGCTGTAACGGGGCCACATGCCTTACCCGAAGTGATGTCGGCTATTCATACGCATCTTCCACAGCCCCATGATCCTTATACCAGCTTGATTCCTCCTCAGGGTATTCGCCTGACACCGCGGCATTATGCTTATGTAAAGATTTCAGAGGGTTGCAATCATCGCTGTACGTTCTGCATCATTCCCTCGATGCGCGGCGATCTGGTAAGCCGACCGATTCATCAGGTGATGCAGGAAGCGGAGCATCTTGTCGACGCCGGAGTCAAGGAATTACTCATTATTTCGCAGGATACCAGCGCATATGGCGTGGATGTCAAATATCGCACCGGTTTCTGGCAGGGAAGGCCAATCAAAACTCGATTGACCGAGCTTGCGCAAGCACTTGGGTCATTGGGGGTGTGGGTGCGTTTGCATTACGTTTATCCTTATCCTCATGTGGATGAAGTAATTCCTCTGATGGCAGAAGGAAAAATATTGCCTTATCTGGATGTGCCATTCCAGCATGCCAATGCACGCATACTCAAAGCCATGAAGCGTCCTGCCAGTGCCGAAAACAATCTGGAGCGGATTCAGCGGTGGCGCAGAGTTTGTCCCGATATAACCCTACGTAGTACGTTTATCGTAGGATTTCCAGGTGAAACCGAAGCCGAGTTCGAAGAATTACTGGCCTTTTTACAGGAAGCGCAACTGGATCGCGTTGGTTGTTTTGCCTATTCGACTGTCGAAGGAGCTGCAGCTAACCAGTTGCCAGGAGCAGTTGCAGAAGAAGTCAAGGAAGAGCGGCGAGCACGTTTCATGCAGCTACAGGAATCAATAAGTCAACAGCGACTTCAGCAGAAAATTGGCCAACGTATGACGGTGATGATCGACGAATTCACGGATGAAGGCGTGATCGCCAGAAGCAGTGCTGATGCACCGGAGATAGACGGTTTGGTCTATGTTGAGCGTGTTGGTGATGCCAAACTTGGCGATTTCATCGAGGTTGAAATTACTCGAGCGGATACACATGATCTCTATGCCAAAGTAACAGCTGTTTAAGATCCGTATTTACTTCAGCCTTAACAGTTGAATGACTAAAGTGCTGCGCTGGGATATTTTTTGTACGGTCATCGACAATTTCGGGGATGTCGGTGTGAGCTGGCGATTGGCCAGACAACTGGTGCGGGAGCATCGGCAGATGGTGCGCTTATGGATTGATGACTTGGATTGTTTCAAGTTGATGGCACCGGCAGTCAATCCAGAGTTGCCATGTCAGGTCATTCAGGAAGTACAGATTTGTCGCTGGAGCGGAAATCAGAACGATGCTGACGCATTCGCAGCGGTTGAACCGGCACAAGTGATCATCGAAGCATTTGCCTGTACCCTTCCTGAAAACTATGTGATCAGTCTGTCAAGAATGGCAAGGCAGCCGGTATGGATAGATCTTGAGTATCTGAGTGCCGAATCCTGGGTTGCCCATTATCATGCATTACCTTCTCCGCATCCGCGTTCTGCATTGATTAAAACTTGTTATTTTCCTGGTTTTGTGGCGGGTACAGGTGGATTGTTGCGAGAAAAAGACTTACAGGGGAAAAGGTTAGCTTTTGACCAACGAGTTGAGCTGGATTTTCTAAGGCATCAGGGTATTTTCGAGCGCAAACCGAACCAGATTCGGATTTCTTTGTTTTGTTATGAATCGGCGCCGATTGAATCGCTGATCGAAGTCTTGTCTCATTCGGCGTATCCAGTATTGCTGATCGTGCCATCTGGGAGAGTTGCCGAAAAGATTGCGTTTTTGCTTGGATCTGTGTGTGATGGCGAAAGATTTGTCGTGGAATCTGGGACGCTCACTATTCAGATTATTCCTTTTCTGGAACAGGACAATTATGACCGGCTACTCTGGAGCTGTGACATCAATTTTGCGCGGGGTGAGGATTCTTTTGCGCGCGCACAGTGGGCTGGAAAGCCTTTCATTTGGAATATATATCCGCAAAGCGATGGTGCGCACTGGAATAAACTAGAGGCGTTTCTTGATTTGTACGTGGAATCAATGCCAGTTTCGACGGCTAAGACTGTAATCGAACTTTGGCGCGCCTGGAATGGTGGGATACCACTTGATTCCGCAACTTGGGTGAACTTCCTGGATTTACAGAAGTCACTTGCGCAGCATAATGAATCTTGGATTGCTCAGCTATTACAACGGCAAGACTTGACTTCCGGGCTGGTGCAGTTTGTTGAAAATCAGCTATAATCCGCCGATTAAAAATCGTGTGCTAATTGATTTTGAACAATAAACATCTTATTTGCTTACAACTTAATTTTGGAATAGAACTATGAAAACCGCAATGGAACTACGCTCAGGTAATGTCGTCATGGTAGGTAATGATCCCATGGTTGTGCAGCGGGCAGAATTTACCAAATCTGGCCGTAATGCATCAGTGGTTAAGATGAAATTGAAAAATTTGTTTTCAAGTACGACCACTGAAGCTGTGTATAAAGCGGATGAGAAGTTTGACATGGTGGTTCTGGACAAAAAGGATTGTACATACAGTTATTTTGCTGATCCCTTATATGTTTTCATGGATGCCGATTATAACCAGATCGAAGTGGAAGCCGATAATATGTCGGATGTATTGAATTACCTAATTGATGGTATGGAAGATGTTTGTCAGGTCACCTTTTATGACGGTAAGGCTATTTCTGTAGAGTTGCCGAATACAATCGTGAGAGAAATTGAATATACGGAGCCTGCAGTCAGAGGCGATACCACCGGTAAAATCATGAAACCTGCACGGTTGTTGGGAACAGGTTTCGAGATACAAGTAGCTGCTTTTGTGGAAATAGGCGATAAAATTGAAATCGACCCACATAATCATGAATTCAGAAAACGTGTTTGAATATACTCGTTTTTCGAATAGTTAAAATTCAGTGATGCGCCTTACGTTTCTTTATGGCAAATTTTGATAGTTAGTGTGGATCACTTGAATTTACTCTCCTATATATCTGCTTCATAAATCCTAGGTACTTCAAAAAAATTGAATTAAAGAATAAATATGAATGGGTTAGCGCTCCTTATCCGTAATCAATTATAGAATGTACTTTCAAATCACAACGCTCAGTCATTGAGTTCTGCATAATGTGCGCCAAAGATTGAGCAAAAAATATTTTCAATTAATTACATTGATAGTTGTGTCTTTATAAAACTCTTCGTCTTCTAATACCGCTTTAAGGGTTTGTATGAAAGTCTTGTAGGCTCCTCAGCTACAAGTGCTAGTCAGGTTATCCAATTTATCAGCCCATAAAGCTGCGCATCAGTGTTTTAATTCAGGAAGTGAAGTCCGAGCCAATCATTTGGTCCCAGTGCAAGTCTAAGATCGGCAAAATAGTGAGGCTGTATGTTTTGCAAACGCTATGTTGAAAATATGTATCGATTTTATTCAATTATAGAGTTATTCATGCCCAGCTTAGTATTTTATTGAGCAATGGAATAGTCGTTATATTTTTATTGCATATAGTCATATATATCATTTGGTTAAGTAATTATGATAATAATATGGAATGTTAAATATAAGAATATGGATTGTTTGCTTAGAGATAGCATTAGAAATAATTAAGCAATTGGCTTGGTCTGTAAAAGGGTTTTGTATAAAAAACTAAAGAATTTTCCTGAGCAGATGAAATAAATTAACTTAATAGTTAATGGTAAATATCCTTAATTGCAATGAGCAATTAATATCGATTCATAAAATATTTTTTCTTATTAAAAAATAAGGTATTGGCCAATGTACAAGCCAGTGCCCTAGGAATAGGATAACCATCAAGCTAATCGCAGGTAGTTATCATATAAAGTAATAGAATAAAAAAATATTTGTTTATTATTCAGTTACTTAAAACTGTGCTCTCAAACAGTAACTCCTTGAACATTAGCCGGGTATATTTTATTAACTTATTTTCTGAATATAAATTTGAACGTTCAGAATATAAATGATAGGGGCGATGTTATGGCAACGCAAACAAGTGACGAATCGCATGTAAGCGAATCGTTGTCAACTAGTGCACAAAGTGCATCAACAGGTTCCGCAGCTTTTCAGGCGCAGTATTTGGTCCGTGATACAGCTGCTGGATTGATTACAGGCGCAATGGCAATTCCATTAACAATCGGGATTGCAATGATGTCCGATTATCCGATTAAGGTGGGTCTCGCAACAGTGGCTTTTGCCTCTTTAATTGGCTGGATTAATGCTTGGTTTAAGCCTGGTAATTATATAGGTTCACCAGGTATTGCTGCTGGTCTTGCACCGGTGCTTGCTTTAGGGGTTGCAAATTTTGGTGTTGAAAATATGGCTTTTTGTATTTTTATGACCGCAATCATGCAGGCAATCATATGGAAGTTTAATTGGCAGCGTTATTTATTGGTTGCCGTTCCTGTTTATTTGGTTGAAGGGCTATTGGCAGGTGTTGGGATTAAAATTTTCCTGAGATTTTCGGAGTTTACCTATGAAATTCCTGCGGCAATGGTTACCGATGTATTCTGGAATGAAGCGCGAATTCAGATGGTTGGTATCTCAGCCGCTGGTTTGGCATTATTCTTGTTCCTTTTTTCAAAATTCAAGGATAAGCAACCTGCAATTCCGTATTTCGCAATCATTATTGGTGGGGTGATATTGGCGCAGTTTATTTCGGTGCCTATGATATCGGTTGAAGATGTCGAGCTTTCCTTGAACTTGCCGCTACCAACTTCTGATGTATCCGTCATGATGCTGGTCTACATGGTTCTTTTCTGCGCAATGCTGGCGATTGTAGATGTGATCGAACAAGTTATGAGTAATGCTGCAATCGAAAAGATAGATCCTTTAAAACGTAAAACTAATAGTAATAACAGCCTGTTGGCTATATGGATTGCTAATTTGGGATCAAGCTTCTTCGGTGGTATGACTAATTTGGATGGACTAGCTAAAAGTACTACTAACAAGTTAGCTGGTGCTATGACCAAATTTTCAGTACTCATCATTGGGTGTGTGGTTTGTTTCTTTACCTTTAATACTCAATATCTGGACTTCTTGCCCAAGTTTGCACTCGCGGCCATCATGCTTTTCACTGGATACAAAATGATTGCTGGATTGGTTCATGTGACACATTATGGTCCGTATGCACTTATGTTGGCATTCCTGACTGCTGGACTCGTATACAAAGTTGGTATTTTTGAAGGTTTGTTGATTGCAATGGTAATACATGGAATTGTGCATTACATGGTTTATACCAAACACGACAATTTGCCTGGTAAGTCTGTAGTTAAACGATATTTTGATAATCTCAAAAAAGATAGTGGTAGTAATTTGCAATGGGTCTTAGGAAGTTAAGAACTTACAAAAGTGTGCTAACTTACTGAGATGAATGTTAAAAACAGATACTATTTTC
>JAMWZR010000010.1 GCA_024282035.1 Nitrosomonas sp.
TCGGTTATGGATTTTCTCGAAGGCGTCGGTCCGGAGTTGCCGTATCACGGCCCGGCCGTTCCCTTCATCGCGGTACCGACTACCGCCGGAACCGGCAGCGAAGCCACCAAGAATGCCGTCCTCAGCGTGCAGGGTGAGCATGGCTTCAAGAAATCATTTCGCGACGACAAACTGGTTGCAGATTACGCCATCGTCGACCCGGATCTGTTGCTCGACTGTCCGCCATCCGTCATTGCCGCCAATGGCATGGATGCCCTGACACAATTGTTGGAATCGTACGTTTCCACCAAGTCCAATGCACTGACGGATGCACTCGCCATCAGCGGCCTACAGGCCATCCGCGATGCCCTGATTCCACTCTACCGACAACAAGGGCCGTCTTCACGGCATCGCGAACAAATGGCCTATGCAGCACTATTGTCCGGCATCACACTGGCACAGGTCGGTTTAGGATCGGTACATGGACTGGCTTCACCGTTGGGAGCTTTCTTCCTGATTCCACATGGTGTCGTCTGCGGCACACTGGTCGCCGCCGCAACAAAAATCAACATCGATAGCATGCTGCAGCGCGAACCGGACAACAGGGCTTTGGGCAAATATGCCCAGGTCGCAGCAGTGCTTTGCCAGCAATCCTTTAGCGATACAGCAACAGCGCACCAAACTCTGATCGATTTACTGTCACGCTGGACGCAGGAACTGGCTTTGCCACGATTGTCCGCTCTGGGTTTGCACGAATCGGCGTTGGACAAGGTCATCGCCAATTGCCGCGGCAACAGCATGAAAACCAATCCCATCGTACTTACCGACGATGAAGTCAGACAGCTGTTGCTCGAGCGCTTGTAAATTCATGGTTCAAACGCTTTCGTATAAGCCGGACCAGACGGCTTAGCGCGGCATCAGGCGGTGTGTCTGCATTTGATTGCCAGCAAGTGCTGCATCCAAATGACCATCCACAACGGTTGCATCGGCCATGTCGGTTTCGATATGCGTAGTCTGTTTGGCGGTAGCAATGCCGGGAGCGAACGACAGAGAGTAATTTTTTTCACTATCGGCCTGATTCCAGACGCGTGCAATCACCCCCTGCTGTATACCCTCTTCGGCAGGCTTGATAGCCCACAGCAACACATCCGGATCGGAAATCGTCAATAGTGATGCACTTTTCTCATCGTATACCGCTGCGGTTCCCCTGACTGTGCCGGTAACCAATGGATTCTGGTGCTCCAACGCGAATTTCATCGCCGCAGTCTGATTGAATGCACTGTGCGTTTGCAAGGCAAAGCGCTGCAGAAACTGCGTATCTTCACCCTGATTCGGAATACCGAATTGCTCGCCATCCACCTGTCCACCCACCAATACATTCAGTTGTGCTGTGGCTGTATCCAGTTCGGTCAGCGAACTATTCCCCAATTGCATGAAGTAGGCATCGGCGTTGGAAAGCGTGATGCCGCCCTGTGAATCGGACACATCGGCGAAGTGATTCAGGGTCAACCAGTCATAACGTGCATTTCTGGGCGAATAATGTCCGCCGTCAGGCAGTAGTTTGGCACGAATGACCGCTCCGACTTCCTCGTGCCACACATCCGGTTGATCGATAGCAAACGAATAACCCCATGTCAGCGTTTCCGCAAAATTCTCTTCAATGAGGTTCTGAATTTCGATCCGGTCGCTATCGCGTGTCAGTGTAATCCGTGTCGTGTGCCAATAAGGATTGGCGGAAATGATGCGCACCGTCACACTGACTGGGCCGGCATTTTCGATGGCGATGCTGCCTCCTTGTCCACCTAGGTCATTGATCCAGCGATTATTGATCCTGCGGGCAAATTCTCGATTACCCCGGGTTTTATCGATCAGGCTGGTAATTGCACCAGTGTTGGAAACGACGATACGATAAAAACGGTTCTCGATGACATTATCATTGACCGAAGCGGCATCGGCGAACCATTCCCCTGTTCCAGCCCGGATTTCATAGACTTTATACCCAACCGAAGGGACATCACGAGCCAGAACCCGCAAACGGACCTGGCCATCGATAAACACGTATTGCGAAGGCACGGTTTGCCCTGTCGTCAGATCAACCACGTATACCAGTCTTTGTCGGTGCATCGGAACGTCAACATAGCTGGTTCGTTGCCAGCTTAAACTGTTGAACACATAAAACCGCCGCTTGTCACCGCTACGTGCAATCATGGTACCCAACTGCTGCCGCGCTGCATCGTGCAGGGTATCGACATAACTGGTGACCTCGCCTTCGATCCGGCGTTGCCATTCTGCGCGTTCCGATCGGGTTACGGGGCCATCTGCTGTCCAGTTGTGTTCGAAATACAATCCCAGATTCAGCATGGCTTGATCACGTGTCGCCGCACTTTGACTCATGAATTCGGGTTGCTTTAGGGATACCATGGTTGCCAATGCCTCTGCTGTGCGTAACTTTTCCACTGCCCGCTTGACGCGTGCCGATACTTCTGCCATTGATGCAATATACAGTTCCCATTCATTGCCATAACTGGCCGCAAAGGTTTCCAGTTCCTCGCCATGATTCAATTCAAAGTCCCGGAAAAAATCCACCTGATTGGAGACAAAGACCTGGCGTTTGGGTGTCGACAGTTGTTGCGCGGCGATGACAAATTCGTCGTCCAAGGTCATCAAGTCATCTTCGCCTTTACCGAAAACACCGATAACAGGAAACGGGTAACGTGCGGCAAAGGCAGGATTGCTATCGATATAATTGATCGTAGTCGCCGGATCTCGTCCTTCGGCATAGGCGCCAATCGATGTGTTGTCATCGGTAATATCCATCAGCAATGAATTCCACTTCATCAGTACCCGACTTTGATCGCGTCCGCCTAGATAGTAGATCTCACGTTCACGATTGCTCAAATGCGGAACATGCGTAGCGCAACCACACACGCCTTTCCAAGAATACCGGGCACCCGAGCCTGCCCACAACGACGACAATCCATACGGCAGCGTCTGGTTTTCCATAGCAATCGCTAGTGGAAAATCCACTTGATAGCTGCGCTGAATCGAACCGGCATAATACATACCGCGCAGTATGGCTTCTGCCGGCGTTCCACCATTGGACAACACCAGTACATTCAGTGGTACGCTGAAATGCCCATCCTTGATGCGATTAATCAGGCGTTGAAATTGCGCAGTAGAGCGATTTTTCTGATATTCCCACAACCACAGACTGCCATCGGCATTCCAGCGTGCCTGATAGGGCGCTGGCAGGGTTTCTGTGGCATCCATCTGATCGAGGTAGTGATCGATAGTTTGCAGAAAAACATCGCGATAACCTGCTTCGTCGGCTGTCCACATGTAATCGGTATGATCATCGGGAGCCAGGTAGATGCGCTTTTCAGCTAAACACGGTTGAGTCATCAGCAAGACTCCTGCAATAAAAACGCTATATATAAATGCTTTCATATCATCCGATTCATGTTAGTAGTTGTGATAGTTGCCCCGCACTCTCATCTGGCTCACCCGGTCAATGGTACAGCCCTAATGCTGGCTGTTCCTTGAATTGGATTTCACTGCAGCAGTGTCGAATTCAGCCAAGTTTCAGTTTCTTCCTGTTGCCACATGCTGTCAAAAAATCTCTTGCAGGAAATGCGTAATGGACCGGTATGCACGATTCGCCGCCACTTCCCTGTATACAGTGCCAAAGTCGGGATTATTAGCTTTTGGATTGGTGAATGCGTGCATCGTTCCACCATAGACATGAATTTGCCAATCCACACCAGCCTGCGTCATTTCAGTTTCAAATGCCAACACCTGTTCCGGTGGCACCATTGGATCGTCATGACCATGCAGGCACAACACTTTGGCAGTAATTGGTTCGTTTGCCACGGTACCAGAGACAAAGAGACCATGAATACTGATCACGCCACGCACATCGGCACCGGAACGCGCCAGTTCCAGCACACACATGCCGCCGAAACAATACCCCATTGCCGCCACCCTGGTCGCATCAACCTCGGGCAACTGGCGTATCGTATCCAGTGCCACATTGATCCGGCGCCGCAACAGCGCGCGATCCTTGGCAAAAGGACTCATGAGTGCACCGTTTTTCTCCGCATCGCCATCGGCTCCGATGATGCCTTTGCCGTACATATCAAGCGCAAACCCCACATAACCCATCGCGGCAATCCGCTCGGCGGCCTGATTGGCGAATTCGCGTCGCCCGCTCCAGTCATGCGCAACCATCACCGCAGGTCTGGGCAAGTCCGTATCGGGGCAGGCCAGATAACCCTCCAGTAGCCGGCTACCATCTTCGTAATCTAGGGTTCTCGTCTTCATCTGAATCATTTCCTCATTCTAATTTTGCGTTGTGTCCTGTGCGAGGCATGAAACAGGTCTTCCTTATCCGTTCCATAACCATCTCACCGTACACAAGGCGTATGTCAAAAGCATAGTCGCGACTTCGATCAAATCTGATCCGGTAAAAATTAACCGGAAGCGCATACCCGTATCGTCATGCCGACTGGTTCAGGTAGAATGAATCGCAGTAATACCTGAATCAGCGACCTGCATCATCCATCGACATCAACCGACAGGAGAATCCATCATGATAAACAAAATGAACCGTATCGTTTCCGGTTTTTCAGCGTTGGCACTTAGCTTTCTAATGCTTCCTGCACAGGCGCAAGACATGCCGGTACAAAAAATGCTTCCGCTGGAACTGGCCAATCAGGCAGTCATGGCGGCGGTCAAAAAATGCCTCGACGACGGACATCGGGTTAGCGTTGCCGTCGTCGACCAATCCGGCTTACTTAAAGTGCAGGTCAAGGCCGATGGCGCCGGTCCACACACACTCGACAGCAGTCGTCGCAAAGCCTATACCGCCAACAGTTTGCGCGACTCCACGCATAAATATGCCGTACTGGTCACACAAAAACCTGAACTGCAAAGCCTGACGCGACTGAATGACAACATCCTGCTGCTGGGTGGCGGTTTTCCAATCAAAATGGGTGGAGAAGTGGTGGGTGGTATCGGTGTCGGTGGTGCGCCAGGCATCCAGTTTGACGAGGTCTGCGCCAGTGCCGCCCTGAAAGTCCTGAAAGCGGACGAAACTTACGAAGCCAAACCTTAGGATCTAACGCTGTAACATGGCTGCATAATCAAGGAACAGCTCTTCCAGAAACAAACGGGCATTGAGCGGATGAAATGACAGCTTCTGGCGCTGATAAAGTATGCGTGCAAACGCTATGGCTCGATGCAGATCCATGTTTTTGCTCAATGCCACGATGGCGGATTGCTGGTTCACAAAGTATCGGATTTGTCCGGTACTGCGATAACAAACCAGGTCATAACACCATTTCTGCAACCAATCCACGACATCGGGCAGACTCGTCGATTGCAATGCTTCGGCGAGCGCCAATGCATCCAGTGACCGTGTCTGCGCGAGCTGCTGCACGAAGCGATCAAACGACGCGGCATGATCACCCTGCGTCAGGGTTAGCGCCAGCAACGGCGAGAATCCCGCAACCGCAAGACTGGCATGTGGATCTGCAACACCTTGCTGTTGCAGCCAGTTTAACGCAGATTCCCTATTGGGAACCGGCATGGTCAACTGCTGGCAGCGGCTACGTATGGTCGGCAGTAAATGCTGAACCTGATGAGTCACCAGAATGAACATCACATTTTCCGGCGGCTCCTCCAATTTTTTCAACAAGGCATTGGCAGCGGCACCATGCATCGTTTCCGCTGGATAAATCAACACGATCTTATGGCCCTGCTGATGACCCGTCAGGTAAACAAAATCGCTTAATCTACGGATTTGATCGATGGTGATCTGTTGGCCCGCATTTTTACGGGTAGTGACATCACTACTTTTCGCTTCCGTATTATCCTGATTGGATTGGTTATCGTTGATATTCTGCAGCGCTTCCGGCATAACGGCTACGAAATTGGGGTGCGTATCCTGCTCGAACCACCCGCAACTGGCACACTGTCCACAAGCCTGCCCATCCGCCCTAGGTGCCGAACAAAGCAGTGATTTGGCCAGATGTCGGGCAAAAACCCATTTGCCTATGCCCTTGCGTCCTTTGAGCAGTAAGGCATGCGTCCAGAATGCTCGCCCCTGCAGCAGGCGCTCCCAAGTACCATGCTGCCAGTCATACAGTTCAGCCAACTTGCAGAAATCCCTGCATCACACGCTCCACTTCGATCCGGACTTCCATCATAGACTGACTGGCATCGATGCGTTTGATACGCTGTGGGAAAGATAGTGCTCGCTCCAGGTAAGCTGCCCTCACCCGTTGAAAAAAATCACTCTGTTCTTTTTCAAAACGATCGGTATTTCTTCCCTGCCCGACCCGTTGCTGCGCCAGCGCTACCGGCACATCGAAATACAGCGTCAAATCCGGTTGCAACGTCCCCAGAGTCCATTCCTCCAGAACATTCAGCTTGTGTTGACTCAACCCTCGTCCGCCCCCTTGATAGGCATAACTGGCATCACTGAATCGATCCGAAACCACCCACTGCCCTTGCGCCAGGCTCGGCAGAATGACCTTGTCCAGGTGCTCGCGCCGCGCAGCAAACATCAACAAAGCCTCGGTTTCAGCGTGCATGACACTCGACTGATCCAGCAACAGGGAACGTAATTGCTCGCCGAACGGTGTTCCGCCAGGTTCCCGGGTGACTACCGCCTGAATACCGGCATGTTGCAGTAACGTTACGATCCAGTTGAGTTGTGTCGATTTTCCGGCACCATCGATGCCTTCCAGGGTAATCAGTTTGCCTGTCATTCGATTGTTCATTCACCGTCACTCGATTTTCATCGTTATCAAGATAAGTTACACTGCTGCGTCATTTTATCATTCATGGTTTACAGCTCATGCATATCGACGCCTCGGGTCTGCTCAGCGACCTGCCGTACATTCCTTCACCCAATTGCGACGATCGCCCTGCTGGAACCGATATCACCTTGCTGGTCATACACAACATCAGTCTGCCACCGGATGAGTTTGGCGGAGATGGCGTAATCGAACTGTTCACCAATCGCATCGACCCACAGGCGCACCCTTACTATCAGTCCTTGCAGGACTTGAAGGTATCGGCACATTTCTTCATCCGCCGCGATGGCACAGTGATCCAGTTCGTCCCCTGTCTCAAACGCGCCTGGCATGCCGGCATTTCCTGCTGGCTGGGTAAGGAGCGCTGCAATGACTTCTCCATAGGTATCGAGCTGGAAGGCAGCGACAGCACAGCTTTCACCCCTGGACAATATATCACGTTGATCGCATTGACCCAGTGTTTGTGCGATCACTACCCCATTCAGCACATTACCGGACACTCCGACATTGCCCCCGGGCGCAAAACTGATCCCGGTCCCTACTTCGACTGGGAAAAATATGGCGATAGCCTGGAAAACCATCTGATCATGCCATCAACCAGTAGCACACCGACGTGATGACAATGGCACCGATCAAATTAAGTGCCAGTCCTTCACGCGCCATGCTGGTCATGGGTACCATGCCCGTTCCAAATACAATGGCATTGGGTGCAGTACCAACTGGCATCATGAAACCATAGCTGGCAGCCATCGCTGCGGGCAACATCAACAAAGCCGGATCGATCCCCCCCGCTGCAGCCGCTGGCGCAAGAATTGGCATCAACAAAACAGTGATTGCCGTATTACTCGTAATTTCGGTAAGGAAAGTAACCGATAGTGCAACGAATGCAATAATGATCAGCGGATGCAAACCGGACAGAATCGCCAGTTGTTCACCAATCGCTTTTGACAATCCGGTTTCAACAAACGCCTGCGCAATCGCAATCCCTCCGGCAAACAAAATCAGAATGCCCCACGGCACTTTGACGGCCGTATCCCAATCCAGTAATTTACCTCCGCGGCCATTCGGAATCAGAAACATCACCACGACGGCAAGCAATGCCACCGATGCATCGCTCGCTCCTTTCAAACCAAACCAGAGGCTCCAGCCGCCGAACGGTTCATTGCGCGTAATCCATGCCAGCACGGTCAAACCAAAAATCAACAGCATGCGCCGCTCTTCCGCACGCCACGGGCCTGCCGGCGGCATCGCCAATTCACCCACATGATGCAAACGCCGGGTCAACCATAAACCTGCCAGCGGCGTCATCAACACCACCACCGGCACACCCCAGCTCATCCACTGCGTAAAACTGACCGTAATGCCGGTGAAACTTTCATACTCACGCATGAACACCAGATTCGGCGGCGTGCCAATCGGCGAACCCAATCCGCCAATGCTGCTGCCATATGCAATCGACAACAACAATGGAATGGCCAATTTTTTATCGCTACTCTGATCGATCACCGCCAGCGCTAACGGCAGCATCATCAGCGATGTCGCCGTATTGGAAATCCACATGCTGATGAATGCACAGGCACATAAAAACCCAAACACGATGCGCCGGCTGCTGTGCCCGCCAACGATACGAATCAGACCGAGCGCCAGCCGATGGTGCGCGCCCGAATGAGCCAACGCTGCCGATAACATAAAACCGCCCAGCATCAGCAGCACCAGATCGTCGCCATACGCTCGCGCAATGTCCTCCTTTGGCAACACCCCGGCCAACGGAAACACCGCCAATGGAATGATCGATGTTACCGGAATCGGGATCGGCTCAAATATCCACCAGACGACACACAGTGCTACCGTAGCGCCAGTCCAGCAGGCCCTGGTGTCCCAGCCGGAGGCATTCATGCTGATAGCAAGAGCTATGGCGAAGCAGGGACCGAGAATAAGCGACCAATACCGGATCATAGTTTCTTTGTAATTCCTTATATTTCTACTTGTATAGTTAACATATGGCAATTATTCATGGATGCCTTCCTAAGTTACAACAGCAATACAGTAGAATTTTCAATTAAAGAACAGACACCATCCACTTATCGCGAGAAGTGGTCGATGAGTTCTGAGTTACCTGCAGTGGCAAGCAGACAAATGATAAACATTTTCGAGGAAGCAAAAAGACGCAGTTTATAGATAACGAGCATTTGGCCTATTCTCAACACCGTAGGTTTGATGTTGGGCTTTCTTCGGTAGCCCAAACTAACGCGTTCGGTATTCCAGCAGAGTCTTCGATAAAACAATCGGCCTGAATTCCCAAGCACCAATTATTGCGCAGTCCTGATCTTTTCCTAAATGACTCACCAAAAAGGAGAAATTCGGAGGTGCTGGCTTACCGAGATCCGGTTTAATGTTTTGGTCGTTGCATGACTGCTATGTCAAGACGCGCCCCCTTGTTCTGCGTTTCTTGGTCACAGCGGCTTGCCAATCAATTTACGCAGATAAATTTTCTCTCCATTTTGTACAGGTAATATTTGAGCGCGCTCTGGAGCGTCGTTTTCTGGCATCTCGATTAATGGCGCTTTGTTAAGGGGGTTCTTAGCAGCATCATGAAACACAAAATAACGACGCGGCCAATGTGCAATAGTTTGACCGTTATACGTCATAAGCAAACTATCGAGATAGTTCAAAAAACAATGCGCACTTCGAAATTGTTCTGTCGCTTCATGACGGGAGGGTTCGCTTGACTTCAGTTCGCAACAGAGTATGTAGGGCTCATCCCCAACAACACAAAAGGCAACAGCATCGCATGCACGGTGCATAGGGTGTGGCACATTAAACACGTTGCTCCCTGGAAAGCCACACGCATCAAACTTCAGTGCGAAGGCATTTTGTCCCACGCTCACAATATTGATGCTCTTGAGGCTGGCCTGTTTATGGCTTTCTGTAACAGTGAGCGTTGAATCTTCGCCTTGAACACATTTACTTGGGTTGAATATTTGACCAAGAGTTTGCAACACTTGTGTCATCACTCGCCCCCATAGCGCAGATCATCCTGCATCCGACCCATATCAAAAATGGTTTTATCAAAGGACTTAACATCAATTCCGAGCTTCTCGTCAGGAGTAACTTTTAAAAGGGTCTTGAGCGTACGTTTGTTTTTTACTCCTTCAACGGCAAACTTGGCCTCCCCAGTTACATACAAAACAACCTTGTCATGGGTAAGTTGCTCGTTTTTTCCATAGCCATGTTCGATGCGAATTTTTTCAAAATGAGGAAGATTGCGCGAAAGCATGATAAGGGTATTGATCTCCCGAATGATTGTATCGCTGTGTGTAGTGATAAATACCTTAACACCTGCATTAACCAAGGCGGCAATAAAACGAGCCATCTTTCGTTGATTTTCTGGGTGCAAATTAAGCTCCGGCTCATCAACCATAAGCAAATCACCTTTTATTGCTTGATATTTGAGCCAATACCAAACAATAAGCAGTGATCGTACCGCGCTTGACGCTTCGCCAAGCCCTAGTTTTACTTTGGCGCCTTTGGGCTGGAAATAGGTAACTCCATCCTTATTCGTTGAGTAGTGACCACCAACGATTTGAGTAAATTGATCGAGCAACGAAGGCTCTTCCTTGAGCAATGGACTAAGCTCGCTCTCGGCACTTGGCAAAGCGTTCGTAAAGCGAACGTTATCATCGACGGGCATCGCATAGTCCTTTCTACGATATATGGTCTCAAATACCATGCCGGGTGTTAAATCGCCACCTCCATCCTTATGTGTCTGCGTTAACAAATCAATAATACGATTTTTTGCTAAGTTCAATTCGTTGCGAAAGGTGGTCGCTCCAGTACGTTCTGTACTGACCATAAATACGTTTGGCATGCTGCCAGACAGAATCATGTCAACTAGAGCCTCCTCGATAAATTCTTCCAATGAACTAATTGGAGAATTCATGCCTTCATTAGGTTTAGGGGCAGCAATTTCTACGATTGAAGAGTTTTCTTGCTTAAGAATGGTAACAAGAAGCCTGTCCTTTCCGCTCCGCAACTCTCTTGAATATTTATCTTTCTTCCAGCGATCATCAATTTTTATCAAAAAATCAAGCTTTGTGCTCTTGAACAAATCACTTTTCGACGCGAGCATTTCAGGAAGCGCATTGTGAAATCTCTCCAAAACAGACTGACTAATAACAGACCATTCATTAACAATTTTTTCCTGCGCGTCAATTCTCACAACACCAGATCGTCGTAGTTCCTCGAACTCTTTCGACAGATGAAGATTAATCAATCTTTTCCAGGTTTTTAGCAAACAATAAAGCGCGTAGGTAACATAGGTTTTACCTGTATTATTTTCACCACAAACTATAGTGAAATCTGCAAGCTCTATTTCTCCCTTATCGAGGGCACCTAAGTTCTCAAAAGACAATTTCATACTAACCTCGCTTTAAATGTAGCTATCACACACAAGGGATTACATCTTGACATCACATATTAACAATCAACTCATCTCAACCGCGCATCACCCGGTAATTAGCCGTCAATCGACACTCTCCTCCCGCCGCAACTTCAACGACATCATCCGCCGCATTGGTTGTTTCCACACACAATAAGCGTTGATAGTCGTGATCTTCCAGATCCGCCATGTCCTTGGCGATTTTCTCCCATGGATTCCATACCACCGCGGTTTTACTGCCTTGTGAAGTAATTTGGATGCGGCGATTAAAGGCTGCGTCGTCGATGGTCAGGGTATTGCCGACGTTCAGATAGATGCGGTCCACTTCGGCGCTGATGGTAACATCACCAGTCTGGTGTTTTTGCGCGCTGCCACCACCGGCTTTGTCGAGATAATCACAATCGGCCAGTCCCAGCACTTTTGCGCGGCTGATGTCGCCAACCTTGAAATAAGTGTGAAACGCCTGGGTAATGGTGAATTTTTCCTTGCCGGTATTACGCGTGATCAATGACAAATTTAAGCTATCGCCGATAACGATTTCCTGCCTCAGGCTAAAGGCATGTGGCCAGATGGCTTGCGTTTCCGGGGTATCGTCCAATCCGACAGTGACTTTGATGTCGCCATTGGCCAGCGCCTCCGTGGCTACCACATTCCAGCCGCGATTACGTACGAAACCATGCCCGGGGCGGCCTTTGCCTTCCGGATCGGCGCCGAACCACGGCCAACAGATCGGCGCGCCGCCCTTGATGGCTTTGCCGTCCTGGTAATACGCCTTTTCGCTCAGAAATAGTACGTCTTCCGCTTCACCGGCCGGTTGGTATGACAGCACCTGACCGGCATGAATCGAGATCAGCGCTTTGGCCTTGGCGGATTCAACCTGAATCATCGGCAATCCACCTTTGCCGGCGATAAATTTCAGTTGTCCTTCGATACCGAAATTGGCGTTCAATTGTTCAATAGTCATTATTTTTCCTTTAGTCCTGATTGATAAGAGTTAATCTTTGATTGGCACGACCCTGCTGGCAGCCAGCTTGGCACGCTCACGCGCCTGGTCCGTATCGCTGCCATTCGCCAGCGCCACACCCATGCGTCGTCGTTTGAACGACTCCGGTTTGCCGAACAGACGGATATCACTTTGCGGCACCTTGAGCGCATCAACCACGCCGGAAAAGGCAATGCCTTTAGTTTCGAGTTGGCCGTAAATCACGGCACTGGCCCCGGGTGCGAGCAGCAAAGTGTCGACTGGAAGCCCCAGAATTGCACGCGCGTGCAAATCGAATTCGCTCTGCTTCTGGCTGCACATCGTCACCATGCCAGTGTCGTGCGGCCGCGGACTGACTTCGCTAAACCACACGTCGTCGCCTTTGACGAACAATTCCACGCCGAAAATGCCCAGACCACCCAGATCATCGGTGATGATTTTGGCGATTTCGCGCGCGCGCTGTAGCGCCAACGGAGACATCGCCTGCGGTTGCCAGCTTTCGACATAATCGCCATGCACCTGAACATGGCCGATCTGTTCGCAGAAATGCGTGTTGATATGCCCTTCGCCATCCCGCGCACGCACGGTCAATTGTGTAATTTCATAATCGAAATGAATCACACCCTCGACGATGACACGTCCTTGGTCGACCCGACTGCCGCTGGCAGCATAATCCCAGGCTGCTTTGACTTCACCGGCATGATCGACACGAGACTGCCCTTTCCCGGACGACGACATCACTGGTTTGACGATGCAGGGGTAGCCGATCTTAGTATCGATGGCTGCTTGCAATTCCGCCAGACTGTTGGCAAAGGCAAACGGCGATGTCGGCAAATCCAAAGTTTCTGCTGCCAGACAACGAATGCCCTCGCGATTCATCGTCAACCGGGCGGCACGCGCAGTCGGAATTACCATGGCCATACCGGCTTGTTCGATTTCGACCAGCATGTCGGTGGCGATCGCTTCAATTTCCGGAACAATAATATCGGGCCGTTCCTGTTCAACCAGTGCACGCAACGCCTGACCGTCCGCCATGTTGATCACGTGCGCACGATGCGCCACCTGATGTCCCGGTGCATTGGCGTAACGATCCACTGCGATTGTTTCGACCCCTAAACGCTGCAGCGCAATGATGACTTCCTTGCCGAGTTCGCCACTGCCGAGCAGCATGACTTTGGTCGCCGACGGACTCAGCGGCGTACCGATAACCGATGGTGTTTTCATATGTTTACTCCTGATTGCTTGTTCTTTTTTGATGTTGTTGCTGCAGCGCCCACTGCACATGCTCGCGCACCAGCTCGGATGCGTCGTCTGCCCGTCCCTGCAGTGCCCTAACGATATCGTTCGAATATGGCGCATTGCCAAGGCCGACAGCAATGTTGCGCAACCATTGTTTGTAGCCAATGCGGCGAATCGCGCTGCCGGCCAGTTTGGCTTCGAATGTAGCCTGATCCCAGCCGAACAATTCGACCAGCGATACATCGTCCAAGCCATTGCGCACATGAAAATCGGCTTCCTGCGTGATGTGGGCATACTTGTTCCACGGACAAACCAGCTGGCAATCGTCACAACCATAGACGCGATTGCCGATCAGTGGTCGCAGCGACTCCGGTATGCTGTCCTTCATCTCGATGGTCAGATAAGAAATGCAACGTCGTGCATCCAGCCGATAAGGCGCAGTGATGGCTTGAGTGGGGCAGATATCGATACAGCGGGTGCAACTGCCACAATAATTCCCGGTTTCCTCATCGACCGGCAATGGCAGGTCGACATACATTTCACCGAGAAAAAACATCGATCCGGCCTGGCGATTCAGTAACAATGTGTGCTTGCCGCGCCAGCCCAGACCGGCTTTCTGCGCCCATGCCACTTCCATGACCGGCGCACTGTCCGAAAAAACCCGATACTGGAAAGTGCCGATCTGCGCGGTCATTCTGTCGGCCAGCTTTTGCAAACGCGCCCGTACCACCTTGTGGTAATCGCGTCCCAGCGCATAGCGGGAAATGAAAGCTCCAGTGCCAGAGCGAATGACATCCCAGCTATTTTTTACATGCGGTGGTGCATAATTCATACACACGGACAGGATGCGCTGTGTACCGGGTTCGAGTTCAGCAGGTCGCGTACGCTTGGTGCCGTGTTTCGCCATATAATCCATGTCGCCGTGGCAACCCTGTTCTAGCCATTTGAACAAACCGCTCTCCACAGCCGACATGTCGGCATGGGCATCGGCAATACAAATGGCTTGAAATCCCAGTTCCCGGCTCCAGATTTTGATATCGTTAACTAGCGCCACATAATCCGGCAATGATTTTTTCGAGGTATTTTCTTGCATAGCACGCATTTTACAGATTCCAAACCCGATTCAGGTTTGCATTTCGATTTTTCCGATGAAACCAGCCTGCTGAATTGGGCTGGAAAACTGGCATCCTGCCTGCACGCTGGCATGACCATTCATCTTTCCGGCACACTGGGCGCCGGCAAAACCACGCTCACACGCGGCATTCTACATGGACTGGGTCATACCCATCACGTCAGGAGTCCCACCTATAATTTAGTTGAAATCTATAAAATTTCTAGGTTATACTTGTATCACTTTGATTTTTATCGGTTCAATGATCGATACGAATGGGAAGAAGCAGGCTTCCGCGAATATTTTAACCCGGATTCCATCTGCATCGTGGAATGGCCGGAAAAAGCGGGTGATCTGCTACCCACGGCCGACATACAAATCTTTCTTGAAATTGTTGATTCGGGACGCAGTTTAAGAATACGTGCTGGCACAGAAACAGGAAACCAATGCCTAGAAAAATTGAAGAATCAGATCCGTATGTAAAGTTGAATGTGTTCGGATGCGTGCACGCCTGCATGGCGTGGTTTGCTTCTTCGTTGCCATCATTTCTGGGATTGTTGCTGCTGAGTCTTGCCATGTTCGCTCACGCGGCTCCAGCAATCAAATCTGTACACGTCGGACTTACACCCGACTATACCCGCATTACATTGGAATCCAATGAACCACTGCAATACGAGTTGAGTATGTTGGACAATCCGCATCGTGTCATCATGGACCTCAGGAACGTCAAGCTCACACCCGCATTGAATGCCTTGCCACAAAAAGTCGATGCCATTGATCCATTCGTGCAGAAAGTACGTATCGGGCAGTTCAAGTCTGATGTCATCCGCCTCGTTTTCGACTTGAAGGCAAATGTGGTACCCAAAACATTTGTCGTAGCGCCAAACAACAATATGCAGCATCGCCTGGTACTGGATATCTATCACCCCGATAAAGCGGGAAAGATTCCGGACACTGCGCGTATCGATAATATGGCGGGAACCGATCATGATGCCGATGTCCTTGAAGATCTGGTCACCTCGCTGTCACAACCCGTGCGGCAAGCCAAGGTACAGGCTGCTGCACCAATCCCACAGTCGCATCAACCACCGCGCACCAAACCTCAAGTCAGTCCTGCCAAACAAAGTGGCAATACAGCGAGCAGTAAAAACCAGGAGCGTAAGGCAGCCACCAAGGTACCGCGCATGCTGATTGTTGCCATTGATGCAGGACATGGCGGTAAGGATCCGGGTGCCGTGGGCAGTTTGGGTACACACGAGAAGGATGTCACACTGGCCATTGCTCGCAAACTGAAGGAACGCATCGACAAGGAACCAAACATGCGCGCCGTACTGACGCGCGATGGCGATTACTACATCTCGTTGCAGCAGCGCCGTATCAATGCCCGCCGCGCCAATGCCAGCCTGTTCGTTTCCATTCACGCCGACGCCAATCCTAAACCTCATGCACACGGTTCCTCGGTTTTCACCCTGTCGGAACATGGCGCATCATCAACCACGGCAAGTTGGCTGGCCAACAAGGAAAATAGCGTGGATAACGATTTGATGGGCGGTATCGACATCACCACCAAATCCAAGGATATCAAGGAGCTGTTGCTTGATCTGTCGGTCAACGCGACGATCAATGACAGTGTCAAACTGGCCGAACAGGTATTAAAACAACTTGGTGATGTCAATCATCTACACAAGCGACAGGTTGAACAGGCCGGCTTTGCTGTGCTCAAGTCACCCGACATTCCTTCCATCCTGGTCGAAACTGCATTCCTGAGCAATCCACGGGAAGAAGAAAAATTGCGCAACCATATGTATCAGAACAAGTTGGCCGACGCGGTATTTTCCGGCATCAAAAGCTACTTCATCAAAAATCCGGCCATCGCACAGACAGAAATGGCACGTGTAAAATAGTGCCCGTTCATCAGAATTTTAGAAAGCAACCCGAGTTGTCAATTTAGACACACCTTTACCGATAACCTGCTCCCGGCTCAAAGTTATCTTGCCAAATCCACGAAGATATTGATAATTTGATCGGAACAATTCACTCCGGGCCATCGCACCACAAATCGAATACCGCACACCAACGCATGCAAAACGACTCCAGACTGACACAATGGTATCAACTCGAGGACAGACAGAATGTTCCCTGCATCTGCCTGACCGGGAACTATACCCTGCCAGCACTCGAGGATGTTTTTGATGATCTGGCAAGCGATCTGGCCCAGCAAGCACAAAAACCGGATTTGCGCTGGAACCTCCTGGGCATCCAGCAAATCGACAGTGCTGGCATTACCATGCTGTGGCAGGCCTGGCATGCACAACGCCCACAGCAGATCGAATTGCGCCCCGAGCATGAAAAAATGATCGAACGACTGGAACAGCTTCCGGTGCATCAGCCTGCATCGATACCTTCCGATTGGTTGTGGCCGATTACACAAATTGGCCAACTGTCCTTGCTGTTATGGCAGCACACCATCAGCCTGGTCACCTTGATCGGCCAGTTGTTGCTAGACATGGGTTATCTGATCCGCCACCCGGCCTATATTCCATGGCGTGAGATTTCAGCCAATCTGTTTCGCACCGGTGCGCAAGCACTCGGCATTACAGCCTTGGTTGGCTTCCTGATCGGTATTGTGATCAGCTATCTATCCTCCAAACAACTCCAGCTTTTCGGCGCCGATATTTTCATTATCAATATTCTGGGCATCAGCATCATTCGCGAACTGGGACCCATGCTGGCGGCCATTCTGGTGGCCGGCCGTTCTGGATCGTCAATGACGGCACAGCTAGGCGTCATGCGAGTAACTCAAGAACTGGATGCGCTCACGGTAATGGGTATTTCACACAGTTTGCGGTTGATCCTGCCCAAGATTCTGGGATTGGGTCTCGCCATGCCTTTACTGGTGATATGGACGAGCGCCATGGCGCTCATCGGCGGCATGGTTGCTGCAGAACTGCAGTTAGGTTTGAGTATCCAGTACTTTATTTCCACATTGCCTGACTCCGTCCCGATCGGAAACTTGTGGTTGGGACTGGGCAAGGGCGTGGTGTGCGGCATGGTCATCGCGTTGATTGCCTGTCATTTCGGCATGCGCATCAAACCCAATACCGAAAGCCTCGGTGAAGGCACGACCTCCTCGGTGGTGACAGCCATAACGATGGTCATCATTGTGGATGCCATCTTTGCCATCCTATTTTCCGATGTGGGGTTACCCTGAAGCATGAGCCATTCTCAATGTATCATCGAAATCGAGGCGCTTCACACGCAATTTGGCGATCATATCGTTCATCAGGACCTGAATCTGTGCGTCTATCGTGGAGAAATCCTGACGCTGGTTGGGGGCTCGGGAAGCGGCAAAACCACCTTGCTGCGACAAATGCTCGGACTGGAACAACCCATTCAGGGAGTGGTCAAAATCTTTGGGCACAATCGCAACGATCTGCAATCCATTCAACAAAACAAGAACATCCGTGGCCGCTCCGGTGTGCTGTTTCAGCAAGGTGCGCTGTTCAGTGCGCTGACAGTATTTGACAATGTGGCGCTGCCATTGCGTGAACGCCATTCCCTGTCCGAAGCCAGTATCCGTGAGCTAGTGATGCTCAAGCTCAACATGGTTGCCATCGGTCCGGAACATGCCGACAAGATGCCAGCAGCCCTGTCCGGCGGCATGATCAAACGCGTAGCTCTGGCACGGGCGCTGGCATTGGACCCAGAACTGTTATTTCTCGACGAACCCACAGCGGGACTCGATCCGGTATTGAGCGAAAGCTTTGTCGAGTTGATCAGGACATTACGCAGTGAAATGGATTTAACCATCGTCATGGTGACACACGATCTCGACACCCTAGTTGCCCTGTCCGACCGCATAGCCATTCTGGCTGAACAGAAAGTCATTGCCGTTGGCCCTTTGAATGAAATCGTACAATTGACGCACCCATTCATTGTCAGTTTCTTTAAGAGCATCCATCCCCATTCAAAACCTCAGACTTTATCGGAGCCCTCATGGAAAACCGAGCCCATGCCCTCATAGCCGGTCTTTTTGTCATTTCGCTGAGTATCGCCATTGCCATGGTTGCCATGTGGTTCAGTGGCAGCAACATTCAGCGTGTCAACTATCTGGTGGTGACCAAGGAATCTGTCAGCGGTTTGAATCCGCAATCCGCAGTACATTTCCGAGGAGTGAATATCGGCAGGGTTGAAAGCATAGAATTCGATCCCGACAATCCGCAGCAGATTCTCATCCAGATTGCAATCGACCAGCATGTCATGCTTAGCAATACCGTCTACGCTCAGCTCGGGTATCAGGGCGTCACCGGCCTCGCGTACGTGCAACTCAACGATGATGGATTCGGCACCAAGCGACTGGCTGGTGACACTAGAATCCCCATGCGCCGCTCGCTTCTCGACGAAGTGGCAGGGTCAGGTCAGGATCTATTGACCAACGTCAATCAATTGGTGTTGAAAATGCACCACTTGCTGGATGATCAGAATCGCGAGCACATTTCGCACATCCTGCTGAATATCGAGAAAGCGACTCGAAATTTTGACAATATCGCCAATCATGTACAACCGGTACTGAAATCCTTTACTGATCTGACCGTGGAATCTGGCACGCTGGTCAAAAGACTGGACTATCTACTGGGTGAAATCAATCTCGCGGTAACTCGGGCCAATCAGAAGGAAGGCCTCTTTGACAGCGTGTCTCAGAGCACACAGGCACTCGCCAATGTCATACCGGAATTGCACAAGGTCACGCACAGCATTACCCACAGTTCAAACAACCTCGACCGCGTGCTACGTCAATTCGAAGATAATCCGCAGAGTCTGTTATTTGGACGTTCTCCCGCTGCACCCGGTCCGGGAGAGAGCGGCTTCATTTCCCCTACCGAGACCAAACCATGATCAAACGGCTGACCCTGATTTCCATCCTGCTGTTCCTGACGGGGTGCGTTATGTGGCACAAACCCACTACCGTATCCGTTTTCGATCTCAGTGCATCACAGCATAGACAGAACAACCCTGTCCCAGCACCCTGGCCATCGCGAAAAAGCATACTCATCGTGGATGCCACGGCACCGGCGTGGTTAGACAATACGGCCATCCATTATCGGCTGGCTTATCACAATCCAACACAATCGCACAGTTATGCCAACAGTCGCTGGATTGCGCCGCCTGCCGCAATCCTGACCCAGAAAATACGCAACCGGATCGTCAGTGACACAACCGGATCGGTGATCAAGAACAGTAGCATGGCCAAGGCCGATGTGTTGCTCAATACCGAATTGACCGAATTCGTCCAAATTTTCGATGGAGCGCATGACAGTCATGTGGTAATCAATCTGCGCGCCAGCCTGGTAGACCGCACTTCACGACAATTGCTGGCACAAAAGGACTTCACTATCCGGGAAACAGCACCAAGCGCGGACGCAGTCGGTGCTGTCGCCAGTTTGAGTTCTTCCAGCGATCGATTGATCGGAGAATTGATCCAGTGGTTGAGTCCCCTGCTACCAACGGATTAGGCAGACTGCGCGTGCCAATTAGGCTGAGCAAGTCAACATACGATCACAGGCACCCAGGATTGTTGCTTGTGGTAGTATCGTACGCTTTCATTTTGCAGGAACTTGACTTGTGCGCGCACTTATCTCCACCACCTTGATTCTACTGTCACTCGGTGCATGCGGCCTGAAGGGTCCGCTCTATATGCCACAACCGGAAGAAGCCAGTCGTCAGCCCATACCGGCACCCACCACAGAAATTGAAAAAAAATGAGCGGCTTTACAGCATTTCATTATCAGGGTGGCGAACTGTTTGCCGAGGCTGTACCGTTAAAACAGATTGCAGCAGAATTTGGCACGCCTTGTTATATCTATTCACGATCCGCGCTCACTCAGGCTTTCAAGGCATTTGACACGGCATTTGCAAATCGGGATCACCTGATTTGTTATGCCGTCAAAGCCAACTCGAATCTTGCCATTCTCAATGTGCTGGCCAAGCTGGGAAGTGGATTCGATATCGTATCGGGCGGAGAACTACAGCGTGTCTTGCTGGCTGGTGGTGATCCTCGCAAAACGGTTTTTTCCGGAGTTGGCAAAACCACTGATGAAATGCGGCAGGCATTGGCCGCACAGATTCTGTGCTTCAACGTCGAATCGGAAGCCGAACTGGCCACGTTGAATCAGGTTGCACAGAGCATGCAAACCGTAGCATCAGTCAGCTTGCGCGTGAATCCGGATGTTGATGCCAAAACACATCCCTATATTTCTACAGGTCTGAAAGAAAACAAATTTGGCGTCCCGATGACCGAAGCCATTAGAATCTATCAATCAGCGCACCAGTTCTCACATATCCGGTTTACCGGCCTGGATTGTCATATTGGCTCGCAACTGACCGAAATTGATCCTTTCACACAGGCCAGCAGCAAGGTACTCGATCTGCTCGACACGCTGCAATCTCAAGGTCTGCAAATCGAACATCTGGATCTCGGCGGAGGACTTGGCATTCGCTACCGGGATGAATCCCCACCTTCCATTGCAGATTATGTCGCCACATTGTGTGCCAACACCCAAACCATAAAACAAAAAATACTTATTGAACCGGGCCGTTCCCTGGTTGGGAATTCCGGCATTTTGCTCACACGGGTCGAGTACCTGAAACATACTCCGGCCAAAAACTTTGCCATTGTCGATGCAGCCATGAACGACTTGATGCGCCCGGCACTGTATCAGGCCTACCACACCATCCTGCCGGTAGTTCAAGACTCGGCTGAAACAAAAAATTACCAAGTGGTTGGTCCGGTCTGTGAAACCGGCGATTTTCTCGGACACGACCGTGCATTAGGTCTGACTCCCGGAGATTTGCTTGCGGTCATGTCTGCCGGTGCATACGGCATGAGCATGAGCTCAAATTACAATACCCGTCCACGTGCCGCCGAAGTGATGGTGGATCAGAAAAAAATTCAGGTCATCCGTCAACGTGAAACGCTCGAACAGCTCGTTGCCGGGGAACGGATTCTGGATGAATGAACGACATTAGATGTGGAGTTGCGCCCATCTGTAGTAACATGCAGCATTGCCTTATGACAAACGAGCGATGACCAGTCTTTCCAGTACGCATGATGAGCAGTATCAGGACAATATCCTGCAAGGTGTGTCGCGCACTTTCGCCCTGACTATTCCACAATTGCCGGAAGCGTTACGCCGGGTCATTGGCAATGCCTATCTGTTGTGCCGCATTACCGATACCATCGAAGATGACAGTGCACTGACGCTGGAACAGACCAAGGAACTGACTCACATGTTCTCGGATGTGGTGTGCGGCAAAACACCGGCTGATGTGTTTGCGCAAAAACTGCATCCCCTGCTGTCAAACCATACGATTCCGGCAGAACACGATCTGATCAAGAATACGCCTTCAGTCATTCGCATTACACACAGTTTCAATCCGGTACAACGTAGCGCATTGGAACGTTGCGTACGAATCATGGGCCAAGGCATGTATCACTATCAGGAAACCGAATCACTGAGTGGCCTCAAGGATTTGTCCGAAATGAACCAGTACTGCTATTACGTAGCAGGCGTCGTTGGAGAAATGCTAACCGAGCTATTCTGCGATTATTCCGAACAAATCCACAGGCACAAGAATGTGCTGATGCCACTGTCCGTTTCATTTGGCCAGGGACTGCAGATGACCAATATCCTGAAAGACATCTGGGATGATCGTCAGCGCGGTGCATGCTGGTTGCCACAAGATATCTTTTTCAAGCATGGATTCGATCTGGCGCAATTGCAGCCGGGGCTGTCAGATGAAAAATTTCAGGCAGGATTGGCAGAGTTGCTAGGTATCGCCAGAAATCATCTGCATAATGCACTCGTGTATACCTGTCTCATTCCGCCACAGGAAAAGGGCATACGCCGCTTTTGTCTATGGGCTATCGGCATGGCTGTATTGACCCTCAACAAGATCAATAACCATCGCGATTTTTCCCAAGGCAAGCAGGTAAAAATCAGCCGCAACAGCGTCAAAGCCACAGTCATCATTACCAGTGCATTGGCAAGTCAAGACTGGGCACTAAAACTGCTTTTCAGACTGACAGCAAACAATCTTCCCAGAATCGAGCCCAATAATGACTTTCTACCCAAAAATCAAATTCGGAACGAGTGATTACCACCATGGATGTGCTGACATGATTACTCTCTTTCTTCATCGTTCAGCTACGCCATGAAGTCGCTGGTCACTGGTGCAACAGGTTTCCTAGGATCGGCGGTCATGCGTTGTTTGCTTGCCGCAGGCCATCAGGTTCGCGTATTGGTTCGACCGGAAAGCGACCGTAGAAATTTAGAGAATTTTCCTGTCGAGATCGCCACCGGCGATTTGCGTGAGCACGATTCGCTGAAGCACGCAGTCGACGGCTGCGACAGTGTTTTTCATGTTGCGGCAGATTACCGTCTCTGGGTACCCGATCCACAAACCATGTTCGATATCAATGTGAAAGGAACAGAAGCGCTGATCATCGCGGCCATGGAAGCGAACGTAAAACGAATTGTGTACACCAGTAGTGTCGCCACCTTGGGATTGAATCAGGATGGTTCGCCAGCCAATGAGAATACCCCTTCGAGTTACATTGATGCCACCGGGTTTTACAAACGCACCAAATATCAGGCCGAACAGGTCGTCAAGAAACTGACAGACGACTATGCTTTACCACTTGTCATTGTCAACCCTTCTACTCCGATTGGCCCTGGGGACATCCGTCCAACGCCGACTGGGCGTATCGTCGTGGACACGCTGAATGATCGCATGCCAGCCTACGTCAATACCGGTCTCAACATTGCGCATGTCGACGACATCGCCTTGGGTCATTTACTCGCCTTTGAACGCGGCATACCAGGCGAACGTTACATACTGGGCGGAGACAACATGACATTGCTGGAGATCCTGCAAACTATCGATGAAATCGAGGGCACGCGGCGACGTCGTACTAATATACCGCTCGGCATCATGTTACCAATGGCCTGGTGCATGGAAAAGATCGCAATGATCACCCGATGTGAACCTCGCGCCACGCTCGACAGCATCCGCATGGCAAAGAAGCTGATGTACTTTTCCAGTGACAAAGCGCGCCATGAACTCGGCTATCGCCACCGTCCCTCGGTAGAAGCCATACAGGACGCTGTCAGGTGGTTCAAGGACAATCATTATTGCGGCACTTCGCAATTGCAATAACTGCCAAAAAAGCAATTTCGACTGCACAACCAACATTAACCACAGATTGCCTTCTCAGTCTTGATTCGACCCCAACTGGCGCTGCAAATGGGCTTCAACATCCTGCTGACTGAAGCCAATAGCGCTGGCGACACGATCGGCGTGACTGACTTTCGAGACCCCGGTTATTAGTCGGTGTGTAGGCCCTTGTGCAGCGAATTCAACCTGCAAATATCGGCCGATTCCATCTTTCTGCAACAGCTCGCACAATTCATGATTGTGCGTCACCAGTAGGGTACTGGCACCCAATTGATGAAAGCCTTTGAGGATATACTCCGAAATCGTCATTTTTTCCTCGAATGTCGTGCCCTCGGATAGTTCATCCAGAACAACCAGACTACGCGCCGTAGCATTGAAGAATATTTCACGAGTCCGCTTGAGTTCATGACCGAAGCGTCCCATTGCTGCGCTCAGCTGCCCCGGATCCGGCACCTGATAATAAATATGCTCCACCGGAACCAGTCGTCCCTGCTCAGCTGGAATATAACACCCCATCTGTCCCAACAACTGAATTTGCGCCACCGTCTTGCAATAGGCTGTTTTGCCGCCGCTGTTCGGGCCAGTAATGATGAGTACCCGTCCTGCTGCATCCAGATGAATATCATTGGGTACATAATCGTTAATCGCTCTGATCAGCAAAGGATTACGAGCCTGACTGACGACCAGACGATGCTGTTTGTCGTCCAGAATCTCCGGTAACACCTTGGCACCGACATGTGTTTGTCCATACCGGTAGAACGACAGCAGTTCATCTACCAACCCAAGTACTTCAAGCGTTCTGGCCAGATCCGGGCTTTCCCGAAACACCTTGCGCAGCGGATAAATAATGGCATCGCGATCTGTCGCACCCATGGCCAACAAAATGATGGGGAACACTGGCGCCGTCAATGCCAGTATGCCGTAACTGATATAGGAAGCACTGAATTGCGGCATCAATACATCGAAAAAAAACAGGATGCCGTACGATGCAGCGAAGAAAATGAAAGTGGGGAGCAGTTTCAGTAATGAAGGTCGAAAACGTGAATACAGATCAAATGCTTTCTTTTCCTTGCGAGTCTTGAACTTGCCGTTTGCCGTATAGACCGGCCCCTGTATCAGTGCATAGGTACGTGACTGGGCAAATTCCTGCACCGCGTCGAGCAATGTACACAAGTAAGGCGATTGCGGCCGTGGTATATTCCTGCTGCCTTCCACCCAATCGACCACAAATTGCGTACCATCCCGATACTGCTTGTAACCAAAACCACCGAATTCCAGTTTATCCGTGCGACTGCTGGGATCATCGGTAGCCAATCCTCCTGCAAACTCGCCATAAAGCAGATACTGGAGTGATTTTTCGCCGCTAACTGCACCTTGTACCCAGCGCTCCAGCGCTTCACGCAGTGGCGTATTGGATTCGATTTCACGCAGAGCAGTCTGTTTCTGTTGCAGCACCTGCGCATCTTGTTGCGGACTAGCAAATGAGCGATACAGTGCCAGACGTCCCGTCTCAGTTCGAGTATGATCGACGGTCTCGAACAATGCTTCCGCTTCGATGGCTTCAAAAGTCTTGGGATCCAGAACACCATGCCGTTCTTCTGTCGGACGAATGTCGACCAGGCTGGTAGGTTGATCGGAATCGGATAAAATGAAACGTTTGCGCCAAATATCAATCATACGGATCGCCTGTGTAAATTATCTGAAATTTCAATGGAGCAGTGGTCGAACAAGTTCAGTTTTTTGGCTGACTAAAATACGCATATTTGCAATGAAACACAATGTTATTTTTTCCTACAACTTTAGTTTCAAATGATATCTTCAGTAAAACAAATTTTTTCATCAAAAATCATCGTTCTCATTATTCTAGCCATAGCGATTGCGCTGCCGAGCTGGTATTACACTCGTCCCAAACCACTGCAAGTCGACCTGGCCACAATCACAACCGGTGATGTCGAATCCACGATTGTCAATACGCGTGCGGGCACGATCAAGTCTTGTCAGCGATCCAATCTGGCCCCTATCGCTGGTGGGCAGATTGCCAAAATCTGGATCAAAGAAGGCGATCATGTCGAGAAAGGGCAATTGCTGCTGGAACTGTGGAATCACGATGTCCAGGCACAACGTGAACTGGCTCAGCGACAACTGGTCATGGCACAGGAGCGTCGCCGCGAAACTTGCATTCTGTCTGAAAATGCCCGGCGCGAATACCTGCGCACGCAGCAACTGGTGAAAGATGGCTTTGTCAGTTCTCAACGCGCCGATGATGCGAACGCCAATGCCCGGTCCAGACAAGCCAGCTGCGAAGCCGCCACAACTGACATTCAGCGGGCTGAGGCGCAAATTCGGGTGGCTCAGGCTGGTATTGACAGAACCGTTATTACTGCACCTTTCTCCGGCGTGATTGGAAAAATATCCGGTGAACTGGGTGAGTTTACGACCCCTTCCCCTCCCGGCATTCCAACGCCTGCAACCATCGATCTGATCGATGACCGCTGCTTGTATATCACCGCACCGATGGATGAAGTCGATGCTCCCAAAATACAGATTGGACAGGAAGCACGTATTACCCTGGATGCCATGCCCAACAAGGTTTTTCCCGGGAAGATTCGTCGCATTGCGCCGTATGTCACCGAAATCGAGAAACAGGCACGCACCGTCGACATCGAGGTCGAGTTTCTGCACATTCCGGAAGACACGCTGCTGGTCGGTTACAGTGCCGATGTCGAAGTAATTCTAGATCGCAAAAGCAATGTATTGCGCATTCCCACCCAAGCCATTCGCCAAAATCATAAAGTATGGATTGTCGATGCCAACGACAAACTGACCGAACAGCAGCTGGAGACCGGGTTAAGTAACTGGAGTTTCACCGAAGTTCGTCGTGGACTCCAAGCTGGTGATCGTGTACTGGTTTCATTCGATCAGGACGGTATCAAAAAGGGCGCTACCGTACAATCCAAAGCACCGCCACCATGATTAAACTGCAATCGATCACGCGCACATTCCACATGGGGGATCAGGCGGTCTATGCACTAAATGACATCAATCTGCAGATCGATTCGGGGGAATACGTTTCCATCATGGGACCTTCCGGTTCTGGAAAATCGACATTGCTGAATATCATCGGATTACTGGATCAACCGAATAGCGGTCGCTACGAACTGGATGGCAAACCAGTCACCGATCTGACCGAGATCGAACAGGCACGTATCCGCCGTGAGAAAATTGGCTTTGTGTTCCAGTCTTTTCATCTTGTTCCACGTCTCACTGCAGCGGAAAACATCGAACTGCCACTGATTCTGGGCGGTATACCGGTAGAACAGCGACAAGCGCGCGTGCAGGCTGCATTACAGGCATTTGAGTTGCTACAACGCGCTCAACATCGGCCATCCGAGTTATCCGGCGGTCAACGACAGCGTGTTGCCATTGCCCGTGCCACCATCATGCAACCCAGCGTCATTTTGGCCGATGAACCTACCGGTAACTTGGATCACCAGATCGGTGCCGAGGTCATGGTATTGCTGGAAAATCTGCACCATGCTGGTACCACGCTCATCATCGTCACGCATGATCGCGAACTGGGCGCTAGGGCACATCGCCAGATCGGCATGCGTGACGGCAGAATACTGACAGATCAGCATTCATGACACTCCCCGATACCTTGCTCACTTCATTTCGAACCGTAGTCAGTTACCGCCTGCGTTCGCTGTTGATCATATTGGCCATGGCGCTGGGTGTAGCTGCCGTGGTCATGTTGACAGCGCTGGGTGACGGTGCACGCAATTATGTCATCAACCAGTTTTCTTCGATCGGCACCAACTTGCTGGTAGTGTTACCCGGGCGCGCAGAGACTTCGGGATCGTTTCTTGGCGCCGTGCTAGGACAAACACCGCGCGACCTGACATTGAAAGATGCGCAACTGCTGGAGCGCTTGCCGCAGATTCGGCGCTATGCGCCGCTCAATGTCGGTGCAGCGGAATTGTCCGCTGCCAATCGCCTGCGTGAAGTCACCGTACTGGGCAGTACCGAACATCTCATTCCCATTCGTCACATGAAACTTGCTCAAGGCAGTTTTTTGCAACAAGGTAGCGAACGTAGCGCTCAAATCGTTCTCGGTGCCAAGATCGCCCGGGAATTCTTTCCGCACACCCAGGCCATCGGCCAGCGCGTGCGGCTGGGTGATAACCGTTTCCTGGTTTCCGGTGTACTGGCTGCACAAGGCGAAACCATGGGATTCAACACCGATGAAGTCGTCATCATTCCAATCGACCACGCACAAGCGATGTTCAACACCACATCATTATTTCGCATTCTGGTGGAAACCAAGCATCACAACGACATCGAACCGGCCAAGCAGGCCATGCTGGCAATACTGAAGCAGGCACATGATGGCGAGGAAGACATCACCATTATCACCCAGGATGCCATTCTCGATACATTTGACCGGATTCTGCATGCACTGACTCTAGCAGTTGCAGGTATCGCAGCCATCAGTCTGATTGTTGCCGGCATCCTGATCATGAATGTCATGCTGGTAGCGGTAAGTCAACGTACCGCGGAAATCGGTTTGCTGAAAGCCATTGGCGCAACATCGAGTGATATCCGCCGCTTATTCTTTGCCGAAGCCTTGTGGTTATCGTTAACCGGTGCCATGTTTGGTTTCCTGTTCGGCCAACTGGGCAGCCAGTTGATCCGCTGGGCCTATCCGCAGTTGCCAGCTTGGGCACCACTTTGGGCTTCGATTGCTGGCATAGCCGTAGCGGTGATCACAGGCATCGTGGCCAGCATACTACCCGCCAACCAGGCCGCACGACTGGATGCAGTGCAGGCATTGGGCAAGCGATGAACTGGCTCGATACGCTGCGTTTTGCCATACGCTCACTGACTGCCCATCGTACACGGACAATCCTATCTGCTTCAGGCATTGCCATCGGTATCGCCGCTGTCGTATTACTCACCGGTATCGGTGACGGTATGCAGCGCTTTGTACTGGCCGAATTCACCCAATTTGGCACCAACATCGTGACGATCACACCAGGGAAAATCAATACCCATGGCGGTTCACTCGGCGCCATTGGCAGTGCCCGGTTGCTGACTATCGATGATGCACTGGCACTCAAACACAGCCACTTCACGCAGTACGCCAATGCCAGCGTCATTGGCAATGCGGAAATTCGTGCCAACGGTCACAGTCGCCGGGTCACGGCTTATGGCCAGGGACCGGATTTCGCCAGGGCATTCAACATGAATGTCGCCATTGGTCAGTTTCTACCCGACGACGATCCCCGCAATCCACGCGCTTATGTCGTGTTGGGCGCAAAAGTGCGCAATGAACTCTTCGGCGATGCCAATCCGCTGGGTGCGCTGTTACAAGTTGGGGGCACACGCTTTCGCGTAATTGGTGTTATGGCATCGAAAGGACAGATTTTGGGATTCGATCTGGATGACACTGTTTTCATCCCGACGACACGTGCACTGGAAGTTTTCAATCGTCAAGGCGTCATGGAAATCAACGTATCCTATGTTGCCGACTCGCCCATTCAAGCGGTAGTGGAGGATATCCGACGCATTTTGGTAGCGCGTCACGGTCGCGAGGATTTTACCATCAAGCCGCAACAGCAAATGCTGAGCACCCTGTCGACAGTACTGAATGTACTAAAGTTCGCCGTAGCTGCACTCGGTAGTATTTCCTTACTGGTTGGTGCTGTGGGTATGATTACGTTGATGCACATTACCGTATCAGAACGGGTGGCAGAAATTGGTTTACTGACGGCACTGGGTGCGACCCGAGCGCGTATTCGCTTGCTTTTCCTGTTGGAATCGGTTGCCCTCTCCACACTGGGTGGACTGTCTGGTCTATTGATCGGTACTGGCATTGCTGGATTGTTGCAGTTACTGATCATCGGACTACCCGTTAACATCCCTTGGCATTATGTACTGGTGGCGCTGGGCATTTCCATTCTGATTGGTTTGATTGCTGGAGTCATACCCGCCATGCGGGCCGCAAAACTGAATCCTGTCGATGCGCTGAGAACTGAATGAACCGGTCCGAAGCCATCGCAAAACACGTCAGGGCAACAATTCGTTCTGTTTCTTCAGAAACTCTTTGGCAGGAGATGGTTTTCCAATGTAATAGCCTTGTGCGTAATCGATATCCAGATTTTCCAATATCGCCAGAATCTTGGCATTTTCCACAAACTCCGCCGTAATTCTTTTGCCAAATCCACGCGCGACGCTACACAATGCGTTAACCAGAATGAGATCATCACTGTTATCCGCTAGGTTCTTGATGAAGGAACCATCAATTTTGACAACATCAACCGGCAGCTCACGCAAATAATAGAACGACGAAAAACCGACTCCAAAATCATCCAGCACAAATCCGCATCCCAGTTCCTTGATTTCCTTCATCAAACTACGCGCCCCGGGTAAATCTTCCAGTGCAGCCGTTTCGGTGATCTCAAACATCAGATTTTCCGGTTCAAACTGATGACGCACCAGTTCCGCCTTGAGAATGGGCAGCAACTCGGGATCATTGAACGCATGAGCTGATAAATTGATGGAAAAATTCACCTTGTAACCAGCCTTGTAACTTTCAGCAGCGTGTGCGATGGATTTACGCAGCACCATGTGATCGATCGCATGGATCAGCCCGGTATGTTCAGCAGCAGGAATGAAATCTGCCGGGGAACGCACTGTGCCGTCCGAATCATGCATGCGCAACAACACCTCGTAGTGCGAAATTTCCTTGGTATTGATGGTCATGATCGGCTGCAGGTATAGCACGAAGTTGTCGTGCAGGTGCGAGTACTCAATTTTCTCTTTCCAGTACACCAGAGTCTGAATCCGTTCGCGACTCAGATCTTTGTCAGAGAATAGATACCAAGCGTTACGCCCCATGGCCTTAGCCTGATACATCGCCAGATCAGCAGCGGCCAGTAAATCATGAATATTGGCGCCGTGCTGAGGGAATAGGGCAATACCGATACTGGCTGAAATTCTGTGCGTGCGATTATTGATCGACAGTTCTGCCTGATCCAATTGATTCAACACTTTTTTAGCTACTTCGATAGCGCCATCGGCATTGATTTCCGGCAAGATGATGGCAAATTCGTCTCCCCCCAGACGTCCGGTAATGTCATCGGCACGAATGGTTTTTGACAGCATGGTCGCCACAATCTTAAGCAGTGTATCCCCCGCCTGATGACCGCTGGTATCGTTGACATATTTAAAGCGATCCAAATCGAAAAACAACAGCGCCCCTGGATGCTGGTAACGCTCGGCACGACTTAGTACCTGTTCCAGTTCTTCACTGAAGCGCCGGCGATTGAACATGTTGGTCAAAGGATCGTGATCTGCCAGCCAGGCCAGATGACCTTCCACACGCTTGTATTCAGTGACGTCCAGTCCCACCGACAGAATGGACGCATCTTCCTCCGAATTCCAGGTGAGATGCGAGTGCAACCACGCCACGTGGCGCGTCGATCCATCTTTGCAATGCGTAATGGCTTCGTGCCGCAATTGCATTTTGATCCCACTGTGTATTTCCTTGAAGCGAATCAGTGCATCCTGGGATTCGTATTCTGGAATCAACACACTCAGATAGGATTTTCCACGCAATTCATATTCCGAGTAGCGAGTCAGCATCTCACCATAGGCATTGATCGATATGATCTTGCCGTCGGGATTCTGGGTCAGCACAATGGCCTGAGCAGTATCAAGCAGATTCTTGACGAAATCCCTTTCCTTACTCAGTTCGTCACGCTGTGAAATGAGCATCCGAGTACGCGATGTTACCTTTTCTTCGAGTTTTTCCAGTTGGATTGACAACGTAACGGCGGCCTCAGACAAGGTATCGATCTCATCTCTGACATGATGCAATCGGTCTGCCGAAGCCAACGACAAACGAAAGTGCTCGAATTGACCATTGGCAAGCAGCGGCAAAGCATATGCCACATCCTTCAATCTTGCCAGCAGGCGTGTAAAAATCAGGAATAACAAAATTTCCGAAATGATCAACCCCAGCAAACCAATCAGCGCAATCTTCCAGATCGAGTCATGAATGTTTTTGACCGCTGTGGTCACATCGGTAAGAACAACCAGATGCGCCAGCCCCGTTTCCACCGAATTCAGGGGTAACAACTTGACCTGCTGAAACTGGTCGCTCCAGTTCACCTGCACACCATCGTTCAATGTCAAAATTTCCGGATGCAACTGCGACGTAAGCTTGAGAATTGGTGCATTCTGCTCTCGATTGGTCAAAGCGGAAATCTGGAAATCCCAAAGCAGTGCATCTGGATCGTTGCCATGAGATGATTGATCTGCACGATTGACCAGTAGTCCAATGTCGGCACCGAAAATCCGCTTAAAAGCCAGCAACACATCGGCCAGAGATATCCCCAGAACGACCACACCGGCTTTCTTGCCATCCGTAAGTAGCGGCGCAATGATGTACTGCATGCAGTTTTCCCGGCACAGCAAGGGACTCATGGGCTGCTCGGTGTAATTTACCTGTCTGACCCAATCGAGCAGCAGGTCTTCGTCATCGATGCTGGTTTCGAGATTCTCCCAGCTGGCTGTTAGTTGATTCGTCGAACTATAGAAATGTGCAAACTCGACCCCATTATGAAATTGCATCAGGGCCCAGTGTTGATCGAATACCTTACTGATAGTTTCACCATCGCTAGATTGCAGCGCCTTTTTCATTCCATCGAGGAATGGAATGATTTCTGCAAGCCGGTATAAATTCTGCGCGGTATTCTTGATCAGATTGTCAATTTCATGTGTATACCGCCGGTAATCCGTTGAGCGCTGATTCTCGAAATTGGACATCAAGCTCAAGTAGCTGACAAATGAAAACAACATCACCACAGCTAACAAGATCAAGCTACTACCCAGCGAAATCTTCCACAACAGACTGCGAAATTTCCGCTCTTTGACGCCATGTACTTTGTAATTTTTTTCCAAGGCAAGCTCGGAGCTCTTATCCATGGGTATTTCCAATTAGAAACGGTAAGAGGCCAGTATACCGAAGAGATCCCAATGTTGTGTTGTTCCGGCTGCAGTAGGGTTATCAAGTCGCGATAGCCAGCCCGTTCCGTTCACATGATGATATTCTGCACGCAGCATAAATTCCGGTGTGACATTCCAGCGCAGCCCTACTGTAATATCCTTGGCAAACCGGGTATGCGGAATTGCTCCAAACTCAGCTGAAAACTGACTGCCATCCCTATCATGCCTGTCAGCAAAGTATGCATCATATCTCACAAATCCTTCCCATCGGGGTGTAAAACGATATTCCCCCTGAAAATAATAACTTTCTCCAGTAAAGTTTCTTCCATTAAAAAGAAATTTATTACCAAATTTATCATTATAGGAAATATTACGAATTGCATATTCTGAAGTCAGACTCCATTTTTCGGCATTATACTGAGCTGAAAAATAGATGGGTGTAAATAGAAATGAACCCGAACCAATGGGGTCTTGTGAATGAAATGAAGGATCATAGGATGTATTCAGCCAGATTCCACTGACACCAAGGCGCAAGCGTTTATCATTTGTCTCAAAAATACCACGTCCGATATAGGAGGCTTCTCGATTCAAAGAACCCTGTCTTAGATGAGTAAGAACTACTGAAGATTCCGTATCTTTATCACTGACAATGGGCCACCATACACCAAACTGAGCTGAAAAAGTACCCAAACTGGATATCGCTTTTTCGCCATAAATTTGAACTGAATCACCCGACAACCCGAGATTCCGGGTACGGTCAAAATAAATCGATTGTGGCAACAAGATACCAGGACGGGTAAACGCAACATCTCGCGTGTCATTATAAAAACCAAATGGATTTTTTAATCGTCCCACACGAATGCCAAACTGATCCGCTTCATGCGAATACACCTGATAATCCAGAAAAGCATAATCGAGACGCGGCATGCCGGTATTGCCCTCCCCTGCCCGACGCGATAAAACCTGCGCAGAGACCTGCAATTTAGGTAAGGGCCGTGCTGAAGCATTCAAAGCCGCTTCCGTCAGACCGAAACTGCCACCTTTGTCGCTATTGCCAAATACATCATTGTCCGAAGTGGCAATATAGGCCTGGGTTACAAAACCATGAATCTGGAGATCACCGGGTAATTCATTATTTCTGAAACGATTGATAGTCGAACTGACCCATCCCGGTTTTTTCTTGTTGTCTTCCACACCGGTTGCTTCAGCAGGCAATTCCGATGTTTTAAACCAATTGCTCAATGACTGCAAAGGTTTGAACTCTTGTTGTGTGCCAGTTTCCGATTGTGCCTGAGCCGAAACACTTCCGGCCAGCATCATGATGACTAGCCACCGGATCTTGCGCGAGAGATTCTCGCACAGACAGCTACTTAATCTGGAGCACGTTAACTGATTCATTAATATTTGCTCTCCATAAATAACCAATTGCTCCAGGTGTACTCGCAACCTTGGCAAGCATTTCCTCGTTTGAATTTACTTTGATAGGCGCCTGACCGGTTCCTGAAAAAACCAACCGATCCCATGTGGATCGTAATTGATAGGGAAAAACATTTAATTTTTCCTTGGCAACGATCTGGTGTAATTGATCGTCATCCGCTAATACGAAAACTCTGATCTTGGTTCCATCCGTCCAAGTTTTAAGTCGCATACTGAAAATGGAACGCAACACGTTACCTGAAACGGTATTCTCGGTTACCCCCGTGTTGACTATAATTTCAGGTTGTTCGTTTGACCAAGCATTTAAATTGATAAATAAGAATACTGCAAATAAGAAGCAGCCGATAAATGCTCTTCTTTTCAGTATAAAACGACTAAATATCCGAATATGCAAAATGAATTGGAGTAGTCTCAAAAAACTTCCTAATTCGACATCTTCTGGGTAGATAAGGGATTATATTTACCAGCATCTGTTAATACGTCCCATGCATCGCGGTGGTTACTATACATTCGCTTTAGTACGTCTTCCACTTTGACAAAATAAGGACGTCGCATCCCGTGATAATTGACTGCTGGACCAATTGGAGTAAATGCCAATCCATCAAAACTTAACAATCGATTTAATGGCGTATCCATCATCGATAGCCAATTCTGGATATTGTGCTGCATAGACATTCGCATGACACCAGCCATCAATACCAGTGCAATAGTCAATCCGGAACGACGATCTGGAGTATGGCGTTGCTCCTTAGCTGCATCTTCTGCGCCCGGCTGATGCTCCCCTTTACGACGGTTTTCCTTACGGCGATTGAATCGGTTAATCACGACGAAACGGGATACTTCTGCAGTTTGTTGGCGTGGTAATCTGTCCACATCGCAGAGGTTGAGATCCAGTTGCGTATTTAATTCAACTGGAAAAGGTTTTTGTGGCTGCTTAGGATCAAATAATATCAATCTAACTGTACCAATATATTCTCCAGTAGATTGAAACTTTAATAAAGCATGGATGGAGTGAATGTCGTTGTCATCCTTTTCCTGTTCATCCGGAAACTGTGAAGGCTCAAAGCCCGGAATACGCTGTTCCACACATAACACCTGATAACGAATTTTGTAAACTTGCTCAAGTAACTGCGGTGTATCTGCAATTTCAATTTCAAAGTATTTATTGAAGCTTTTATATAATTCGCTCATCACATCACCCAGATCCATGCTTGTATAAATCCTTTTTATCAGATAAAAGTAAAAATACAATTTTCGTCAACTGCAAGAACTGCCACTAAGCGCGAAAAACGCCTGCAAATATAATGCAAGTCGAATTGACCGCATTCAAGAAAAAGGATACTAACTTGGCCTTTTTTTAAGCCTCATGTTGTTTTCTATGCTTCGGAATTATTCAGTTTTATTTTTAATTGACTCAAAGCATCCAACAAGCCATTTAACAAATACTTTTCATTCAGTGACTAAGTGATACAGGGGCATTATATTCGCAATTCAAATTGATTATTCAATAGATCGTGATCTAAAGAATGAAGAATTGCAGCTTAATAATGAATTTGTACACAATATGCAACATATTGTGCTGTTTTTTTCATGATGAATCTAATTGAAATCCGAAATAGTTCGATGGAGAGTGTCATACCAAAACTTCAATCGGCTCGGGATGATTCAGAAACGCAACCGGACTCGCAGTTAATCCATAGGCACCTGATTGCAATACCACAACCAAATCCCCAATGCTTGCTCTAGTGACGGGGATTTGTTCCGCCAAAATATCAAGCGGTGTGCACAACGGTCCGACTATTGTGACCACGTCATCGGCATTTTGATGAATTTTGTTTCCAATCAGAACCGGAAAATTCTTTCGTATTACCTGACCTAAATTTCCAGAAGCGGCCAGGTGATGATGCATCCCGCCGTCCGTCACCAGAAAAATTTGCCCGCGTGATGTTTTGCGCTCCACGACACGGCAAACATAAATCCCGGCTTCCGCCACGATATAGCGCCCCAGTTCCATGGCTATTTCTATGTTTGGAAAGATCTGCTTGATATCGTATACCAATCCGTGCAAACGTTCACCAACAGCAGCAAGATCCAGGGGGTGTTGCCCCGGGAAATAGGGAACACCCAGTCCCCCGCCAATATTGAGCCACGGAATAGCCACTCCGGCCTGGTGTGCAATCTTTGTCGCCAGTCGAATCGTTTTTTCCTGCGCCTCGCAAATAGCAGATGTATTTAGATTCTGCGATCCACTAAAAACATGGAGTCCCACAAAATTCAATCCCAATGTGCTAATACGTTGCAGCAATGATGGAACCTGTTCTGCATCGATACCAAATGGCTTGGCCCCTCCCCCCATTTTCATTCCGGAAGACTGGAGCTCAAAATCTGGATTCACCCGGATCGATACCCGAGGCAACATGCCAAGTTCCTCGCCACATTGCACAACACGCTCCATTTCACTTGCAGACTCAACATTAATGACCACATCTGATGCCACAGCACTACGCAATTCTTCCAATCTTTTGCCCGGACCGGAAAAACTGATTCGGTGCGAGGTTATCGGTGTATCCAATGCTACTTTCATTTCCCCCATCGAGGCGACGTCCATGCCATCCACCAATTTCGCCAAATGCTGCACCACTGCTGGCATAGGATTGGCTTTCATGGCGTAATATAACTGTATCTCAGGCGGCATATATCGCCGCAACAATGCAACACGTTCAGAAATTTTTTTTCTGTCGTAGGCATAAAAAGGAGTGATTCCAACACGTTGAACCAACCGAGTCAGTGACATGCCGCCTATCTGCAGGCAGCCATCCTTTACATCGAGCGACTCCAAAGCAGCATGCTGAGGAAATGAGTTATTCACTCCGAGTGCTCTCCAAATAGATACTGTAATTCGTGATAAAGCAACCTACGATCCACTTTTCCATTGGGATTGCGTGGCAAATTCTCCTGCCTGATTTCGTAATGATGCGGTTGCATGAATGTCGGTAGCCTTTGTTTACATGTTGCACGTATTACTTCCACATCCAGTGGATGATTTTTTTGAGCCATAACCACGACAGCGATCGCCTGCCCCATCTGCGCATGGGGTACGCCAATGGCGATGACTTCGACCACATTTTCCATTGAAAAAATCACTTCCTCTATCTCGGTAGGGCTGATCCGGTAACCGGAAGATTTAATCATTTCATCGCGACGTTCGACAAAATACAGGTAACCTTCGTGATCCATGCGAACCGTATCGCCAGACCAAGCCGCAATCTCACTTACGGATACTCCTTGAACTGGATGTATCGACTTGAAGCATTGTGCCGTTTTTACGGCATCATTCCAGTATCCCATGGTTACCAGAGCGCCTCGGTGAACCAATTCCCCAGGCTCGCCGGGAGCGCAGTGCGAGCCATCCTCGCGTACCACCCATACTTCAGCATTGGGAATGGCTTTGCCAATCGAATTCGGACGACGATCGAGCTCTTCCGGCGCCAGATAGGTTGATCGAAATGCTTCCGTAAAACCATACATCAGAAAAATTTGTGTATTGGGTAAAGCACTCCGCAGACGTTCCAGTGTTGTGCGAGGCATCACACCACCCGAATTAGTCAAGTATCGCAGTGAAGTCATCTTTTCACACTTCAGTTGCGCCAACTGAATCCACAATGGTGGCACGGCTGCAAGCCCGGTGATCGCTAGTTCATCGGCCAGTTGGATAATGTCCTGGGGTAGCAAATAGTTCATCAGAACATTGGTTGCGCGGGAATAAAATGCTGTTGTCAGCTGACTTAAACCATAGTCGAAACTGAGAGGTAACACAGTTAGAATCCGATCTTGCGGAGAATTTCCCAAGTAGCGGCATACACTCCTCGCCCCCGCCACCAGATTGCGATGCGAGAATACCACTCCTTTGGGTTTTCCAGTACTGCCTGAGGTGTAGAGAATTGCGGTCATGTCGATGTCGATCACCGTCATCGGCGCTGCAGCACATTCCATCTGTATCACATCTTCCCATTCCTCAATCAACAAACCCGCGACTGGCGTCAGACTGTCGTGTACATCAACCAGCATGATCGTCCGCAAAAAAAGCCAAGGATGTAAAACCTTCTGCAACCCCTCCCAGCGTTGTTGTGAAGTTAGCAGCATCTTCACCTCGCAATCCAGCAAAATATGCTTGACTTGGTCCGGCTTTAACACGGGATTCACCGGAACAAATACACCACCAGCCGCTGCTATGGAAAATAATGCAACAACCGTCTCCAATCTTTTTTCGAGATAAACGGCCACACGTTCACCACGATTTAGACCCAGAGCCCGCAAACCTTTCGCAGTATTTCTGATAGCTTCTGCCAGCTCAGAATAACTGAGTATTTGTTCTTCGTATCTCAACGCGTGAGTGTCTGGTGCATGATCGGCAGCCGAGAAAATCAATTCGTGAACCAGATTTACCATACGTGAATCACTATCATCGGATATATAAAAAGCGCAACCATGGCGATTCACATTATAATCGGATCTGTTTGGAGAAGCATGTTTGCTGTCTCATAGCGCATAGACACAATAGATGCCAACCCAAAACATATCACCTCGTTTTATTACACGCATTCGATAAACAAAGACAGATAACATCATGGTACGTACACGTTTTGCACCCAGTCCAACCGGCTACCTCCACATTGGCGGTGCTCGCACAGCACTATTTTCTTGGGCTTTTGCGCGCAAGCATGGCGGAAAGTTCATTTTACGCATTGAAGATACAGATCAGGAACGATCGACCCAACAGTCTACTCAAGCCATTCTCGATGGTATGGCATGGCTGGACCTGGATTACGATGAAGGTCCGTTTTATCAAATGCAGCGTCTGCAACGCTATCACGACGTCGCAGAACAACTGCTACGAAACAATCAGGCGTATTACTGCTACGCCACAAAAGAAGAACTGGATGAAATGCGCGAGCGGCAACTCGCAGCTGGTTTGAAACCACGCTATGACGGGCGTTGGCGTGACTCAAAACAAACTCCCCCGGCGGGAGTTAAACCGGTATTGCGTTTCAAAAATCCACTGGAAGGCTATGTAACATTCAACGACCTGATCAAGGGACGCATCAGTGTTGCCAATCAAGAACTGGATGATTTAGTGTTACTGCGCGGTGATGGCATACCCACTTATAATTTCAGCGTGGTTGTGGATGATCTCGACATGCAAATCAGTCATGTCATTCGAGGAGATGATCATGTCAATAACACACCACGGCAAATTAACATCCTCAAGGCATTGGATGCCACACTTCCTGACTACGCACATGTACCAATGATCTTGGGTGCCAATGGCGAACGATTGTCGAAGCGCCATGGCGCCGTATCTGTTATGCAGTATCAGGATGATGGTTATCTGCCGGAAGCACTGGTGAATTACCTAGCTCGGCTCGGCTGGTCACATGGTGACGAAGAAATTTTCAGTCGCGAAGACCTGATCAACTGGTTCGATCTATCTTCGATCAGTCGCTCACCAGCAAAATTCAATCCTGAAAAGTTACACTGGATCAACCAGCAGTACCTTAAAAAGACTGATAACACAGCCTTGGCCAAGCTTGTCGTTCCTTACTTGAAAAAAGATGAATGCAATATCGCCAATGGCCCCGACTTGTCATGTGTTGTTAACTTACTGAAAGAAAGAGTCAATACGATTGAAGAACTAGCAGATGCGTCAGTGTATTTTTATCGTCAACTTGAGCCCAGCGACGAACTTAAGGATCAATATTTTAACAAAACATCAAAAAAACTCCTTACAGAACTGACGCAGAACTTAGAGACCATTGAATGGAATCGCGAATCCATTCATGAAGCAATAAAAACCTTTGCAAAAAATCAAAATTTAAAACTGCCTCAAGTAGCCATGCCCCTGCGCGTGATGGTCACCGGAGAGGTTCATACGCCTTCAATTGATGCTGTACTTGAATTATTGGGAAAAGACAAAGCTATGTTACGCATCCATCAGCATCTCAACACAATTGTGGATTGAACTTTTCTTTACAATGAATCATGGCATCAGTATAATCGCTCTTCCTTTGATCAGGGGGTATAGCTCAGCTGGGAGAGCGCTTGCATGGCATGCAAGAGGTCAGCGGTTCGATCCCGCTTATCTCCACCAGTTAATCTTTAGAGTGCTATAATTCAGTTTTGTCCCCATCGTCTAGAGGCCTAGGACATCGCCCTTTCACGGCGGTAACACGAGTTCGAATCTCGTTGGGGACGCCACATATAGTTCATTTTTTTCATAACTCAAGATTTAAAAACTGTATTATCCGTGTATTACTCCCCAATGTAGTTGATATTTGTATGCACTTACTACAGTAGTTTTATTCCTTTTTGTCTGAGAAATTAATAAAATTCGCCGAAAAATCCTGAATTTTATTCTGGATATGCTAGCCAAGTAACAGACTAAAAGGTATTATGCGCGCTATCAGAAGGAGGTGTGGCCGAGCGGTTTAAGGCAGCAGTCTTGAAAACTGCCGTAGGGGTGACTCTACCGTGAGTTCGAATCTCACCGCCTCCGCCAACGATCCAGTATCCATGCCGTTCTTAGCCAAATCACCCAGGTATTCCCATCAATCATCCCATCAAAATATTTTTGGTTTAACGCCTAATTTTTAGGATAGCCGCACAGAAAAGCTGACCTTCTACATCTACGGATAGCCTTTGAATACTATTTCAAGCCTCCACCGGCGATAACAGTCTTATCTAATTGAAATCGGATTCTGATTATCGTTTTCTTGTGATGGCAATATTTGCCATTTTATGTTATTTGTGTCACAGTAAGCGACAAGATAAGGAGGATGCATCTATGCAAAGTATGAATATCTCTCTGCCCGATCCCTTGAAAAAATTCGTGGATGGACAAATTGCCCAGGGCCGCTACAGCAGCGCCAGCGAATATGTTCGCGAATTGATCCGTGCCGATGAAAAGCGCAAAGCTGAACAACAACTTGAAGCCAAGTTACTGGAAGGATTGAGCAGCCCAGAAAGTGAATTGACCTCTGCAGACTGGAGTGAGATTCGCAAAGAAGCCTTAGCTAAGCTGGAAGCACGAAAGAAACAACCTTGATGCCTAAAATCTATCAACGAGCGACAGCGAGGCGCGACTTGGTAGAGCATTTCGTTTATCTTGCGGAAAATGCGAACCTGGAAACAGCTGAGCGCTTTTTGACACAAGTGGAGGCCAGCTTCAACGATCTGGCTGAGCGCCCAATGATTGGCGCACCATTGATGCTCCATGATCCGGCATTGGCAGGCATGCGTAAATGGCCGGTTACAGACTTTGAAAATCACCTATCCGTTATTCGGTAAAATGAGTTAAAAATCTTCATCTGTTCCGTACTTGTATCCTACCCCCCCCCCTGAAATTGTGTCGGAACAGTCGGAATAGTCGGAACAAAATCCAGAAACCCGCATGGATGCCTGCTTTACGTGTTCCGACTTTTTACAAAAACGTTCCGACAAACCCCGTTTTATTCCGACAATTCTGGGGAATCAAGGGGTTTTACGCTCTGGTATAACTCGACTTCTTGAGAAGCACAAAGGTATTAATGCGAAAATCCCAGTTTTGGATCTGTCAGTCCTTTCAAAAAATATTTCCTTTTGAATATCCTCATATTTGTTAAGTAATAACAACTTCTGAATTGATTGGTGTGATTTTTATCACTGAAGAAATATTGAAAAATGACTATTTTGAATTTCTCAGGGTGTGAGGTCTTCCCAAAAACCCTACACTTGTAACGAGACCGGTAACAGGTGAGAAAATTTAAATAATATCAGCATCCTTTCACATAAACTTGCTAAGGCACCGTCATCAAAACATTTTTGATAACTTAGTTCTTCAAGCAGTAAAACACCATTCTCCCAAGGGATCATCATGAGCATGTCATACAAATGTACAAAACTTAAATTTATTACTATTTTTCTAATTGGGAGTTATATCGCATCAAATGCTGCACTTGCAAACGCGGGATGGTCAATTAGAGGATTGGAGAATTTAGGTGGAAACGATAGTTTTGTAAATGCGATTAACGACTCTGGTCAGATAACGGGGAGCTTCCTTGACAATGGTGTTTATCACAGTTTTATAACAGGTAATAACGGCATAGGGATAACTGACATTGGCAGTTTGGATGGAACCGATAGTTTTGCTCGAGCGATAAATAATTTCGGGATAGTAGCGGGTGAATCTCCAAATTTTGATTCAATTTTCTCACATGCATTTATAACAAGTCTTGACGGAAAAAACATTACTGATGTAGGTAATATAGGTGTTAATGGACAAGTTTATGGCATTAACGATTCTGGACAAATCGTCGGAGATTTGGATTCTATCAATACTAACGGTTCTCATGCCTTTATCACGGGTCCTAATGGTAATGAAATAACGGATTTGGGTACGCTGGGAGGGGTGTTTAGTTCAGCTACTGGCATCAATAATTCTGGACAAGTAACGGGATGGGCTCAAAAAGGAAGTGATGGCAGTGTATCTGTTGATAGCCATGCTTTTATTACCGGCCCTAACGGCGTAGGGATGAACGACTTGGGTACTCTAAATGGCAACTTCAGTGTTGCCAATGGCATCAACAATTCGGGACAGGTTGTGGGAAATGTTGGAGAAGTCAGCGAGATCTATTATCACAATGCTTTCATTACAGGGGCTAACGGTGTGAATATGACTAACCTTGGTACATTGGGAGGCCACTTCAGTGATGCACTGAGTATCAACGACGCAGGGGAAGCAGTGGGGTGGGCTGAAACGGCAGACGGAGATATGCATGCTTTCTTATATAGCCATGGAGGGATAACTGATCTTTCGTTGTTAGATGTGGTTATCGCTGGCGGGTGGAAGAGCATTTTCACGGCTGACATCAACAACAATGGACAAATTATAGGAAATGGAATTAACGCTCATGGCGCATCCGAAGCATTTTTGCTGTCCTATACACCTGATACCATATTTACGCCGAATCCCATATTTATTCCAACGCCTCCTCCACCAATTCCCGAACCTGAAACTTATATGATGTTATTGGCTGGATTAGGATTGATGGGTTTTATGGCATGGCTGAGAGAACATAAGGTTTAACTTGAGTAATAGCGAAAAACCTAGTGAGATAAAATTCATCGTAACCAAGAAAAAGACTTTGATCGCGGATAATTTTCTTGGAAATAATGGAAACGGCTGGACGGCAGATTAACTTCTCACAAAACGCCGTACGCATAACAAAATACCGCCACATACATGGAGGCGTGGAGGGAAATGTCAAATCAGATCCATGTAATATCAGATTATTCTGCATAAAGGTACCAAAAGTCCCATAGGGATTTGTACATTGATTTGATCACTCTTGGCATGTTGAAATGATCGGCATGGATATAGTAAATCTGGATCGGGCTAGTGGCAGTGGCTTTGCGGATCACGGCCACTGGAATATCCTCCAGCCAGATGGTTTCCTGCCGCACCAGCCAGTCATCCATCGGTGTAGCGGTGGAAGCATTGTCCCTGCATTCGCCGATCAAATATTTCTAATTCGAGATCTGCTTCACATGTTTAGATAAATTTCTATTAAAGTAAATTAGTATTAAATCTATCTGTCGCCATATACATTTAAAGCCAAATCAATTTGTAGCATACCAAGCTTTTTCAATAAGATATTACTAAATATATCGCCAGTATTACCAGTTGAAAACCAGCCAATAAAGAATTCGATACTTCCTCCACCATCTCGAATTCGACAAAAGAGAGGCTCATGTTGAAAAAGCATATCAACTGTTCGGTCTAGTAGTTCGTGCAATTCCTCATCGTTATTAGGTTGAATTGAGAATGAGCAATAGTTCCTATCATAAATTCCATCAAGAAGCGTTCCTTTCGGGCTTTTCCTTTGCTCACCAATTTTATTTAGCCATTTTGGCGCCATACCTAATTGAGAACATATAACATCAGGATCAATTGTTTGCGTAAAAAACCTTAAAGAGACTTCAAAAGTAAATTCATGCATAGTAACTCTAGCCTATGGTAAATAATCTTCAAATGGACCGTGATTTACTGCCTTCCCTTCAGAGTCTCTCGTAATAACATTGCCATCAGGCGTTATGCCAGTCCAATCTTTTGGCTTTGGGTCATCCATAATGCGCCAACCCCTGCACTTAAGTGGCTGCACAAGCTGGGTTCCCAGCACAAGCAACGAGAATGGCAGGAATTGCTTCACCCGTGAGATCGGCAAAACCCATCGGGTTGCTAGCCACATACCCATAAATATTGAGTCTTCCAGCGAGCCCGACTGGACCAGGCGATACATACCGTCCAGTCTCAGGCTCATAGTATCTGAAGTAGTTGTAATGCAGATTTGTTTCTTTATCGAAATATTGCCCCGGGAATCTGGGATGATATTCAAACAACTGGGCATTGCCATCCGGGTCTTTATCAGGCAGATTGGCGCCAAATACATGGGCGTTCTCCCAATGCCAGACGATGGTGTTAGCAGTGTTCACGATCACTCTTGGCGTGTTGAGATGATCGGCATGAATATAGTAAATCTGGATTGGGCTAGTGGCAGTGGCTTTGCGGATCACGGCCACCGGAATATCCTCCAGCCAGATGGTTTCCTGACACACTAGCCAGTCATCGGTTGGCGTAGCAGTGGATGCATTGTCCTTGTACTCGCCGATCAATTTCCCATCGGGGTCATAGAAAAACATGAACTTCGAACTCAATGGGCAATTTTTAGTGATGCGCTGATCCAAAGTATTGTATTTATGAGTATGTTCGGCATTGTTGATAGTGGTTGGGCTTGCCCGCCGCATTCCAGGTAAATGTCGTCAAACCATCGCTCAAGGAATTGCCGGCAGCATCATAGGTGTATGTTTTCATTACCGGCCCGGCCACAGATTGCAAGCGGTCACTGTTTGCTGCCAGAGTGTATAGGTAATTGGTGGCACCGATCTGAGTGTTCGTGCGGTTACTGCCGGCATCATAACACCAGAGCCTGAAACCGGTGGTGTCCGATTCACTGGTTAAACGATCCAGTGCGTCATAATCATAGCTGCGGTTATATTCCGGATTGATATCGGTAGTACCGGTAATACGGCTAGCAGCATCGTAGGCCAATGTGCGAGTATCGCTGCCGACACGGTGGGTCTTGAGTCGGCCATCGGAGTTAAAGGTGTACACATAGGTTTGGACGTTGTCCATATTAAGCTTTCAAAGACTGGATTCAGTCAATTCCCGGATGACGCACGCTTATCCAGGTTACTAGGTAAACCCAGTTTTATCTGGATCATGATTTCCCATCAACGAAAAGCATAACTCGCGAAGTTCATATAAGGTACGATTAATCAGATTTCTTTCTTCCGTGCTCAGCGGCCTATTATTTTCATCGAGGCATACAGCAAATATCTCATCGAGCACTCCCCATTTACGTATCAACTCATTTCGTTGAGAAAGTGAAAAATTTTCTAGTGCCCTTATTAATCCTTCGATATTAGAAACCAAGGACGATAAGCTAAGATTTCCTTCCTCAAAGCTATTAATACATTTAACAAGTCGATCAAGTTGACGCAAGTTATATTCACTTAAAATTGCCATTTAATCCTCCATAGTTCTGCGAAGGCCGGAGGGCAGACCCCACCGGACTGACACCGTGTTTCCGGTATTGTGGTTAACAACGATAGTGACATTAATCACCACACTATAATACTGGGATGTTGAAGAGGTCTTACCAAGATACTCAGAGCCTGTAGTAATTGTGTTGTTTACAACAGATGGCGGTATTCCACGAGCTTGCATTAGATCAAATGCATGTCCAGAAAAATTTCTACCACAAACATTTCCACCTGGCTGTTGCGCTTTAGGTAGTACCTGAAACTGACTTCTCGAGCTACCAACAGGATAGTTTGCCGTTCGAGGTGGAGCATTATCAATACTGAGACAAAATCGCCCATAACTCCACCCCCCAGGACGATTGCCTGGGTTTAATGCAATGCTTTTTGGATTGCCACCTCCACGATTTCTGGCTAATCCATTAAAATCGATCCAGCTGATCGGGTCATTTTCAACATATCCATAAACATTCAATCCCCCCGCCAACCCAACCGGATCAGGCGACACATACCGCCCCGTTTCAGGCTCATAGTAACTATCGTTTCGTTTGCCGAAAGAATCACCAGATACTTGAAGCCAATTATGTGGGCGAACGTGTATTGATTGCACCAGAAACATGTGGCGACTTTCAGACCACGGCAACACCGGGCAGGTCAAAAGTATAGCTGACTGGTTTTGTAGACCGTTTGCAGCGTCATATTTTTGTGTGCGGGAAATCTGGATGGGGGTATACCCCAGTCAGTGACATAATCAGAGGTTTGTCAAAAACCTACGACCTCTGATCCTTAGAGAGATCGCTTAGAGGTGTGCTCAAAAAAACGAATTGGAAAGTGGGTAGGTATTGGAGAAATGAACTTAAAGAGATCGACATGAAGAAATGTATTAAGTACCAGGCACCATTTGAAGAAACAACAAACAATGGAAGAAACAAATCCTATTGTTCGGTTGCATGCAGGCGATCCACTGAACTAGAGATAAGGCGGATCAACGACCGAATAGCAGGATTGGAGAAAGTCTCTGAAAGCTACAGAATGAATATCCTGGTTCTTGAGCTTTACGGTTCGGAAGAAAGTGTAAATGCTGAACTCAACAGGCAGGAAATCAGGTTGAAGGAACTGCTGTCCGTAATGACTGACTGATTAAAGTTGAAATCGATCAGAATGACTGTCTAAAAATTGGGCAGCGATTAAAAATAAATAACTCTATTAACATAAAGTTATTTATCCATTGTGAATGACACTGCCCCACCACTCTACAATCCACACACATCCGCATCAGCCCATATAATATCCTGAATAGATTATTGCAATCGACTTGCCTTTCGTGGCAGTCCAAAATAATCCATTGGAAGTCAGCAAAAAAGTATGGTAATAAAGCGTAGTAACAATTTTTGCCAAAACAATTGCCATTTCATGCCCATCATGGACTCCTTGATTAATGTAACTTGTAAGAATCCACTTACCCATGACAACAAACCTCACAAGCAGCATGACAGACAGGGTATTAATCATTCGGTATATCTAGACGATTACAAGTATTGGCAGCTGCGATGACCAAAATTTTTATCATCAACATCAAATCAGTTGTAGTGTCCCAGTTTACATTTCCACCATGTGAGAAATCTTGAATCCGCTAGAACTCATAACATTCGATGATACCGACTTTGAATCCCAAGGCGACATCGACGGCAGGCGTGTATGGTATAGCCCCGCAAACGATGGGGTCGGTCTTTATTGCTTTGGTGTACCGCCAGACATCATTTACGATCTTGCTGACATGCAAGCGATTCGTAATTTCTACCGTCAAACGGCATCAAAAGCAGGTCTTGCAATCATCGAGGTCGATACTGCCATGATTGAGAACTGTAAGGTTATCCGGACAATTATCAAAGTCCCGCAGCAACCTAGCGGCATGACGTACCTAGGTTCTATCACTTTGCCATTTCGTGATTTCAGCTATGTCTTGAAAGTACAATGTGCTGAACAGGGTGTCACCGGATTACGTGAAGCTGTCGTGCTTGACCAACTGATCAAAAGCGATACAGTTACATTCTTACCGGAAGAAGGCGAAATTCAAGGATGGATGCAGGATCCCTACGATCCTGCAATTCAAGCTCCATTGATGCGAAATCGATCAGAGGCCATCGAGTACGACGAAACATTTCCCGATCACCCGCTATCCCGTGCCCGCCAAGTTCTCAATCATATTCAGAAAACTATGGTAATCGCCCCAGAGATACGCAGCGCACCTCCATTTGTTGGCCAAGCCCAAAACTAACCCAAAACTTGGTGGAAGCGCTGGTAACAAGAAAATATGATAGCCGTTTTGTGAATGGCCCATATCGGGTTAAATGCTAAAAATATGGGAAAATCGTCTTCTGAATCATTTTCTTCAAATTCAATGCTTTCTACACCTAAAGAAAGTGTAACAGTCATTGGTGCACCGTCAGGATTCGAGCCTGCTATCGTTTGTTCCATTTGGCGTCATATCGAAGCTTGCGGGACGGCAGTTGTTCCTGGGACTGTACCTGCAAATGTTTATGCCTGTTTGAATGTAATAACAGACGGTGATGTAAAAATCTGCGGTGCTTCAGGAGAATCGCTTCCTCATCTATTTCTGACAGGCCCTTTTTCCACGCCAGTAAAGACATTCGCATTCGCCCCACTGAATTCTTTGAGTATCGTTCTCCAACCCTGGTTGCTGCAAACATGGTTTGATCTTGACCTGAGGGATATGGCAAATGCGATTATCGATGCCGCATATGTACCCCGTCTCAATGATCCATGCGTGACCGACGCTCTTCGATCCACTACTTTTGAGCCCAGCCTTCTGGAATCGGCATTAGCAATGCTTTCCGTTCCGCACCCAGATCCTGATCACGAGGCTAGCGTGATGGCCAATCTGCTTTTCGAGACGCAGAGTATTTCAGAAACGGCATCCCGGCATGGTATTGGCGTGCGTCAGATGGAACGCCGATTTGTACGATATTTCGGACTCAGCCCAAAGGAATGGTTGCGCGTCAAACGTTTTGAAGGCTCGCTGGTTAAATTGGCCGATGACAAAGAATCATTGGCTAGTGTGGCTGCAGACGCGGGCTATTCCGACCAGTCCCACATGACTCGTGACTATCGGCGCACAACGGGTTTTACACCCAATCAAACCAGAGAAGGCATGAATAGCGAAACACCCGGCTATTGGGCATTCAAACCGGCAAAAGTGATGTTCTAACTGACCGAATGCGGAAAATGTCGTTATTATTCAATACGCACGGCTGATTGACTATTAACCTGCTTCAAATCCATAAAATATTTTGAGGCAGGAATTGAAATATGCGCAAGATTAAACGAGCTGTGGTGATGGCAGTGGGTTCGGGGGGTGATGTTGTACCAATGGCATCGATCGCCGCCAAGCTCGCGGATCGTGGGTTGGAGAGCACGTTGCTTGCGCCAGAACGCTACCAGCATTTTACCGAAGGTACAACGGCAAAATTTCAGTCGATCGGTGCAGATACAGTATTTTCAGAAGTTTTTGATGGAAATGACATTTGGCATCCGTTGAAAGGATTGAGAATAGCATGGCGCTATTACGGTGCAGCCATGCGTTCAGGATTGCAGATACTGCGTCAGGGCTGGGATTCTACCGATACGATTCTTGTGAGTTCATCATTTGCGGTTGCGGCACGCCTCGCGGAGGAGCTTGATGGTTACCGCAATACGACGGTACATCTATCTCCCTCAATTATTTTCTCGGCACATCAGCCATCAACATGGCCTTCTTTCTCCATACCCCCGGATTGGCCCCTGCTCCTGAAGCGCTGGATGATGACAGCCGCAGAGCGGTGTGTCACTGATCCTGTGATAGGTGCGCAAATTAATCCATACCGCACGGAGCTTGGTCTTTCACCGCAAAAACATTTCTTCTCCAAATGGCTGCATTCACCTCGGCGGGCAATTTATGGTTTTCCCGAATGGTTTGCTACTCCAGCCGAAGATTGGCCAGCCAATGGCACATTCGCTGGATTTCCAGACGGGATCAATCGCAATCATCTGCTGCCTGGTAAATTGGAAGCCTTCCTGCGCAATGGAACCGCCCCTGTGGTTGTGATCACTGCCGGTAGTGCCGTGGCGTCAAGACCGGGCTGGGTAGATCTTATGATCGATTTTTCGGTCAAGCAAGGCGCACGCGTTGTGGTAATCGAGCCAGTTTCTCATGCAGATCGAGAAGATAAGTTTGTTTTCCGGATCCCTTTCGCACCTTTCGAAGCGCTGCTTGGCCGAGTCCATCTGATCATACATCATGCGGGTATTGGCACGATGGCTGAGGCTATGCGTGCCGGGATACCCCAATTGTTAGTGCCGATGGCGCACGATCAGGCCGACAATGCGACCAGACTCCAGAAACTGGGCTTGGGGCGAAGGATTGATCCGTTATCAAATCGTGCTGCCATCGAAGCAGTTTGGCATTGGGCTTTCAATCCCAATTTCAGGAAGACACTCCAACAGACAAAGCAAAAACTTATGGCTGAGGGTGATGGTGCAAATCGGATTGCAGAGATTGTACTTGTCGATCTTACCGATGAACAATTAGAAAATTAAGCGTATAAAAACCAAATGTCACCAATCTGGTTGACTTGGGTATCCGGTTAGTTTTTCCCAATAGACAAACTAGGCGGATAGTGGATCTGATATTCAGAACTGAAAAGTGACATGACAGAAAATTTCACAACAAGCGATTGGATGAATTAATTAATAACATCTCCCCAGATGCAATTGCAGAGCTGGGAGAGATAAGGTCACATGAATAAACTATTGATTTGTCAGAATCGATCTTCCATTGAGACCTTGTGCTGTCCTGGCATTGTTCGTATAGAACGTTTTCATTTTATCCAGTTGTGCTTGAGAAATCGTGATGATTTCAGATAACAAGTACCATTGCACCCCTTCACTGCACGGAGGTGTAGTCAATGAACCAGCAAAGGTGTAATACTTAAGATTCTCGAGATCAACGGCGGGCAGCAATTGCGCTGGATCGAACTGAATACCCGAGGTTGAATTCTTTCCACCTTCTTCCGTCGGCATATTGTCAAGAATGGTCTGGAACAGGGCATTTTCAGTACCAACGTCGATTGCTACACCCAGCACAGCAATCCTTCCATCTCCATTGATGTGTACAAAATGTAATTCTGCTGGAAACTTTTTATCGCCGATTACATGCTCGCTGGGTTCGTGAAAGTGTAATTGAATGAGTGGGAGTGTTTCCTCACCAACCTTCAATCCACCAGCAAAACTACTAGAAGTATTGACCTGTATCGCATGCCCCGTGTTGAAGAACTCTGGTGTATCTGTACCATACGTAACCGCGAGTTTGTTTAAAGGCTTCGAATTATCAAAAGTGGCTGCTGCCAGATCGATGGGTGATTGGTGTGTACCCACACCACACTCCGCAAAAGGGAAATTTAGCGGTAGTGTCTTCGTCGTATCTTCAACAGCCCACCAGGTAGCTTGTTCATCATGAGTCCAGTGAGGTGCAGCAACGGCTATGCACGTATAGCCGGTAACAATTATAGAAGCCAGATTTGCCAATATTTTAGTTTTCATGAATAAATTCTCCGTTCACAAAATGTCATGGAATTAACATGTATGTTTTCTGCAATAATCAACCATAGGTGGCTTTTTATCCTGACTATCATCTTGTAATGACTGTGATTCTGCTTTTTTAGCGGATGCATTTGAGGATGATGATTGCGGGGTCAAGCTGGTATTACTTGATGAATTCTTGAGTTGGCTGGAATCAAGTAACTGCTTTGGCTGATCCCCGCCCGATTCTGCAAAACATGAAACACTTAAACTTAATACTGCGGCTAAAAATAGTTTTATAAGCATGATTTCCTCATCTATTAAGTATACAAATCGCATCCATATGAAAAATATGGAATGCACTTTTCAAGCTATCATGAAACTGTAAAGAAAATGTTAACAAAAACAATTACTAGCAGTAATGTCTTTATAATCAAACTATGATATCCCTTTGTCTGCAGGGATAATTTGGTGTGATAACGTCAATGATAAAAAATAAAAATCAGAATGTTCTCTCCCTTTGATTACGTTTATTCTTACTTAATTAGATCAGTTTCTCGAGATACTCGATCGTCAATCCTGGAACCTTGGGTATCCCCATGCCCAGATGCAGCGGGTAGGACTCAACCCGCCCCGTTGGAACATACCCTCTGCGGCGATAGAATGCGATTAGCTCTTGACGCTGGGAAACGACAAACATAATAAATTTGCGCACACCCATCGTGCTCAATGCAAACATTTCGGCCTGCATTAATACCTGTTTCCCCAGTCCCTTTTTCTGCAAACCCGGATCGACTGCAAAGAAACCGATATAGGCATGTGCATTTTCATGCACGACACAAATGCATGCTGCCAGTTTCTGCTGCCAGTAGCTCACCAGAAAACAAGCTTCCGGATTCGACAGTACTCTTACGATTTCATCCTGACTGGTTCGCATTCCATCGATAATCGCGGTTTCCCGGGTCCAGCCAGTTGGTCCGCGATAGCTCAAATTGACAAGATCGGCAATAGCCTGAGCGTCTCTGGAATCTGCCTGATATAAATGGAAGCCCGACAGATTCACAAGCCAGCTTTGTCAAATGAATAATGAATTGAAGAACGGATGAAAAGCATCGGCAAAATTTCACATACCGATCGTAGGATCCTTGTTGATGGCTACCAATACGATATACGCAAACACACATTGCGCCGCAAGCCAGGCCGAAATTTTTACAGATCGTGTTTTGCCAAAACGCAATGCAATCATACCGAGTCCGATATAGCACAGTAGACCGATCACTTTGGCCGTCAACCAGACATGCTCCAAAGGAAACTGCTGTATCGTTATTGCAAGAGCAATAGCGCTGGTTAACAGAATGGTATCGATGATGTGAGGCAAAACTTTCACCCAGCGTTGATGCAATGCCGGTGAATCACGCATCATCCATATTCCGCGAACGAAAAAGAACGTGTAGCTGACTACAACGCTACCAATATGAATTATTTTGAGTAATGCGTAGCTCATGGTTCAAGTGCCCGAAATTAACCAGCCATGACTGCCAGCTACTGCACCAGCAATCGTCAACAACCCCAACACTAGCAACAATAAATGCTTGCGTTGAATTTTAACGAATGTTGCAGCTGATACTTCGGATGGCGATGCACCTGCGGAAGCCTGCTTACGCCCCTGTGGTTCCATGACAAATAACATGACACTAAAAAACAGCCAGATCAGCACCATGGCGTGCATCCACCAATATTGCCATTGCACGAACCGATGCCAGATATCGAGTGCATAAATCATATAGAAACCCGATATGCCGACGACTAAAGTCGATAAACGTGCCTGAGCTGCAAATTTCTGTCTGAATTGCCGAAAAAAAACCATGGCTTCCGATGGTGATTGCATTTTTGCCAGTGACGGCAATAAAACAAATGTAACCATAGCCACGCCACCTATCCAAAGTACGACACCCAGCACGTGCAATACTCTTGCCAGAACCAATTCATCCATAGTGAGTTTGAAATTTGAAGTAAAAGAACCGGCTACATCAACACAGAATATGTTTCATGATCAGTTCACTCCTAAATATCGAAACTGATCAACAAATAAAGCCTAAGTCAGCTATTTACCACATCCGAGGCCCAATCTTCAGCATCCTCGTATTCATGAAATACAGACACGTTGGCATTGACAAAGAGATTGGATACCCAAGCTCCCCAAGCCTGCCACTCGTCATCCGTCACAACGGCAACCCGGTTAAATTCGCTACCATGCTCACGTAAAAATTTGATTTCTTCCCAAGCAACATCTACGGTGTAATCCAGCATATCCCGCCAATCGAACAATAAATTGGCTTTTCCATCAAAATGGGACTGATAAAGTACCTGCTGTTCAAATTCTTTATAGTCCGTCAGTGTAAATTCACCAATCACTGCAACAATGATCAAATTGTTTTTCTTTTGAATAGTAATCATGATTTCACCTCAAATGATAGACGAGCCCATCATAGGCAATTAAACCCAATGGTGCAAATATTGCTTCCAGTTATTACTGGTAAATTACTTCCGAGGTATCACCAAAACCTGCCTTAGGCTCAATATGCCACTTGCAGAACCTCCCAATACAATCAGCAAGATACCGGCCCAAGCTAGAGGAGACAAGGCTTCATTCCAGTACCATACTCCCAAGAGGCTCGAAAATAAAACCGTACTATAACCCAATGCGGTAACCACCAATGTCACACCGGTATGATAAGCCCGCGTCATGGCCAGTTGCGCCAAAGTTGCCGTTATCCCCATTCCCAACAACAACAATAATCCCTGCTCCGTGATTGGATTCATACTGGTGAATAACAACCAGATTCCAGTTACGAATGTACTGATTAAAGTGAAATAAAACACCACACGCCATTCGGATTCCCCCAGCAAACCGAGTTGTTTGACATTAATATAGGCGATACCAGCAAAAAAACCGGAAGCTACTCCCATGACATTCACCATCGGCAGTGTCTGTTCGGTCAAATCTGGTTGCAATAGCAGAATTACTCCAACAAATCCAACCAGAATGGATCCAATAAGTGGTTTATGAATTTTTTCCTTCAATATTAATGTAGAAAACAGCGCCACAAATAACGGCCAAGTGTAATTGAGTGAAATGGCCGTAGCCAAGGGCAAGCGGGTCAAGCAATAAAAAAACAGCAACAAGCTGACCAAACCGCTCACTCCACGCCAACAATGAATTTTCCAATGCGGCGTAATGATCGGCAAACGTTGATAGCGAATTACCCAGAAAGTGATCCAGACCCCTAGCAACGAGCGATAAAATACCAATTCTGTACTGGAAAAATACTGTGCACCAAGCTTAACAAACACACCCATGCAGGCAAACATAAATCCTGCCACTAGCATCCATAGCGAACGCATGAAAAACCACCATCGAGATTAAATTTTAACTTTTCAGCTAGGCTAGATGCTCATCAAGTTCGCGTCGTAAAAACTGGTGGAAATGTTCCATACCCGCTTCCATCGGCATTTGATAAGGCCCCACTTCATTTAGATTCTGTGTATACAAGGCGCGCCGGCCCGCCGTCATCAATCGACAGATTTCATCATCCTCCAGAGCTGTTTCTTTGTAGGCGGCTTGCTCAGCTTCAACGAATTCGCGCTCAAACAAGGCAATTTCCTCGGGATAATAAAATTCAACCACATTGGTGCAACTTGCAATACCGGTTGGTATTATGGTGCTGATGACAAGGGTGTGTGGGTACCATTCCAGCATGATATTCGGGTAATACAGTAGCCAGATAGCACCATACTCAGGCAATTCCCCTCCAGCCGACTGATTGAGTACTTGTTCATGCCATTTGGCGTAGATCGGACTACCGGGACGTTGCAAGCGCGCATTATCCAGCGCGACCGTCTGTACGCTATACCATTCGCCATATTCCCAGTTCAGCTCATTGGTATTGACAAAATGTCCCAATCCAGGATGAAAGGTGTCGACATGATAATCTTCCAAATAAACCTCGATAAAGGTCTTCCAGTTACAAGCGTAGTGCTCGATCTGGACTCTATCAAGCATATACCCGGAGAAATCAAAATTTTTCAACACACTCAGTTTGGCCATGTCCTGGTTAACATTGCGCTTGCCACTAAATAACAATCCATTCCAGTTCTGTAATGGGAATTTATTCAAATGCAGACACGGATTCTTGTCAAAATGAGGAGCACCAAGCAATTTGCCATCGAGCGCATAAGTCCAGCGATGAATTGGACAAACAATATTCTTCACATTGTTTCTTCCAGATAACAATTGTGCTTGCCGGTGACGACAAACATTGGAAAGCAGTTCGATTCCCTGTTCGTTATGAACCAACACCCTAGCCTGATTCATCCTTTCTGGCACATAGTAATCCCCGACATGAGGCACCATGATTTCATGCCCCACATAACCTGGCCCACAATCAAACAAGACACGTTTTTCTAGTTCGTATATTTCAGGATCCCAGTACCATGCAATCGGAAGTTGCACTGACATCCCCGTCAGTTGTGAGATTTCAGCCAAATTTGACATATTGTTACCTTATCTTCCCCCAATAAAAAAACTAGCGGCGAAAATACACCAAACAAAAAAAAATTAAAACCCGAGCAAGCAAGTTGCAAACGAAAATTAATTGCATGGTTATAATAGCAATGTTGATAGTAAAATAGCGTTCATACCTGCGGGTTATTCAATTCAAGCGCATAAGATTAATTTCATATATTCAAGAAGAGAGCATCTTAATGAAATCAATACAGGCATCACTCAAAAAACCATGGGCACAGTTAATATCTGTAGTATGCATAACCAGTCTCGCTGCCTGCGATAGTGGCAGTAACGAGAAATACGAAACTGCGGCTACCGAAACCGCCACCCAGAGAGTTTTACCAACTGGACCTGCGACCGGCATTCTGGTTGATTCACCGGTAAGCGGCATTTCATATTCAGCATCCTCCGGCAAATCCGGTTCGACTGATGACAAAGGTCATTTCAATTTCAATCATGGCGACAAAGTTGAATTTAAACTCGGCGGATTGTCACTCGCCACCATTCCCGGTTCGCTTATTATAACCCCAATCGAACTGGCAGATGGCAATGACAGCAAACTGCAAAATCTACTAATTCTGTTGCAATCCCTTGATTCCGATGGGGATCCTGGCAATGGCATTTCAATTTCGAACGAAACGGCTGCAGCAGTCAAATCTTCGATCAATCTGGACAGCAGTCCTGATAGCTTTGCGGAATCTGCCGGATTAAAAAATATCATTGAAACTAGCGGTAGTGCCGGTCAAGTTAGAACTACGGAAGAAGCCAGTGCACATTTTCTGTCTCAAGGAGTAGCCTTACTCAGCGCTCAAATCTGGGTCAGCTACAATAACCAGACTGCGAGCGTTCTGCGTGTTGCAGCCGATAATAGTGGCGAATACTTGCATGGTGATGCCAGAACCGATGATTCCTGTGATGAAAACCGCGTTTGCGGTGGCCGCACCATCTTTCAAAGCGGCGTGGAATATGGCACTGCTAAAGCCGTTGAATTTGATACCCGTGGTTTTAAATTAGTCGGCACACCATCTGTCGATACCAATCTGAAAGGTGGGTTATCTAACCCCAATCCCACGCGTCGTGTACGTACGGATGGATTTGAACTAATCAACTCGGATATCATCAGCGCACAACGGGCTAGGGAAGAAAGTAGCGTATTTGGCGAACTTTTCCACATCGCCAAACCAATCCAATTAAGCGATGAAAATGAAGTGGCGCCAAAAGTTGTCAAAGAAACCCGTTTTTCCAAGATCGACAATGAAGCATCAGGTATCGTTGGTGCCTGGGCTTCTGATGCCACTGCCATCAAAACTCCATTGCTGATTTTCTTCCCCAATGGCAAGTTCATGATGATCGATCCAACTGGAGAAACACAACGAGCTGATCAAGCTAAATGCGGGAAACCCGGAATCGAGTTTGCTTCTTATAGCTATGACAAAGGCTCCAGCAAGCTCAGCTTCTCGAGTTACACTTATAATACCAATGGTTGCGCCGGATTCTCGGATCTGGATGCCAGCGCCGCACTCGGTTTTACGCTCAGCTCTGATGGCAAAACTGCAAAACTAGACAAGCCAGGCGAGACCTCAATCACTCTTCACCGGGTATCGCACTAGTAAAAGCGATTGACTCAAACTCACCAAAAACACACTGATGTTTTTGGTGAGTTGCAACATTAAATATTCAGCTCACCACTTAATCCAATCTACTGATACATGACATATATTCATGCCGATTATCCGTGTCGCACTGAATATACCCATTAACTCGCTGTTTGATTATTATGCTGATGCCGCCACGAGTGAAGATATCGGATGCCGTGTATGCGTCCCACTCGGAAAAAGACTAGTCATTGGCATCGTCCTTGCAGTCGATACAGAATCCCAGATCCCTGTCGAAAAACTCAAATCCGTTCAAGCTTTTTTCAGAGAAACACCCCGGCTACCGACTTCATTACTTGATCTATTTCATTTCTGCAGTCAGTACTATCACTACCCATTAGGTATGATCGTACTCAACAGTCTACCTGCCAGACTCAGAAAGAATGCTCCGATAAAATCCAACACTGATAACCGGAAAACATGCTTTCAGCTCACTGCAAGCGGTGAACAAATCAATCCTGATTCTTTTCCTCGCCGTAATTTAATCGAACGCAAGTTACTGCTACGGTTTCAACAATCAGGAGTTTTGACGCCAGAAGATCTGGCAAGTATTTCACCTCGCGCCCAATTCTGGATAAAGAAGTGGATTGACAAGAGTTGGGTCGCTCCCCTCCCACGGTTCACCGGCACAACAATCACCACACCCCTGATTCCACATCTGAACGATGAACAAACCCACGCTGCCTGCGAAATCCAATCCCGACTGCATCGATTCGCTGTCTGGTTATTGCATGGCGTTACCGGAAGCGGAAAAACCGAAGTCTATATGAGGGTCATTGCAACTGTACTGGAATACAACAAGCAGGTGCTTGTATTGATACCGGAAATCAATCTAACTCCGCAACTCGAATCGATTTTTCGTAGCCGCTTCAATGCTTTCCCGATTATCAATTTGCATAGTGGACTCAACGATACAGAAAGACTATCGGGATGGCTGGAAGCGCAACAGGGTCAAGCCAGAATCATACTGGGAACACGGCTTGCCTTGTTTACACCGCTTCCACATTTGGGTTTGATCATAGTGGATGAAGAACAAGATCATGCCTTCAAACAACAGAATGGATTGCGTTATTCTGCCCGAGATATGGCCATTTTTCGTGCAAAGCAGCACCATATCCCTGTCATACTCGGTTCTGCCACCCCATCTCTGGAAACTTTCCACAACGCACTACGAGGTCGTTATCATCATTTGCGCCTTCAGTCCCGAGCTGTTCAGGCAGCATCGCTGCCATCCATCCGCATGATCGACGTGCGTATCCACAAACCCCAGGAAGGGCTGTCACAACCCTTATTAATAGCACTCAAGCAATGCCTCGATCAGCGGCAACAAAGCCTCGTTTTCATCAATCGCAGAGGTTATGCTCCGGTATTACTCTGCAAGTTCTGTGCCTGGACGGCTACTTGTCAGCGTTGCTCAAGTCGTATGGTGGTGCATTTGCACACCAAGCAACTCAGCTGCCATCACTGCGGTCGACAGGAAAACTTCCCACAAGTCTGCCCGCAATGCGGTAATCACGATATCGTTCCGTTTGGTCATGGCACACAACGCATCGAAAAAGCGCTGACGACACATTTTCCAGAAGCACGCATACTTCGAATCGATCGCGATAGCGTGCAACGCAAACAAGCCTGGAATATCATGCTGGAAAAAATCCACGCACAGGAAGTTGACATTCTCATCGGCACACAGTTACTGGCAAAAGGACATGATTTTCCCAGTTTGTCATTGGTAGGCGTGTTAAATTCCGATGCCTCGCTCTACAGCACCGATTTTCGCGCTAGCGAACATCTCTTTTCCCAATTGATGCAGGTGTCTGGTCGCGCAGGGCGCGCGCAGATACCCGGCCAGGTCTATATTCAAACCGAATTCCCGGAACATCCACTTTATGCCGCCCTCCAGCGACATGATTTTGACACACTTGCCCATATGCTATTAGCAGAAAGAAAAATGGCTGGATTGCCACCTTATGTTTTTCAAGCATTACTTCGTGCCGAAGCACACGAAGTCAGCAAGGTGATGAATTTTCTGACACAAGCTGCTCAAATTGCTGATTCCTCATGCGATATCGAAATCTTCGATCCAGTGCCAGCGCATATGTCACGGCTCAAAGGTTTTGAGCGAGCGCATTTATTGGTACAATCCGCATCACGCAGTCATTTGCATCAATTTCTGTCCGAATGGCAGGTAAAAATCAACGAACTCAATGATCATCACCGGATCCGCTGGACACTTGAAGTAGATCCCATTGAATTCTGACGTGCGGTATCGCCCCAATTTCATTCATAGCTGTAACAACAAGGACTCGACATGCTAGACAAACACGATTTGCATCATGAATTTCCGGATCATCACGATCGCATCCACGAACTTAAAACCAGTAATAGTCATTTTGCACGGCTATTTGATGAATATCATGAAATTAACCGTGAAATCATGAGAATCGAAGAAGGCGTGGAGAATACCTCCGACGAATACCTGGAAGAGCTCAAAAAGAAGCGTCTGTCACACAAAGACCAACTCTATTCGATATTGACTCAATCCTGAGTCAGAGCCAAGGTCAGATAGAAGATAAAAAAGAACGTTACCGAAGATTATCTGAATTGACGCCAGATTAAATTTACTAACGGTAACGTTCAAAGACCTACTTACTGTTCATTTACTTACAGAGCACCATCTCACTGAAGATTTTCTAGTGGATGGCATGACCTGGTGCGACTGGTTTCAATCTAAAAACCATCTACATTCTTTGCGCCTCCAACCGCAACTTTACGGGATGTCGCAACCTGTGCCTCGGGTATGTCTTCATTATCCGTATGGAGCTGATTTTTCTTAGTTACTGATCCCCGTTGTGGCAGCCGGGATACTATTGCGGATGCGGCGTTTCTGTTCGCCTTGGTTTTCTCATTGCGGTTACCATCATTTGACAACTTGAACTGACTGACTGCTTGCGCCAGAACGTTTGATTGATCCTTCATGGACTCCGCAGCAGCCGAAGCTTCTTCAACCAAAGCCGCATTTTGTTGCGTTACTTCATCCATTTGCGTCACTGCCTGATTGATTTGCTCAATTCCAGAGCTTTGCTCCTGAGATGCAGCCGAAATTTCGCTCATGATGTCCGTCACACGTTTTACCGCCGAAACGATCTCATTCATGGTTGAACCAGCTTCATCCACCAGCTTTGTGCCTTCGTCAACCTTGATCACCGAATCATTGATCAACTCCTTGATTTCCTTGGCTGCCGCAGCCGATCGTTGCGCCAGGGTACGCACTTCTGTCGCAACTACTGCAAACCCTCTACCCTGTTCACCCGCCCGGGCTGCTTCTACTGCTGCATTTAAGGCCAAGATGTTGGTTTGAAATGCAATCCCATCGATCACAGCAATGATGTCCACGATTTTCTTTGAACTGTCATTGATCGAACTCATTGTTTCCACAACCTGACCAACCACCGTTCCACCTTTCATAGCCACTTCCGATGCCCCTACAGCCAATTGATTTGCCTGACGAGCATTGTCGGCATTTTGTCTAACAGTGGATGTCAACTCTTCCACTGAGGAAGCTGTTTCCTCCAGGCTTGATGCCTGCATTTCGGTGCGCTGGCTCAAATCCAAATTACCCGAAGCAATCTCCCCCGATGCGGTAGAAATGGACTCGGTACTATTACGGACCTTGCCTACCAGATCGAGCAAACCATCATTCATCGATTTCAATGCCTGCAATAATCGTCCCAGTTCATTGGTCGAATTTACTTCAATGTGCCCAGTCAGATCTCCCGATGCCACCCGATTGGCTGCTTCAATGGCTTTATTTAAGGGACCCACAATAGCTCTTACCAACAGATATCCGATCAACATGGCCAGCAATACACCAAATATCAAAGTGGACAGGGTAACAACCAGTGTTCTTTCATACTGACTCTCGGCATGTGCGTATTCATTCGTGGCTGATTCGCGCCGTAACTCGAGCAACTTGAACAGAGTGGCATGTGCCGCCTCGAATTTAGGTGTTGCAATGGTGCTGGCATTTTTGATAGCCAGATCGAACTCTCCGGAAGCCGCAAAGGCCATGGTACGATTGCGCTCATCAACATATGCCTTCCACTGCTGATCGAAATCACTGGTCAGTTTCTTTTCTTCTTCCGTAAGCTTATTGGTCAGATATTTTTGCCATGTCTCTGCAATTTCAATATCCCTTTGCTCATTCAGAGCTTGTCGCTGCTTCACAATTTCTGCGTTACGTCCGTAGGCAGAGATAACTGCATTCAAACGTGCCCGTTGCATGCGATCCAATATCAATCCCAGATCACCTAATGGAATGGCACCTTTGAAGGCATCATTAGTTTGACTAAGCCCCGAAATGCCCAGGATACCCACACTCACCAGTAACAGTGACAGCAATCCCACAACCAGACCTACTCTTGATTTTATTGTTAAATTTTTAAACATGTTGGTCTCCTTGAATATTCCCTAAAGATAATCCCTGCATTTTTGAATGCGCTTATAACGGTGCTTGCATGGTCAACATTTAACTCAAAGCTCGATAAAAGTGAAACCGAGCCAGCCCGTATTTCGGGGTTAACTATAAGGCGTAACAAACTGGAGATTGTTGCGAGAATGTAAACTCTTTGTGAAATGTCATTCAAATTTGAATGATCGCAATGTTTGTGTGCATAGCTATCATCAATGTTTGCAAAAAGAATAGACCATCTTCAGTAGATCTCAAATGTAAGAATTTCTAGTGTTGTTTAAAATATTCAGGAGAATCTATAGATGAACATACACAAACGCACTCGCTTAATATTACTGGATCGCCAGGAAATTTAGCGGCTATATCAAATCTTACCCAGGTGGGCTTATTTGTAATAATTCAAGCCTAATCTGACAATGCCCCGATTTGACGATGTGCCTGTTAGATCAAATTCAGTTATTCAATGTGGTGATTTTATCGTCCCATATCTCCTTTGCGTCAATTAAAGTTTGCATCGGTGTGCGCCCGCAGCACATCTTTCCTTGGTGAGTTCGCGTGCTGTTGTAATACCCCATCCAGTCGTCCAGATCGTATTGTAACTCTCCGATGGATTGGTAAATCTTGCGCCGGAATGCCACTTGGTAGAACTCCTGCAAGATGGTTTTGTGGAAACGCTCGCAACGATGGATTGGTAAATCTTGCGCCGGAATGCCACTTGGTAGAACTCCTGCAAGATGGTTTTGTGGAAACGCTCGCAAATACCATTGGTCTGCGGATGATTGGCTTTCGTTTTGGAATGTTCAATGTCGTTCAGTGCCAGATAGAGCTGATAATCGTGATTTTCCGGTTTTCCGCAATATTCGGTACCGCGATCGGTCAAGATACGGATGACACCCATACCTTGCTCAGCGAAGAACGGCAGTACCCGGTCATTGAGCAAATCAGCTGCTGTGATCGGTGTTTTGGTGGTATAAAGCTTGGCGGCTGCCCACTTGGAATAGGTGTCGACGAAGGTTTGCTGATAAATCCGCCCCACACCCTTCAAAGTGCCGACATAAAAGGTATCCTGGCTCCCGAGATACCCAGGATGAGCCGTTTCGATCTCACCATGTGCCACATCATCGTCTTGTTTCCTCTCCAGTGCCTGCACCTGTGCCTCGGTCAGCACCGTCCCGGTCTCAGCAACATGCTTTTCCAAGGCTGACAAACGTTTTTTGAACGACTCCAGATTTTGGCGCAACCACACCGAACGAACACCTGACGGGGAAACGAAGATTCCACGCTTACGTAGTTCGTTAGAAACTCGAACTTGGCCAAAAGCCGGTTGCTCCAGGGCAAAAGCGGTAATCGCCGCCTCCGTCGCCTCTTCTACACGGTTCTTAATGTTGGGCTTGCGCCGGTTTGCATCAATCAGGGCATCAACACCACCTGCTTCTAATGCTGTCTGATAGCGATAGAAAGTATCGCGAGAAAAACCCATCACCTTGCAGGCGCGGGATATATTACCAAGCTCGGCTGCTAGATTAAGCAGACCAATCTTGTGTTTGATAACATTCTGTTGAACACTATTCATGGGATTACTCCTTTATGCTTTCGCATTTAGTTGATAAAGATTCGCACCTCTATCAAACCGGGTAATCCCACCCTTTGGCAAGAACTACTGTCTGATCAAATCTGAACTACTACACTTTATGTATCGTGTTGATTATTTCTTAGTTGGCGTATCGTTTCGGAACGTAAATTGTATTTATTGAATTGAAAAAGCCACTGCCTCCGGCATTTGAATTGCCCCCAAGAAATTGGACATTTAAAAATTAGCAAACTGCGTTGCAAACTGTGACCTTTAGTCCACCGGACTCAACCCGCTCAACTTGTGCTTTATCCGTTTATCGAATCATCAAATCATCTAACTACACGATCATGTATGTCGCTATGAAAACGGAAATTTTGTGTATCTTTTGCATTACTACATTCCACTACTAGCTCTTTGCGTGCGCAGTAACACGTAATCAAACCCTTTTGGTTTAATTCACTGATTGTGTCGTCCACACTTTTTTGAATTGGAATTGCTAGCGAGAGCAATTTCTGGGCACCTTTCTGCGTTATGAAATAGGCTGTTAACCCCCAAAATCGACGAATATATTTTGAAACATATGGACTGATTGGCTGTACCTTATTTTTTCTGCGATTAATAAAGAAAAGATCCGCATCTTCTGGAATATGTCTAATTAATTGCTCTATTGTTTTTTTATCGAAAAGAATCAGTGAGTCATCTTCTAAGACTAAAGAAATTTTGTTTGGTGACAGCAGCATTTTTTTCCACAGTTCGTAATGGGAAAGATAGACACCAATTTGTGCAGGCTTCAACGCTACTTTGGAAGCGAGGCATCGATTATTGGGTGACAGTATGCCCTCGAGCAATAGTCTGTTTGTATCAATAATCGAGCCATCTATCGCTGGAAAAAAATTGAACTGATAATCCGAGTTTATGAATTGTTGTTCGATGAAAATTCTTTTGTCTTGCCTATGCTGCAAATTAATGCAATTTATTTCAAACTGAATCAGATCTTCCTGCCTGAATAACAGCCTGTTATCACTTTTACTGTTTAGAAAAATTTGATCTGCCACAAATGACAGTTGCGCACTGTTTGATTGCAACACATCTTTAATACAGAAAAGCCACTTCCATGGACCTGACTGGATATTTCGATGTGAATGGAGATATTTTCTAAAGAGATCTAAATACACGTTTTATGGAAACTGATGAATTATCGAAGAATCGCACATTAATCTTATAAATTATATTGTGAGTTTCTCTATATCCATAAAAGTTAGTGTCAATACCTCATGTCAAAAACATTTCCAGCTCCGCAAAAATTTGCGTTTCAGAATTTCAAAATAATTTGTGCATCTCTAATGCAAGAAGAAATCACAAATACAGCTGATTTACAGGTATCGACCTTATTACGGTTAACAAGAAACAAGACAAATCATTTAATTAATATACGTAGAATCATATTCTTAGTCAACATTCCATTCTATTAACCATTAATATCTATTAATAACGGAAAGACTCCAGCATTGGGCCTGATTAAAGCCGAATCCAGTCTAAGCAGCTCAGTTCCATGATGAGCAGAACACAATCCGACTCACGTCACCAAAATTCAGCGTTTAAATTGTTATCATTTATTAACTCTACTCATATCGATCCCATCTCTGCATGTTTATACCAAACTCATATACAGCCAACGGTAAATCTCATTCGTTTTGTTTTTTTGCTTCTCTGCAAATTCACCATTTCTTATATCATCTTGCTGGATATGAGTGAAATCACTCAACGAAAGTGCTCTCTCCTTACTTTGCAAGATAAATCCGTATTCGTTGATAGCTCTATAGTTACTGGACTGATTACCCGATTTTGCGTAATAACTCATTTCAGAGAACATATCTGTATGAGTTCCATTTTGGATGCTAGTCATTTCATCATGGTTTGACTGGAACTCCGTTAATATGGGAACAACGCTCAACGAGTTAAAAAAATTCTCATCATTTACTTCAAAATACAAACCCCGTAAGTTTCCCATGCTTCCACCAGTTTGCTTAACCATAAAAACTAGCTCTCCATTGGGTGTAGTGTTCATGGTTACCCACGCAACAGCTCTTTCGTTGACCGTCCTATCCCCTTTGATTATAAATGAAAGCGTTGCCATGATTTTCTCCTGTACTGAAAATTAGATAGTCATACCAAATGACAGAAATACCTTTGGTAAAACTATAAAAGACCAGGAACTTGAATTGTTACGAGAATGTAAATTTTTTGTTAATTCTCATGCAGATTCTTGTAATGAATCAGACAATCAAGCAGATAGACTTTTCAGCTCAGTCATTCACATAACTGCTTAGAAAAGGAGAAAGGATAGAAATTATGAATACCTGATAGATAAAATCACACTGCAAACCTCACTGCAGCCGTAGAATCTAGCCATTTGACATTGCCAATGTCGTTTGCTACAAAACGTTCAATATGAAAGGCAGGCTAGCAAACTATTGAACATACAGTGATTTTGTGGTTTGAATTACTACAATTCATACCTATAAAGAACGATCAATCCTTTTTCAGTCTGAGTAATTCTTCCTTCAAGGCTTTGATTTCTTCTTCGGCTCGAATCTTGGGGGTTACATCAAGTTGAACTCCGAGAAAATACAGCAAGTTTCCATCCGAGTCGAAAAGAGGTGACATGACGAGATGATTATAGAAAAGCTCACCATTTTTGCGGTAATTACGGAGTGTCACTTCCACGGATTCTCGATTTTTTATGGCATCACGTATTTTACTCACCGCCGGTTGATCGTGTTCTTTTCCTTGCAAGAAACGACAATTCTTTCCGACTGTTTCTGCTAGGGTATATCCTGTTATGGTTTCAAATGCCTTATTAACATATACCAAAGGCATGTCTTCCTGATCCGGATCGGCTAAAGATACACCGTTCACGCATGAATCAAGAATCTTGGACAACACTCGCGGAATCAATCCAGGGTCTTTTTCAACAATAAAATCCATGATGTCTCTCCAAGTCAATCTGATGTAAAGTGCAAAAAAATAAAATCATCGCGTCAAAAAGCTTTTCAGGCTGCATGTTCATGCAGACTCAACCAGTTTCTTGATATTGTTTACGGTTCTTGCGGTTCCATCCTGAATAGCAATACGAACCAGCTTCTCAAATGGCCTCACGTGCATATCCAAGCTCAGCAATTCAAAAATGAAAGTTAGCCTGCTATTCGAATCATTGATGGGTTCGATCATATAATCACAGCGATAAGGATTGGATACACCTTCAAAACAAATTCGTGCCCCGGTATCAAATACCTTGACCTTGAAAGTCGATTCGGAACGATTACCCTGGTCAATTCTCACTTGACGACATACCGTACCCGACTGTACCGGACCATCGGTCAGCTTTTCCAGCTCCTTCACTTCCGGCGACCATCTTGGATAATTCTTCATCAAATCGTTTCCGATAAAACTAAAGAGCTTGTCGTTAGAGCTCTCGATGATTGTGCTGGCTTTGCCAACTACAGGGTTGTCCTTAAACAAACCAAGCATTATTATTTCTCCTGCATCAAGTTTGTCAAACGAGATAGGTATCCATTCCACTCAATAGTAAATCAAACTGCGCTTCCACCAATTCCTTGATAGCTACAGCCGGAACTCCTGTCATGACATTCATTTCCGATCCTAACCATCCAACTGCATCTGCCGCCCCCATGCTGACTACATATCCCAATTCTTGATGAAGGTAAGGCTCAAGCAATCCAAGTAATCCAGAATGCCGCAGTATATTGCGCGCCGATAGCTTGCCTTTACGAACTGCCGACTGAGCCGTCTGTGAATTGGAACCTAGAGATTGGTATTGCGAACAGTCTCCTGCCACAAAAATATTATCGAGTGTCCCATCGCCAGTCATAATCTGTCCAAAAGCATTTGCTGTAAACAAATATTCTTGTTTTTTCCCCAGAAACAAAATCGACATACGGGACGGAAGCTCAAAATGCTCGCTGGTATGCTTGGCTTTTAGCAGAACTGTGTCGGTTTGCTGTCCACAATAATAGGTATCGGGACAAAACACAATATCCATTTCGTGCATGCGAGCCTCTACGTAACGACTCCATGCGACTGGAAATTGCTGCAACACACGCGATCCCGAATGAATTAAACGTAAACTTGCCTTGCTCCTGATTCGCGCAAGAAACTGTTTAATCTCGAAAAGGAATTGAATACCTGTTGCTCCTCCTCCAATAACATTAATGTATTGGTCTGCATCAGACTGAAAACTCAGTAACGAGGTCAGTAATTCGGAACCACTCGATACCGTAAAATCAGACAAACTCAATACTCCTGTCTGATCGTGTCGTTCCGATCGATTTTCGCATCCTGTCGCAACCAGAAGATAATCGAAATCGATTACTTCTTCACCCACTCGTATCTGCTTGGTGATTTGGTATTGTTGCAATAACGCCTGATCTAATATGACTTTGGCAGATATATGTCGGCACCCATAGCGACTCTCCAATTCAGAGAATGGAACCAGTAAATCGGTAAGCGGATATCGAAAGGTCTCATGCAAATGAGTAATTTTGAGGTGATGGCTGCCGGGATCGATCAAAATGACTTCCGTGTCTGGTGCATACCGCAATATCGTGGTCATGGCGGCTATTCCAGCATAGCCTCCCCCAACGATAATCACTTTTAACTTGCTATGTTTCGATATAAAAAACGGCAAAAAAGCCACATTAACCTCTTATTCAAGCTTCAGAAAAAATCAAATATCGAAATACGACAACAGGTTGCTTCATACCCATCTTCACCCATCTGGAATGATGGGTAACAGCCTAACATAATTTGCAGGCAAATCATAAGCAGCGCGCAGCTACTTTAGGAATTCGATCACGGCACCAGTTTTGACTTGCCCACTGCCACAATGAATGAATATCACCTTGCAATAGCGTTACTGGTGGCTGCTGACCTAGGAAATGAAGTACTTTTATTAATATCGATACAGCACTCGTCACATCCACTGGAAGCGCGTGCGTCTGCTTGCTCAATTTCTCCCCTCTCGAATTGGTTGCAACGGGTAAATGCATATATTGAGGCGTTATCAATCCCATTTGTCGCTGCAGATAGATTTGACGGGGGGTCGAGTCCAGTAAATCCGCACCCCGCACGATATGCGTTATTCCTTGCTCAGCATCATCGATCACGACAGCTAGCTGATAAGCATAGATTCCGTCCGCCCTGAGCAACACAAAATCGCCGATTTCCTTTTCCAAACGCTGTCCATGTGTATTCTGAATCAAATCATCAAATGCTATCCAATCTTCATTTGTCCGTATGCGTAGCGCATGCGGCTTGCCTTCAGGCAAGGTTTTGAGCAGACAAGTTCGAGGATAAATGGGTCCTCGCGGTCCCAGGATACTCGAATCGGCAATTTCCCTGCGTGAGCAACCGCAAGGATAAATCAAGCCTTTCTGCTGTAGCAGCTCGAGTCCGGATCGGTATACGTGTTGTCGCCGACTTTGATATACCACCTCACCATCCCATTCCATACCCAGTTTCTCCAGAGTATGCAGTATGGCATCAGCAGCGCCAATTACGTTTCGCTGTATATCCAAGTCCTCGATTCGAATAAACCACTCACCTGCATGTGCCCGGGCATCGAGATAACTACCCAATGCGGCCACTAGTGAGCCAAAATGCAACATTCCGCTGGGTGAAGGCGCGAATCGACCTCGGTATTTCAAACTTCCTGAATCAGCAATGTTCACGGACACAGATCAAACACAAACGCTAAGTTGATGAACGATGTTATACAACATACCTACTTTCATAGCTAGAAATCAAGGCTGGCATCGAGTAACGCACATTAATCGACTATAATTCATCGGTGTCAATGCCATCTTTTCCTACTTAATATTTTAAAATCCAGAATCATCTCATCATGCATATCCATATTCTAGGAATCTGCGGCACCTTCATGGGCGGTATCGCTGCCATTGCCCGAGAGGCCGGTCACAAGGTTACAGGTTGTGACAAGGATGTTTATCCTCCCATGAGTACCCAGCTTGCGGCACAGGGTATCGATCTGATTTCAGGATACTCCGCGGATCAAATCCAGCTCAATCCCGATATTTTCGTCATAGGCAATGTGGTTACACGTGGAAACCCTCTGATGGAAGAGATCCTCAATCGCAATTTACCTTATATCTCCGGTCCGCAATGGTTATCCGAACATATTCTCAAACACCGATGGGTACTTGCTGTCGCAGGTACGCATGGCAAAACCACCACCAGTTCGATGCTCGCCTGGATTCTGGAGTATGCCGGTTTGTCGCCTGGCTTTCTGATTGGTGGCCTACCAGAAAATTTCGGCATATCGGCCCGCATCGGCAATCTTCCGTCAGCATCGTCGCATGATAATCCCGCATCGGAATCGCTCTCCCCTTTCTTTGTCATCGAAGCTGATGAATATGACACGGCTTTTTTTGATAAGCGATCAAAATTTGTGCACTATCGCCCTAAAACAGCCATCCTGAACAATCTTGAGTTTGATCACGCAGATATTTTTCCAGATCTCGCCGCTATCGAACGACAATTTCACCATTTGGTGCGAATCATTCCAGGTAACGGCTTGATTGTCTGCAATGGCAGGGATATCAATCTGAAACACGTCCTCAATCAAGGATGTTGGACACCGGTTGAAGAATTTGCAGTTGATACTGGGTGGCATACCACCAAAAACCAAGTCAATTCTAATATTTCAATTTTTCTTCATGATGCCCTGCAAGGTTCATTGAACTGGGATCTGATGGGTGAACATAATCACATGAATGCGCTGGCTGCAATCAGTGCCGCTCGTCATGCCGGCGTGCCCGCAGCCGTAGCGATCGAAGCATTGACACAATTCAGGAATGTCAAACGTCGCATGGAGAAACGGGGAGCTATTCAGGGCATTACTGTTTATGATGATTTTGCACATCATCCAACTGCCATCCAGGCCACAATCGAAGGTTTGCGAAATCATATTGGCAAGGAAAGGATCATTGCCGTGCTCGAACCTCGTTCAAACACCATGAAAATGGGTATCTGGAAAGATAACCTAGTCGCAAGCCTGACTGAGGCCAATGAAGTTTTTTGCTTTACCCGGGATGCGCAATGGGCCAAACCAGTTTTTACTACTGCCAACCGCAAAATCAGTTGTCACGATGACATTCATGATTTGATACAGGGTATCGCGACTTCAGCCAAGTCGGGTGATCACATTCTGATCATGAGCAATGGTGGTTTTGGCGGTATTCATGAAAAGCTGCTCTCCGTCTTAGCAGCCAAGGCGATCACCTGAAAACGGCATGTGCGATCAGATCGATATCAGTCGCCTTCAAATTCGCATAGTGAAAATACTTTGCAGCCCATTTTTTCCAGGCGTGATCTCCCTCCCACATCGGGGAGATCGATGACAAAACAGCACTCCACCACGTGTCCCTGCATTTCCTGGATCAATCCGACTGCTGCTTCGGCCGTACCTCCAGTTGCAATCAAGTCATCGATCAACAATACCTTCTCTCCTGGTTGAATGGCATCGACATGGATTTCGATCCGATCGGTGCCATATTCCAATTGATAATCGCGACCGATTGTTTGAGCAGGTAATTTGTTCTGCTTGCGGATTGGAACAAAACCTTTACCCAGCGCATACGCCACAGGTGCCCCGATGATAAAACCACGTGACTCAATGCCAGCAATCTTGTCGATCTCAAGCGACTGATAACGTTTTGTAATTTCCTGTATGGTCGTACGCAACCCAACAGGATCCTTTAATAGGGTAGTAATATCACGAAACATGATGCCTTCGTGTGGATAATGCGGAACAGTACGAATACGGGATTTAATGGGCATGATCTGTGAAGCGATGGACATTTACAGTGGAGAATAACAAAATAAAAAGGCCTCAACCAATTGGTTGAGGCCTTCAAGAACCTACAATCGTTACACTAAATCAGAAATCTTAGTGATCCATTGCAGCTTTAGCATCAAAGCTTGCAGGTTTTTTAACTTGGGTCATCATGTCATCATCCCATTTGCCTTCAACATTCATGTGAAGAGCAGCACCCAGCAATACAGCTTCAATCAGGTTATGACTGAGGTAAACATACAAGCCAGGTTGATGGAATTGATATGCGGCAGCAACTGCAGCACCTGCTGGCACAAACCAGGTTTCTTGGCTGGTCAGAGGTGTATCGCTGAATGAACCACCTACCCAGTACAGGTCACCATGTCCACCGATCAAGTGAGGATAGGAAGGACGGTTTGCTTGTGAATGGATAAACAGCACTTTTTCACCAACTTTGGCTTTCAGTGCGTTGTCACCCGTGATTGCGCCCACTGCACCGTTGAATACTACGTGTGTAGGAATGAGTCCTTTTGCGGTATCCAACATGTCTTGCATGCCAGCTGCTGGGGTATCATAGGTTTTAAATTTGCCGCTTGCATCTTTCGGCAGATAAAAATCTTGTTCGCCGATGTAGTATGCACGATCATATTTGTATGGTTTGCCCTTGTTGTCTTTCAGACCATCTTTTGGCAACACCATAATGGCGCCGCTCATACCAGAGATAACGTGGAAAGGAATCATGGTTCCACCAGGTGCGCAATGGTAAACAAATACACCGGGTTTAATGGCTTTCCAACGTAATACAACTTCTTCACCAGGTTGAACCAAGGTCAGACCTGCACCACCCAAGGCACCGGTAGCAGCATGGAAGTCGACGTTATGAGCCAGTGTGCTGGTTTTTGGATTTTTCAGTGTCAGCTCAACATAATCACCTTCATGAACGATGATGAGCGGACCTGGAATGCTGCCATTGAATGTCAGACCCCAAACTTTGGCACCAGGAGCAACTTCAACCAGTTTCTCCTGTGTTTCCATTGTGATTTCAACAACTTTTGGTCCTTTAGAAACCTGCTCGTGTGCAGGTACATTTGGTGGTGCTACCAGTTCTTGTTTAACACGTGGTAATTTGGAAATGTCTGTTGCTGCAACAACTGCTTGAGTTGCACCAAGACAGAGCAATCCTAATCCTACAACTGCCTGAACAGCTTTAATCATATCTCCCTCCATAAATGATGAATTTTGCGCCTTGTTTTTATGCGCCATTCTTTCTGCCGTACGACCAACCGGGTCGCATCAACATCTGCCCTTTTGCATAGAGCCAGGGCGGAACGGCGAATATACACTTTCTAAAAAAAGCTGTCCATTATTTACTCAATCCCTCACAGAAATAAGGTTATTTTTTAAGAGCTTATCAAGACAAGTAAGTTATTGTTCAAACGACAAATAAAACCCGTCAAAACACTCCTTCAGCCTTGAATCAATTTGATTTCAGCCGCCGCCAAGTTGTCCTGTGTCCCTCGCAAAACAACCACATCCCCCATTTCGAGTCGCGTCTCATTGGTCGGCAGCGATCCTCGAATATTTCGCCGCCGCACTGCGGTTACTTCAACTGCCAAACTGGAGAGATCGATTTCACCCAATGTTTTGTCAATCGCCGCCGCACCGGGAATAATCGTGATGGTCAATAATCGCGGCAATAGCTTTTCACTGCCATCATCCGCCTCATCCGTCACACCGTAATAAAACCCCCGCAGCAAACTGTAGCGTTGTTCGCGAATGGCGCGAATCCTGCGTAAAATTCGACCGGTTGAGATTTCAGCAAACATCAGAGCGTGCGAAGTCAACATCAAACTGCCTTCCATAATTTCCGCCACCACTTCGGTAGCTCCAGCCTCTTTCAATCTGTCGATATCGCTGTCATCGCGGGTTCTGACCACAACCGACAACTCGGGACGCAGTTCTTGTGCATGCCGCAGGATTTTGAGCGTCGAAACCGTATCGGCGTAACTGACCACCAGTACCTTTGCCCGCATCAACCCTGCCGCAATCAGCACTTCCCGGCGTGCTGCATCACCATAAACTACCGACTCCCCGGCACTTGCAGCCTCGCGGATGCGTTGTGGATCGAGATCCAGCGCAATGAAAGGAATCGACTCCTGGTCCAGAATACGCGACACACTTTGCCCGCTACGACCGTACCCGCACACAATGACATGATTCTGCGTCACCATCGTTTGCGCAGCGATGGATGTGATCTGCATGGCACGATACATCCACTCGGAACTATTGAAACGCTGCACCAGCGATTCACTGTATTCGATCATGAACGGTGCAAAAAACATCGATAGCACCATGGCAGCCAGCACTGGCTGCAGTACTGCTGGTTCGAGCAAACCAAACGTGGTGGCTTGAGCCAGAAGAACAAAACCGAATTCTCCGGCTTGGGCAAGATTCATTCCGGTGCGAATGGCATCACTGATATCCGTCCCCAGCAGTCGCGACAAACCGGCAATCACGGCAATCTTCAACACGATAAGCGCTGTCAGGATGGCAAATACCCAGACAAAATGCTCCATGACCACCCGTATATCCAGCAACATGCCAATGGTCACAAAAAACAAACCCAGTAGAATATCTCTGAAGGGCTTGATGTCGTCCTCAACTTGATAGCGATATTCGGTTTCGGAAATCAGCATCCCAGCCAGAAAAGCCCCCAGGGCCAGTGACAATCCAGCCAATCCGGTCAGCCATGCCAACCCCAGTGTGATCAAGAGAACATTCAGCACGAACAGTTCCGATGATTTCTGCCGTGCAACCAAATGAAACCAGGGACGCATGAGCTTTTGTCCGAAGAACAAGATCACTGCAAGCACCAGCGTCACTTTCAAGGTTGCCATCACCAGATCACCGGAATCGTTATCCATCTCGGTCGCCAGCGCAGGCACGATGATCAACAAGGGAATCACCATCAGATCCTGAAACAATAATACCCCGATCACTTGCCGGCCATGTGTGGTACTCAGCTCAACCCGTTCCGCCAGCAGCTTGATGACGATAGCCGTCGATGACATCGCCAAGGCGCCTCCCAATATGAAACCGACACGCCAATCCAGATCGATCATCCATGCGATAGCCATGACCAGCGCAATGCAAAGCGCAACCTGTGCCGATCCAAAACCGAACACGATTCGCTTCATGGCGACCAGTTTAGGCAGACTGAACTCCAATCCCAGACTGAACATCAGAAAAACCACACCAAATTCAGCCAGATGGCGGGTTTCATCGGCTTCGGCAATCCAGCCGAGTGCATGGGGGCCAATCACCACTCCCGCAAGCAAATAACCCAACATCGGCGGCAAGCGCAGCAATCGGAACACGACAACGGCCAGTACCGCGGTGGCCAGCAAAATCAAAACGGGTTGCAGAGGATTCAACATAAAAATTGCTGTGAGTGGGAATGCAAAAAAATCATACGATACTTCAGGAATGGACTGATCACAATCTGATAGATGCATGATGCTATAATCGCTGCGGTTTAACACGACAAACGGAAATGCCAGTACCTCATCTCTCAACGGCCTTGCGTGGCCCTATTCTCGATCTCGAAAAACGCATCATCAATGCCATGCCGACCATAGAGCATTGGCTCAGGAGCAAATGGCGAAAACATGCCGTACCGTTCTATTGTTCCGTCGACTTGCGCAATAGTGGCTTCAAACTCGCACCGGTTGATACCAACCTGTTTCCTGGCGGTTTCAACAACCTCAATCCGGAATTCATTCCATTGTGCGTGCAGGCCATGATGAGCGCCATTGAGAAAATTTGTCCCGACACGCATAGCGTTCTGCTGATACCGGAGAATCACACACGCAATACGTTCTACCTGCAGAATATCGCCACACTGAAGAACATCATGGAGTATGCCGGCTTGAATGTGCGCATCGGCACCCTGCTCCCGGAAATCACCTCAGCAACCCGAATCGATTTGCCCAGCGGACAAACGATCACCTTGGAACCGGTTGTGCGTAAAAATGACCGCCTCGGTGTCAAGGATTTCGAACCATGTGCTGTGTTGCTCAATAACGACTTGTCGAATGGTATTCCCGAAATGCTGCAGAACCTCAGCCAAATCGTCATTCCACCACTGCATGCTGGTTGGTCGACACGGCGCAAATCCCTGCATTTTGCCGCTTATGATCGAGTAGCTCAGGAATTTGCAGATTTGATCGGCATTGATCCGTGGCTCATCAACCCCCGTTTTACATCCTGTGGCGAAATCAATTTTCGTGAAAAACAGGGAGAAGAATGTGTGGCCAGTGCCATCGATCGCATCATTTCGGTCATCAAGAAAAAATACCAGCAATACGACGTCAAGGAAGATCCTTTCGTCATCGTCAAAGCAGATTCCGGCACCTATGGCATGGGCATCATGACCGTTAAAAGCGGTGAAGACATCTACAACCTCAACCGCAAGCAACGCAACAAGATGGCCGTGGTAAAAGAAGGCTTGCAAGTTTCCAATGTGCTGGTACAGGAAGGCGTTTACACCTTCGAAAGCATCAATGAAGCCGTTGCCGAACCAGTTATTTATATGATTGATCGCTACGTCATTGGTGGATTTTATCGAGTTCATACCGGCCGGGGAATTGACGAGAACCTCAATGCACCGGGCATGCATTTCGTGCCACTTGCATTTGAAACACCCTGTGTGGTGCCACAGAACGTGACGCAGACCGAGTGTATTCCCAACCGTTTCTACGCCTACGGTGTTGTAGCTCGACTCGCACTGCTGGCTGCGGCACTGGAGCTGGAACAGGCACACCCCGGCATGCCGGTTGCCAGTGTATGAAGCTCGCCTTCATCATCGATCAACTCGACTCGATCAAAACCTGCAAGGACTCCAGTTATGCCATGCTGCGAGAAGCGATTTCGAGAAATCACCAGATCCATGTTCTCTATCAGCAGGATATCGCGCTCGTCAATAATCAGGTCGTGGGTTACAGCCGCGCCTTGTACTTGACCGACACACCCGAGGTGGACGGCCACTGGTACCGAACCAGTACCACCGAAATCATAGCGCTCACCGATTTTGACGCCATTTTGATGCGCAAGGACCCACCTTTCGACATGGAATATGTCTACAGCACCTATCTGCTAGAGTTGGCAGAAGCTGCTGGCGCAATGATTTTCAACAGCCCGCGTGGTATTCGCGATCATAACGAAAAGCTTGCAATTGCTCAGTTTGCACAGTTCATTACCCCCACTCTGGTCACCAGTCAGCCACACCTGATTCGGGATTTTTTGTCCGAGCATCAGGACATCATCCTGAAACCGCTTGATGGCATGGGCGGCGCCAGTATTTTTCGCGTGCATGGCACCGATCACAATCTGAATGTCATTCTGGAAACGCTCACCCACTATGGCACCCGCACAATCATGGCGCAGCGCTTCATTCCCGCCATAACCGAAGGTGACAAACGCATTCTGCTCATCGCAGGCAAGGCCGTGCCCTTTTCCCTGGCTCGCATCCCGAAACCTGGTGAAACGCGTGGTAACCTGGCTGCTGGCGGCACTGGAAAAACGCAACTACTATCCCGACGAGATCAGGAAATTGCAGAAACACTCGGCCCCGAACTACTGAAAAGAGGATTGATGCTCGTAGGACTGGACGTAATCGGAGACTATCTGACAGAAATCAACGTCACCAGCCCGACAGGCATGCAGGAAATCACCAGACAAACTGGATTAAATGTCGCAGCAATCATGCTGGACGCCATTGAAGATCGGGTAGTTTCGAGAAATTAATGAAAACCGGAGAAAATCCGGATTGTCATTTGAATGATATTTTCGAGTTATGTCCTTCTGAAAAGAACCATGGATCGACATTGCACAGACTGCTTTGCCTCATGATTCCTTTCAGAAAGTGGCTAGCTCTAATGTACGACTGCAGCTTCTTTTTCTTCGCAGATCAGGTTAGAACAATAGGTTTCATGAACGCCATCCAAGAAGCCCCATAATGCATCGCACGCTTCCTGAGTTGCAGCCAGAACTTCTGCCTGTTTCTCGGGTGTATCGGCAAAACGTTCGATGATGCTCCATTCGGCCTGGGAGTGATACACGTCGGCTTTCTGGTGCACAGAGAAAAATTCATAATCCTGCGGATTATTCATGCCATAGAATTTTTCCAAACCATCGATTTTGACTGCAGCGACATCTGGAACTTGTGATTCGAATGCATGCAATGCAGCAAGTCCGGCATAAAATGGACGATTCAGGCAAATATCACGGAAAGTGGACACCAGTTTCTCGGTGGTTGGCAGTGCCGCTGCATTGGCCAACCCCTTGTCATCGGCACCCAGTGCAAATGCAAAGTTTTTCCATAAAGCGGGATGATTTTTTTCGCCGTGTTCTTCGTCGATCAGATTTCTCAGTACTTCCTGACGCACGCTGATATCACCGCTGTTGGTTTCCGAATGCATGTGTGGTGTATTGAAATGCACCGCGCTCAGATAAGTCGGTTCTGCCAGTACGTTATAAAAATATTGTTCCGCATAGTGGCGCAATTGTTCTTTGGTCAGCTTGCCATCCGTCCAAGCCACATAAAATGGATGCTTGAGCAAATGCTTTTCACTGATGATGGCACTGATTTTTTGCTTGAGTATGGTATTGGTTGTCATGGTTACTCCTTTTAAACCAAGATGGACAAAGACGCTGCATATCATCGCTAAATAACACCGGCAAGTCAAATTTAGCTGGACTGCGGAATATTCAGCTGCTGCGACAGATAACGGCTTGCCGCAATCATGTTGCGCAAAGCCGGTTTGACTTCTTCCCAGTTACGGGTTTTCAATCCGCAATCCGGATTCACCCACAGCCGCTGCGCCGGGATACGCTGCGCCGCCTTCTGCATCAAGTCGATGATGGCATCGACCGAAGGGATGTTCGGAGAATGAATGTCATACACACCCGGCCCGATTTCATTGGGATAAGCGAACTGGTCGAATGCATCCAACAGTTCCATGTTCGATCGGGATGTTTCAATGGTGATCACATCTGCATCCATGTTAGCGATGGCTGGCATAATGTCGTTGAATTCTGAATAGCACATGTGGGTATGGATCTGCGTCTCATCCTTAACACCGTTGGCCGCAATGCGAAATGCTCTCACCGCCCAGTTCAGATAATCCTGCCACTGGGATTTTCGTAATGGCAAGCCTTCGCGCAAGGCAGCTTCATCGATCTGTATGATCCGGATTCCAGCCTGCTCCAATGCCAGCACTTCCTGCCGAATGGCCAGCGCCAGTTGCATACAAGTATTCGCACGTGGCTGATCATCGCGCACGAATGACCAGTTGAGCATGGTCACCGGCCCAGTCAGCATGCCTTTCATGGGTTTTTTTGTCAGCGACTGCGCATACCGGATCCAGTCAACTGTCATTGCATGAGTATGCATTACGTCGCCATATATGATGGGTGGCTTGACGCAACGAGACCCATACGACTGCACCCAACCCGACTGGGTGAAGGCAAATCCGCGCAATTGCTCACCAAAATATTCCACCATATCGTTGCGTTCGGATTCCCCATGTACCAGCACATCCAATCCCAGCGCTTCCTGTTCACGAACGCAATATGCGATCTCCTGTTGCATACGCTGCTGGTATTGCGATTCGGGCAATTTTCCCAGGCGATAATCCCGTCGCGCCTCGCGTATGGCCTGTGTCTGCGGAAACGATCCGATGGTGGTCGTCGGAAAAGTCGGCAATCGAAACTGTCTCTGCTGGATTTTTGCTCGCTGTGCATACGGCGACTGACGTGAAACCATACCGTCACCAATCGCCCGCACCGCCGACTTGACATCTGGCAGGTGCACGCGCCTCGATTGCTTGCGACTCGCTATGGCGGCATGGTTGGACTGCAATGCCGCCATCACGCAATGTCTACCTTGATTCAGGGCTCTGGCCAGTATGCTGACTTCGTCCAGCTTTTGCACCGCAAACGCCAGCCAAGAACGGATTTCTTCATCCAGTTGTGACTCGCTCTGCAAATCGACCGGTACATGCAGCAGTGAGCAGGATGGCGCAAGCCAGAGCCGGTCCTGCAGGCGAGCATGAAT
>JAMWZR010000069.1 GCA_024282035.1 Nitrosomonas sp.
AATTGCAATCCGCTTTCACAGGTCGAGACTCACTCGACTCCATGAAAAAATGTCCGTCAAATTGGGACAACTCCAATCTGTTTCGGCGCATTGAGCGCAGCCTGCATGGGCAGCCTTCCGCCATTATTCTGGATGAAGCTTGGCTGATGCTGGGTCATCCGGTGTTTCGCGCCAAGATCCGCGAATGGCTCAAGGTTATGCGTAAAAACAATTGTTTGGTATTAATGGCGACTCAAAGCTTGTCGGATGCGGCCAACAGCGGGATTCTTGATGTGATTGTTGAGTCTACCGCCACCAAGATATTTCTGCCCAACGTATTTGCACGTGATGAAGAGGCTTCGGCACTCTATCGGCGCATGGGACTCAACACTCGCCAGATTGAGATCTTGGCTTCTGCGATTCCCAAACAGCAATATTACACGGTGTCCGAGAACGGCAGGCGGCTCTACGACTTGGCGCTTGGGCCATTGGCACTTGCGCTTATAGGATCTACGGATAAGGAATCAATCGCCACGATTAAAAACCTGTGTGACAAGTATGGTGACGGCTGGGTTCACGAATGGCTGTCAATCAAAGGGTTAACGTTATCTGATTATGGAGTAGCCGCATGAATATGATCAACGAACTATTCAAGTTAAAACCGGGTGCGCATAAAACTATGCGTGCCAATGACGACAGGATGGAGGGCGGTCGCCGCTGCGGTGAAAACGAGAACCCTTATCTGTCAGCACGGCGTACCTGGAATGATCATATGCGGGAAGTAATTGCTTCGCGCACTATGTGGCAAATGCTAGCACTGCTTTGTTTGTTGATTGCGCTGGCAGGAGTAGGTGGAGTCATTGCTATCGGCAGCCAGTCCAAATTCATCCCCTATGTGGTGCAGGTTAATAAACTGGGGGAAGCCATCGCGGTTTCCCGAGCGGATATCGCGGCGGTGGCTGATCAACGGGTTGTGCATGCCTCGGTTGCAGCATTCATCAATGATTTGCGCATGGTGACACCGGATATCGCCTTGCAGCGGCGAGCCATCTTTCGTGCGTATGCCATGTTATCCAATAACGACCCCGCCACGGCAAAAGCCAATGAATGGTTCAATAGCACTGAAGCCAGCAGTCCTTTCAAACGCGCTGAAACACACACCGTCAATGTTGAAATCATATCGGTCATACCCCAATCACCGGAGACTTGGCAGGTCGACTGGCTGGAAAAAGTCTATGACCGGCAAGGACACTTAACCGATCCACCCTTCAAGATGCGCGCTTTATTGAGAATCTATAACAAGCCGACCACGCAAAGCACCACGGAAGAGCAGATCCGAAATAACCCGCTGGGTATTTATATCCAGGATTTCTCCTGGTCGAAACAAACATAAAGGGGTCACTCATCATGAAACCGTTATTCGCTTTAAGTATCCTGAGCACATTGATTTTGTCCATTGGACTGGTTGTCCCAAGCTATGCCAATGGTTTGTCAGAAGCGTATTTCACCGATAAAAACCCGCAACTCACTCCGCAGGAACGCGCGGCTATTAATCTGGCCAAGAAATGGCAGGCAGTTAATCCCACCGGCACAAAGCCGGTTGCAGGACCGGATGGATCCATTCGGTTTCTGTTTGGTTCACAGCAACCCAGTATCGTTTGTGCAGTATTGCAGGTGTGCGATATTGAATTGCAGCCGGGTGAGCAGGTTAATTCCATCCACTTGGGCGATCAGGCGCGCTGGTTAATCGAACCGGCAGTGACCGGTCAAGGATCTGCCGAAGTGCAGCATCTGATTGTAAAACCACTGGATGTGGGACTGGAAACATCCCTGGTGGTGACGACCAACCGGCGCACGTATCACATGCGTCTGCGATCCCATCGACGTGATTTTATGCCGAGAGTGGGCTTTACTTATTCTGAGGATGCTATGACCAAATGGGATGCCATCAAGACCCGTGAGAGCCATGCGATGGATATAAGACGCTCAAATACGATAGCGCAAACCGGAGAATATCTGGGCAATCTGGATTTTGCGTATGCAGTGTCTGGCGATGCTGCCTGGAAGCCGCTGCGGGTCTATAACGACGGTCAGAAAACCATCATACAAATGCCTGCCATCATGACGCAGACTGAAGCACCGACTTTGTTACTACTGAATAAAGAAGGCGGTATTTTTAGTGAAGATGAAACGGTCATGGTGAATTACCGTTTGCAGGGTGATCGCTATATTGTGGATACTGTGTTTGACAAGGCTATTTTGATTGCGGGTGTGGGCGGCAATCAAAGCCGGGTGACGATTACGCGGGGGAATTAGTGATGAATAAAAAGATCACCGCATCCAACGCCATTCTTATTCTCATACTGGTTTTATTGCTATTGAATGGTTGTGCCACGCAACCGTATGGCAATTTTATTCAAAACCCTTCAACCACATACAGCAAAGTCATGGCCGATGACGTGACAGCCCAAATAGTGCGGCTGTACCCGGCGGCCAATACGCAGTTTAATTTACGCCATGTGGCCATTGATCCGTTTGGCAAGGCTTTGATCGAAAACCTGCGTCTTGAAGGGTTCGCGGTTCAGGAAGCGACACAGCAATCAATTCAGCAGCAAATCTTTGCTGCGCCGCATCAACCCAATACTGAACCGCAAAAAGGCTTGGCTTTGAGTTACATCATTGACCAGTCGGGTGATTTGTATCATGTCAAACTCCTGATTGACGATATGCGCTTATCGCGTGCATTTGCGGTACAGGCCGACAGTATCCACCCTGCCGGTCTTTGGGTCAGAAAAGAATAAGGGGGTAAGGGTGATGTCAACCAATTCTAAACTCCTGTCGCCTGATTCATCCCCGGATGTAGTTACCAAAAGCGTTGGGGTGCGGCGCGTCAATAACCTCCCAATTGTTATCTTTGGCGCGATCATGCTGATATTCATGCTGCTTATGATGATCGTCGCCATGAATCGCGCAGCTGAGCGCGGTCAATACGATTTTGATGGTAATCATGACACGCAGTCGAGCAATTCCTTTGCCTCACTGATTGCCAAAGACTATATCGGCGGCATTATCGAACCTAAAGCCCAGCCTGTAATTCCTGAATCCTCTGCAAAGCTATCTGCGCAGGGAATTATCATTGAACGACCATCGGATCTGGATAGGCCGCCTTTGCCGCCATCAGCTAATGCACCGGATCCATCGCTTCACGCTGATATTGCCCATATTCGGATGCTGAAACGCCAGCAACTGGAAGAAGCAATCAAGGCCAAAACCAATGTAAATGTCATTGCACCCAGAAGTACCGGATCATCGCCGGATTTAGCCAATGCCGGTGCACCCAGAACACGTGATGAAATGTTGGCTAAATTGGCATCGGTGCGTCAACAGATTGATGCAAATCTGCGCGAAGATCCAACGGCTGCCTATCATGCACGCCTGGCGCAGTTGCGGCAGGATGGGGGAACAGGTGTGGCGGGAGGAATGGGAGCGAGTAGAAGTGATGAATCCATGGGCGATGGCACTTCTCGATTGCTGGATGACGAGACTGGTACACGGGATAAGGATTATTCGCGCTTTGATTCAGCCAGTGGCGAGGAACGCTGGAAATTGAATAACGAAGTCCAAAAGCCAGTATCCCCCTATGTCCTGCAAACTGGGTTTGTGATACCGGCAACCCTGATATCCGGTATTAATTCCAGTCTGCCTGGGCAGATCATGGCACAGGTCAGCCAGCATATTTATGACTCACCGATTGGTAAGTGGCGTTTGATTCCACAAGGATCCAGATTGGTGGGTACGTATTCAAGCGAAGTGGAATTCGGTCAGGCACGTGTTCTGGTCGCTTGGCAGCGCATTATCTTTCCGGATGGCAAGACCATGGATATTGGTGCTATGCCGGGTGCTGACGGGGTGGGTTATGCTGGGTTTAAGGATTTGGTGAATAATCATTATCTGCGCATCTTTGGTTCAGCCCTGATCATGTCGGCGATTGTGGCCGGTGCCGCGTACAGTCAACGAGATGCAGGCGGTGCTTTCGGGCGGCAAAATGCCGGGAGTATCATGAGTCAATCGCTCGGTCAGCAATTGGGATTGGTAACCGCCAATCTCATTCGCAAAAACCTGAATATATCCCCAACACTTGAAATCAGACCGGGGTATCGCTTTAACATCATTGTGACCAAAGACATGAGATTTTCTAAACCGTATCAATCATTTGATTATTAATGCAAGGAGTGTTTGAACATGACAAACAGTAAAAATCTAACCACTCGATTGATCATGATACTGCTCGTGTTGGGTAATACCGGTTATTCATCGGTTATCAAAGCCGGTGGAATGGCTGTCATTGATATGGCGAATATCAAACAAACCACGATTACCGCGCTTGAAGCGATAGAGCAGACCCAAAAGCAAATAGAGCAATATCAGACGCAATTGCAGCAATATGAGAACATGATCCGAAATACCGTGGCGCCCCCTGCCTATGTCTGGGCGAAAGTGGAGTATGCGATGAATAAGCTCATCAATTTGACCAATACCATACGCTATTATGAGCAGCAGTATGGCGGGCTGGATGGTTATATGCAGCGGTTTCGCAATGTTGAATATTATCGCAGTTCCCCGTGCTTTAGTTTGCAAGAAAAATGTAATGAAGGTGCTTGGAAGCTCCTGAAGGAAGGACAAAATACCAGTACCGACGCACAAAAGAATGCCAATGATTCGTTGTTGCGTGGTTTGAGCGAACATCAGAATCAGATTCCGTTGGATGCGGCTCACCTACAAATCCTGCAACAAAAAACCGAATCTGCGCAGGGACAAATGGAAGCCCTGCAATATGCCAACCAGTTGGCAGCGTATCAAGCAAATCAGTTGCTGCAAATGCGTCAAATGCTCATTGCCCAGCATAATGCTGCCAATACGCTAAGTCAGGCAGAGGTAGATCAAAAGGCCATGCAGCAGGCTGCGCGTGAGGCAGCAACCAAGCGACTGAGTCCTGAAATACTACCAGTTGGTAGAAACTGGTCTGTCAGGGATGCTTTTTAAAACACTAATCTGAGGAAAAATGATGAAAAAGAGCGATTTGAGTATTGCAGTGATCTGTTCATTGTCTTTGTTGCTGTTGTCAGGGTGTTATAAGGATGGCGATGGGAAGCTTGAATTGAAGGAACCTAAGAAGGAATTAAGTGAAATGCCGGAAAGAAAGAACTGGCTTGAAATGGATATTTCTGATCCTGATAAATTTAAGAAACAAATGGATGGTGCTGAGTAGCTAATTACATATTATGGGAATAGCAAGATGCTTAAGAATCCAGGCGTAATTTTCCTTGTTTTTATTGTATTGTTAAGTTTCTCATCTGTTGTATTTGCAGAGCTTGCTTACATTGATCCTGCTACGAATCAAAGTGTATTAGATCAGGTAATTCAGAAGTTTTTAGGAAAAGCCAAATCTTGGCAAACGGTCATTCAAAGCGCTGCTGAGCGCTTGTTCTGGACGTTGGTGCTGATTTCAATGGTCTGGACATTTGGAATGATGCTATTGCGGAAAGCCGATATCGGGGATTTCTTTGCTGAGTTTACCCGTTTTATTATCTTCACCGGGTTTTACTTCTGGCTACTGATTAATGCGGTGTCTGGACATAATATTGCGGGTACTATTATTGCCTCGATGCAGCAGTTAGGCGGTACTGCTGCTGGCCTACCAAGTGGTGCCAGTCATTCCAGTATTATGGATATAGGTGTTTTAATCTGGAACCAAGCAATGAGTAATCTTACATTACTGCAACCGGTCGATAGCCTGATTGCTGTCATCATATCTTTGATAGTTCTCATTGTTTTAGCGGTAATTGCAGTGAACATGCTGCTCTTGCTGATTTCATCCTGGGTGCTGATGTATGCGGGTATCTTCTTCTTGGGTTTTGGTGGCGCACGCTGGACATCCGATATCGCCATAAACTACTTTAAAACAGTTCTGGGTGTTGGTATTCAGCTATTTGTGATGCTCCTGATCGTTGGTATCGGCAGTGATCTGTTATCCAGTTTTTACGCCAAAATGGGTAAAAATGTTCTGAATTATGAAGAACTGGCGGTTATGCTGATTTTTACGATTGCGTTTTTTGTTTTGATTTCCAGATTGCCGCTGTTGCTGGCTGGCATTATAACGGGGAGTAGTATAGGTTCGACTGTCGGAATTGGCAGTTATGGTGCCGGTGGTTTTATGGCAGCGGCAGGCACAGTGGCAGCCGTTGCATCTTATGGCGGCACACTGGCAGCCGGTCGGCTGACATCAGTAAGAAGTGCGGGGACGGATGCTTTGCGCAGTGCCATTGAAAAAGGCCAGGCTCAGGAATCAGCGGGTATGAACAATATTTCGCGAGGAGGGGGTAAATAATGAATAAGGCATTTAAACGATTCGCTTGATGATGGATTTGCCACCGGATATACAAGAAAGAGTGGTGTGTTCTATCACTGCTGCCGTCAAGTATGAAATACCCGCTAATATCTTGCTAGCGATAGCTGAAAAAGAGGGCGGTAAACCGGGTCAATGGGTGCGTAACAGTAACGGTACGCATGATGTTGGTTCGATGCAGTTTAATACTATGTTTCTTCAAGATTTATCCAAATATGGCATCACACCTGATCGTGTGGCAAATACAGGTTGTTATGCTTATGATCTGGCTGCATGGCGTGTGCGGTTACATATCAAAAATGATAAGGGCGACATCTGGACGAGAGCATCCAACTATCATTCGCGTACTCCAAAACATAATGCTAAGTATCGGGCTGATTTGATTGTCAGGGCGGTCAAATGGGCTGATTGGTTGGAAGATCGATTCCTTTCGTCAAATACCCAAAATCAGTAAAGCTTTTCAATGTTGCTTCAACCCGAATCCTGGTAAGTTTTTTTACCCTGAATAGAGAAATATGTCATTATGAG
>JAMWZR010000070.1 GCA_024282035.1 Nitrosomonas sp.
TAGCTCAGCTGGTAGAGCGTCGCCCTTACAAGGCGAATGTCGGCGGTTCGATCCCGTCAGCACCCACCAGTTCACAAGCCCTATACGGCTAGTTTTGGAGTGGTAGTTCAGTTGGTTAGAATACCGGCCTGTCACGCCGGGGGTCGCGGGTTCGAGTCCCGTCCACTCCGCCAACATATGTGTGAAATAAACTCTAAGTAGATATAGTCACTCTCCTATCAATTTCGTCTTCCTGATTTATAATTGTGTTTGAATTCGTTAATCGAAAGAAACGTGTTGTTCAAGTCATTATGGGCTTGGCCGTTCTGCCATTTTTGTTTTGGGGTATAGAATCCTATCGCAACGTGGGTAGTGAAGGCTTTGTGGCGGTGGTTGATGGAGAAGAAATTTCTCGTCGTGAATATGAGCAGGCACTTCGGGATCATCATGAAAGGATGCGCTCCATGCTTGGAGCAAATTTTGATAGCTCAATGCTGGATAGTTTTGAAGTCAAAAACTCTGTCATGGAACGTTTGATTCAGCAGCGATTATTGCAACGTGAAGCGGTCAATAATGGTTTTGTAGTTCTGGATACTCAGTTAATTAAAACTATTCGTGAAGTTCCAGCCTTTCAGAAAGAAAATAAATTTTCGAAGCAACAATACGAGGAATTACTTCGAGCACAAGGGTTAACTCCAACTTTATTTGAGTCGCGTGTTCGTCAGGAACTCCTATTACAACAATTATTGGATGGATATAGCGAAAACGGCTTTGTACCAAAAGCGGTTGCAGAAAAAGTTAAATATCTCAGTACAACGCAACGTGAGATTAATCAATTCCGGATTGATCCGGAGCAGTTTATGGCACAAGTGGTGCCTGATGAAGGGGCGATTACTGCTTATTACGAGAAGCATCAAACTGATTTTGACTTGCCGGAGCGTGCACGAGTTGAATATCTAGTGCTATCAATGGATGAGATGGCAAAGCAGGAAGTAGTAAGTGAGGAAGCCGTCAATAATTATTTTTCAGAGCACCTAAGTGAATTCGGTCAACCTGAAGAACGTAAAGCGAGTCACATATTGATCAGTGTTGCAGCAGATGCAACCGATGAAGAAAAGCAGCAGGCACGTGAGAAAGCAGATAATCTTTTGACTCAAGTTAAGCAGGATCCACAGCAATTTGCAGTTATTGCGAAAGAGTTTTCGAGTGATCCTGGTTCGGCAGCTCAAGGTGGGGATTTAGGGTTTTTCGGACGAGGGGTCATGGTAAAGGCATTCGAGGATAAAATTTTCTCCATGCAGCCGGGTGAAATCAGTGATTTAGTGGAGACCGATTTCGGTTTCCATATTATTCAATTGACCGAAGTTAAAGAAGCCAAGCAAGCTGATTTGAGTGAAGTGCGTGAAGAGATTGAGAGTAAGCTGAAGTTGCAGGCTGTAAGCAATTCTTTCGGTGAAACTGCAGAAGATTTTAGAAATGTGGTTTATGAACAGGGTGACACACTCGAAGGAGCCGCAAATAAATTTGGACTATCGATACAGGAAAGTGACTGGATAAGTCGAGACAATGCAAATCCCGCTATTCTTGGAAATGACAAGTTACTCACTGCTATTTTCGCTGATGAAACCATCAAGAATCAGCGTAATACGGAAGCTATAGAGGTCAAGCCGGATACATTCGTTGCTGCACGCGTTGTAGAACAAAGACCGGCGACTACGCAATCGCAGTCGGTCGTCGAAGATCAGATAATTTCTACTCTGAAGAAGCAAATGGCTGAAGAAAAGGCTATTGAAGAGGGTAAGGTTAAGCTTGCAGCTCTGCAGGACAAAGGTGAAGATGCAGGTGTCGCATGGTCAGAAGCTAAGCAGATATCTTATATGCAATCTCAAGGCCTTGATCACGAAGTTTTGCGGTCAATTTTTAGAGCTGAAACCAAAACATTGCCAGTTTATCTGGGCATGCCTAATTCGGCTGCTGGGGGATACGATCTGATACGAATCAACAAGATTATTGATCCTGAGACAGCGGATGAAGCTGCAATGGCTAACTTTAGTGGGCAATTGCAGCAAATGCTTACTCAAGAAGAAATGTTTTCCTATCTTTCCTTACTTCGCAAAAAATATGAAGTAAAAGTAAAGCAGGATGCTTTTTAAGATCTGAGAATATAGTTCCCGTTTGTCAATCGACTAAATCAAATGCAACGGTATTGAAGCCTGCATCGACGTAGGTGATTTCTCCAGTAACGCCACTTGCAAGATCACTGCATAAGAAAGCTGCCACGTTGCCAACCTCATCGATAGTGACGTTGCGGCGCAATGGAGAAACCTTTTCGGTATAGCCCAGTAGTTTTCCAAAATTCCCAATTCCGGAAGCAGCAAGTGTTTTAATCGGACCAGCAGAAATCGCATTAACTCGAATACCTTTTGGGCCCAAGCTGGAAGCCATGAAGCGAACATTTGCTTCGAGACTGGCTTTGGCTAAACCCATGACATTGTAGTTGGGCATCACTTTGACTGCGCCGAGATAACTCAGTGTCAGCAGGGCGCCATTTCTGTTCTGCATTAATGGCAATGCAGCTTTGGCCAATGCCGAGAAGCTGTAGGCACTGATTTCATGTGCGATGCGAAATGCCTCGCGATTGACACTTTCTAAGTAGTCGCCCGTTAAAGCTTCACGTGGTGCAAAAGCAATCGAGTGCACGATGCAATCAAGCCCATCCCAATGCATCTGCAGATCACTGAAACACTTTGCAATTTCCTCATCTTTGGCAACATCGCAAGCAAAAAGTAAATTGCTGTCGAACTCAGCAGCCAGCTTTTCCACGCGTGCACGAAGTTCCTCGGTTTGGTAGGTAAATGCCAGTGTGGCACCTTCACGTTTCATGGCCTTGGCAATGCCGTAGGCAATTGAACGATTGCTGAGCAACCCAGTAATCAATACGCGTTTGTTTGTGAGCAAGCCCATATTTTATATTCCTGATTTATTTTATAGGTGCTGAATTATAGCGTAACGACTAACTAAGGTGAAACCACGAACTAAGGGTTGATTACTCATACGTGATATATTTACATGTGTTACATATGCAATCTGGTGGTTAAGTGCGAAAAAGGTTATGTCCGTACTAAAAAAAAATATTGGTTCGCTTTTTTGGGTATTGCTGGTGTGTTCTGCTTGTAATGGAAAGAATTGGAATAATCCATATTCCATTTCCGATACTGGGCAAAATATTCTTTATAGTGTTTTTACCGAACGTCCAAAACATCTAGATCCGGTGCAGTCTTATAGTTCCAATGAAATTCAATTTACTGCACAGATTTACGAGCCGCCGTTGCAATATCATTATTTGAAGCGACCCTTTGAGTTAATACCGTTAACTGCCAGTATATTGCCGACAGTAACCTTTTTTGATGGCGAGGATAATCCTCTTTCAAACGATGTAGATACCGAAGAAGTTGCATACAGTCTATATGAGATCAAGATTGGCGCCGGTATCTTTTATCAACCACATGCTGCTTTTGTACGGAATGATAAAGGTGAATGGCTATTCCATAATTTGAATGATCGTGAATCGGCTTCAATTCATAAATTATCCGATTTTTCACGAACAGATACTCGTGAACTAACTGCTGCAGATTATGTATATCAGATCAAGAGGCTGGCGCATCCTAAGTTACATTCGCCCATTTTCGGGTTAATGGCTGATTACATTGTGGGGTTGAAAGAATATGCAGCTATTCTGAAACAGTCAGAGCAAAGGCAAAATGGAGGAAATTGGTATCTCGATTTGCGCGATTGGGATCTTGAAGGTGTGCAGATTGTAGATAAGTACACCTACCGAATAAAGATAAAAGGCAAGTATCCTCAATTTGTTTATTGGCTGGCTATGCCTTTTTTTTCTCCCATTCCATGGGAGGCTGACCGATTCTATTCTCAGAAAGCATTAATTCAGAAGAATATCACTCTAGACTGGTATCCGGTTGGCACCGGGCCATATATGCTGGTGGAGAACAATCCAAATTCGAGAATGGTATTGGAGAAAAATCCTCATTTCCGTGGTGAGCTCTATCCATCAGAAGGTGAAGCGGATGATGCCGATAGGGGACTGCTGCTTGATGCTGGAAAAAGGCTGCCATTTATAGACAGGATTGTTTTTACGAGGGAAAAGGAGAGTATTCCTCGGTGGAACAAATTTCTTCAGGGATATTATGATGCTTCGGGGATTGGTTCAGATAGTTTTGATCAAGCTGTGCAGTTGGTCGGTCAGGGAGAGGCAACTGTCACAGATGAAATGGCTGCACAAGGGATACGATTGGAAACTACAGTCGCTGTATCGACGTATTACATTGGTTTCAATATGCTGGATCCTGTGGTTGGGGGGGGAGGTGATCTGCGCAAGCAGGATGCAGCCCGCAAACTGAGGCAGGCGATTTCAATTGCAGTCGATTACGAAGAATATATTTCAATTTTTGCCAATGGTCGTGGGTTGGCAGCGCATGGTCCGATTGCGCCGGGTATTGCAGGGTATCGTGAAGGTCGGGAAGGATATAATCCGGTAGTTTATGATTGGATAGATAATCGCTTGCAACGCAAATCAATTCAAGAAGCTAAAAAATTGTTGGCCGAGGCAGGTTATCCTAATGGCATAGATCAAAAAACAGGTGCCCCGCTAATACTCCATTTCGATGTGACGGCTCGAAGTGCCGAAGATCGATCCAAGTTGGATTGGATGCGGAAGCAATTTCAGAAACTGAATATACAACTGGTCATCCGGAGTACAGACTACAATCGGTTTCAGGACAAAATTCGCAAGGGAAATGCACAAATCTTCGAATGGGGGTGGAACGCAGATTATCCTGATCCAGAGAATTTTTTGTTTTTGTTGCATGGTCCACAAAAAAAGGTTGGAAATAATGGTGAGAATGCAGCAAATTACGTGAATCTGGAGTACGACACACTCTTTGAGCGAATGAAAAATATGGAAAATGGTGATGAAAGGCTACGCATTATCAATCGGATGGTTGAGATTTTGCGTCAGGACGCGCCATGGTTATGGGGTTATCACCCGAAAGATTATGGTCTGTATCATTCCTGGTATCAAAATATTAAAGCCAACAGAATATCCAATAACAATCTCAAGTATTTTAAAATTGACGCTGAATTGCGCGAAAAAAAGCGCGAGCAATGGAATGAACCAGTACTATGGCCTATTGGATTATTAGTTGTTTTGATGGTAATTGGTTTTATACCGGCATTCAAAGCTTATCGTAGGTATCAAAACAGTAATGCGACTGACATGATGATTCGGAAAATGGAGTAGCAGAGTGCTAAGCTACATTTTGCGTCGTGTTCTTTATGCCCTTCCAATCTTGATCGGGGTCAATCTGATTACCTTTGCTTTATTCTTTGTGGTGAATACACCCGATGACATGGCGCGCATGCAGCTCGGAATAAAATATGTGACACCGGAGGCAATCGATAAGTGGAAAATTGAGCGGGGATACGATAAATCGTTAATATTTGATTCCAATAAACAGGGCTGGAAAAAATTGACTGACACGATTTTCTTTGAAAAATCGGTTGCGATGTTTGCGTTAAAGTTTGGTTCTGCGGACGACGGTCGGGATATAGCGCAGGAAATCAAAATGCGGATGCTGCCCAGCTTGGCAATTGCGCTACCGGTTTTTGTGCTAGGGATGATGGTCTATGTTGCTTTGGCATTGGTGATGGTTTTTTTTCGTTCCACCTATATCGATTTTTTTGGGGTGGCGATTTGTGTGGCGCTGATGTCCATTTCGAGTTTATTTTATATTATCGCCGGGCAGTTTCTGGTCAGTAAGCTCTGGCATTGGGTACCCATATCAGGATATGGGAGTGGGGTGGACAGTCTAAGGTTTTTGTTATTACCCATTATCATTGGTGTTGCAGGCAATATTGGATCTAGTACACGGTGGTATCGTACTATCTTTCTGGAAGAAATGAATAAGGATTATGTACGAACGGCAAGGGCAAAGGGGTTGTCAGAGCGGTTGGTTTTGTTCAGACATGTTTTACGGAATGCAATGATTCCAATTTTGACGGGTGCTGTCGTGGTTGTGCCCTCATTATTCTTGGGAAGTCTGTTGGTGGAGTCTTTTTTTGGAATACCGGGCTTAGGTAGCTACACCATTGATGCCATCAATGCTCAAGATTTTGCTATCGTAAGAGCCATGGTATTTCTGGGTTCTTTGCTGTATATCCTTGGGCTAATTTTGACGGATATATCGTATACACTTGTTGATCCGAGGGTGCGATTGAAATAATAAGTTTTGCGTAATTAATGGTGATTTGAGCTATTCCTATTCCAATATCAGATATTTCATAGAATGGCGATTAAATCTAAAAAGATTTAAAAGTAAAACTTGATTGACTTATGAGAGTTGTTTATTCATAATCTCCGGTTTGTTTCGGAGGGGTTCCCGAGCGGTCAAAGGGATCAGACTGTAAATCTGACGGCTCTGCCTTCGAAGGTTCGAATCCTTCCCCCTCCACCATATTTTGTATTGGTATTACTGCTTGACTTGATTGATGAATTGCGGGTGTAGCTCAATGGTAGAGCAGAAGCCTTCCAAGCTTACGACGAGGGTTCGATTCCCTTCACCCGCTCCAGTTTTAGGTTGTTAATTCCATAGGGAATTTCGATTTGCCCATGTAGCTCAGTGGTAGAGCACTCCCTTGGTAAGGGAGAGGTCGCCAGTTCAATTCTGGCCATGGGCTCCATGATGATCTGAATTGATTTGGTATATATTGCTCGGTAAAGGGGAAAACATGGCAAAGAGTAAATTTGAGAGATCGAAGCCACACGTGAATGTAGGTACGATAGGACACGTAGATCACGGTA
>JAMWZR010000071.1 GCA_024282035.1 Nitrosomonas sp.
GTTTGATCGTGTGTCAAAACGCAGTCAACGAATAACAGTCTATTCTCCAGAATCACTTAATGCCGTACTAAAAGATTAGTTCATGACAGAAGAAGCGCCATGACTACACTTAATCCATGAGATGGCGCGAATGGGAAATCTGTTAATCATGAATTGATAACAATTTGTGAGACTGGCAGTTCTCCATTCAACAACTCACCCTAGTCGATGACTTGGCAAAGAAACTTAATTGCGATTTAGAATTCTCATTCTGCATTCAATCGCCTGTATGTCTCAAGTTACACGGTAGTCTTTTTGCGATAACCCATTAAACCGATTAAGCCCAATCCCGCTACTAACATAGCGTAAACCTCGGGTTCGGGTATTGGTGACAGTAAAAATGTTTCGAATTGCTCATTAATTACACCAAACCCAACAATCTGACCGTTGTTGCTGACATCGATAGCAGAAAGACCAGTCCACCCTGCCGCGACGACCGGTGACAGTAGGGAAAGATCGTGCACAACACCCTGGCTATAAATAAAACTGGATCCCACGATATCAGCGGAATTGGTAATACCGATGAGTTCATCTTGATTGAAGATATTTAAATTGCTTAGGTCAGTCATGCCTTCACCATTCGGTCCTGTTACAAAACCGTGGATTCGGCCACTAAACGTGTTTGATTGACCGATGACCTGTCCAGAATTATTAAGTGCATTAGCGAAACTCTCAAGGCCGCCCAGTGTACCCAGATCAATCATGCCTTCGCCGTTAGGTCCGGTAATGAAAGCGCGGGACCAGCTTTCAGGCGTTAAAAATGTCCCTGCCACTTGCCCTGAATCATTGATGTCCTCGGCATAGATCAAAGAGCCCAAATATGTTACACCCTGACCGTTAGCACCTGTCATAAAACCGTTGCTGCCCAGACCTGTTTCAACCACACCTACTACCTGTCCGGAATTGTTTATGGCACTAGGTACAACAGCATACCCGCCCAAGTTACCTAAATCTGTCATTCCAGCACCGTTAGGACCAGTAATGAACGCATGCCATTCCTCATCTGCAGTCCGAAACGCGCCTGTTACCTGCCCCGCATTATTAATGCCACTGGCATAGCTTTCTGTGCCACCCAGCGTGCCCAGATCTGTTAAACCTACACCGCCAGAGCCGGTAATAAACGCATGCCTACTTTTGTCAGAATCATTAAAAGCGTATCCCACTATCTCCCCGGTATCATTAACGGCAGTGGGTGTCACGTCAAAATAATCAAAACCTAATCTGGTAATTGACCAGTTTGCATTAGCCGTTACTGGCATTGAAACTGCAGCAATTGCGATGAGAAAAATTACACAGCACGTAAGTTTTGACAATTTGGTACGCATGATGACCTCAAAATAATAGGTAGTTAACTAATCAAGACGAACGCATGAAATCATCAGTACATGAAGTGCAAACCAGCCAGCAACTCGAGTAAGAAAATGCACTTTGCCAATCACCTATTACGTAAATCTACTCTCCTGGTTATAGATTAAATGTGGTCTTAAATAGATATTGCTTTCTTCCGACGCGCCCCAAACATTACCACACCGAGCCCTACCAGCAACATCGCGTAGGTTTCCGGTTCCGGTACCGCTGAAACCATAAATTCAGACAAGGCAAAATTGCCGTTAAGCGGTTGTCGGCCGGATATCGCTTCAAGCCGGAATCCGGTAATACCGTCCACAGTAAGCTCACTGCCGATGGTATAAATTGGATATTGATTTTTCCCCTCCGATACCACTATGGAAGAATCAGACTGTTCGGTAAAAATTTCTCCTTCACTCGATGACATGAGTACTGGATCAATCGGTATCCAATTTGCTGATACGTCACCACCATCAGCGCGCCCATCGGCAAATTGATCACGATTATCCGTGGTATACGAAAGACGGAAATGACCCAAACTGTGCCCAGGCAGAGCCAGCAACTCTTGATGAAAAAGCAAGAAATTCACAGTCGTATGATTCAATGTCAGATCGTTCTTCGTTTCCCAAACAATCGTTTGCGTATTGAATTGATCAGGAAAGACGGCCCACGATGTCCAATCTGGACCTGAAATGATGCCATCGATCGTCTTGTCGGGGGTAAAATCTGCGGTTAAATGTTGGCTAAATGTTGCAGTCGCGTTTTGTAAAGGTATTGATGCGTGAGGATTAATAATTGCAGCAGCTTGGGATTGCGAGGCAAAAACAAAACCCAAAACCGATAACACAATCAAACTACCCAAGCGATTGGTATTCATTGGTCGATCCTTATAAAAAAATTGATCACTTAGGTTTCATTCGTCGCGGAAACCGCTTTTTTACGATGCTTTACAAACCCTAACAAACCAAGACCTGCGAGCAACATGGCGTAAGTTGAAGGCTCAGGAACCGCTAATACTACTAAGTCAAGCGGGCCGTTAAGTGGATGACCGCTTGTCAATACACCCCCTGAAATTCCGAAATCGTTCCCGAATTTCATAATTTGATTTCTGAAATAACTTGATACCAAGAGTTCGCCATTGTTATTAAATGCTAAACCATTGGCACCACTTAACCCATCAAACGATTTTACGAGTTCTCCTGTAACCGTGTCATAAGCGTAAACACTGCTGCCGAAATAATCGCCACCATACAATAACCCATCAGGACCAAAAGCGACATTATGTATCGAGCTTGCTTGAGGAGTTGGCAAAATACCCATTGAAACACCGGTAACGCCATTGAAACGATCGAAATGATCTGCCACGGTGCCCACATACAGATTTCCATCTGGCCCCCACGCAAGTCCTCGATAACTATCGCCAGAATGGCCACTCGCAAAGATACCCATTGACGCACCTGTATTCCCATCAAAGCGGAAAATGTTGGCGCTGCCATCCGCCACATATAGATTTCCATCTGAGCCAAAGACCAAATCAGCAGGTCCAGACATAGCGCTGTCAGAGGCAAAGACACCTAAATAAGCCCCAGTATGACTGTCAAACTTTAGCACGCGCGGATCAAAATCAGGAAAGATCTCAGTACGCGTTGAAGTAACGTATAAATCACCATCCGGCCCCAGAGTCATTCCATAGGGCACGTTCATTCCACCTGTTTCAGCAGAAATAAAGACATCCACAAAAGCCCCAGTTTCTGCATCATAACGCAGAATATCGCGACCTTCACGGTTACTCACCAACAAATACTGGTCTTGTGCATATAGCGGAAAGCTAAGCAATAACGCAGCAAAACCAGAAATCAACAATCGCACAATTTGACCTTTATGGGCAAAACCCAATGCTTTCGGGGTCAACGCAAACCACATTATCTTTATGATACTTATAATAGTTTTTCCGTTCATACTCATTAAACCCTAGAAAATTGATAAGTACTACTGTAGAAGAAATCTAAAAAATCGCTATCCAACAAAACTGAACGCTGAACCGGTAATTGCGAAATCGGAAGCCACGTTCTGCACAATGCCGATGATTTCGGCCCGGTCGGTAATGCCAGGGTCGTACATGATGGTAGCATCAAGCTTGCCGGCGCTGACTGTGTAGATATCCAGGCTGTAGGAAACACGAGCACCATGCAACCGGATCACATCTTCTGCAACATTGAAATCCTTGATCAGCGCATAATCCACATCGCCGCTGGTCAAAGGGTCACCATCGCTGTAGTAGGCCCGGCTGGCACTGCCCAGCACGAAGGTGTCTTTGCCGTTTCCTCCACGCAAGATATCCACTTCGCCAGCTCCATACCCGACACCCGTTCCCGCAGACGCAGTCTCTACGCCAATCAGTATGTCATTCCCCGTTCCACCGGTTACCGTATCATTCCCAAAGCCGCCAATCAGCGTATTGGAGCCAAAATAATCCGCTAAGTCATCATTACCGGCACCACCATTGGCCACATCGTTACCGCCTTCCCCTCTAATGAGATCATCGCCCGCGTCGCCATACAAGGTATCATCGCCAAAGTTACCCTTCAGCGTATCGTTGCCCTCGCCGCCATTGAGTCGATCACGGCCACTTCCACCCAGCAGAATGTCATTGCCAGCCTGTCCAAGCAGGCGATCCTGACCGATGCCACCCTTGAGCGTGTCATTGCCAATACCACCGAGAAGATTATCGTTTCCGCCATCACCCGCAACCTCATCATTGCCGTCGTCCGCGCTGACGAGATCGTCTCCAAGTCCTCCAAAAATGGCATCGGCCCCACCCGAACCCTGAATGATATCCGCACCGGCCAATCCTTTGATGGTATCGGGCGCGCTAGTACCGGTCAGATCATCATCGCCCATGGTGCCTACAATATCTTCTTGCGGGCCAACACCCTCAACGAATCTGTCAGAGAAATCGGTTTTGGCATAGTTCCAGATCTTCATATTATCGGTAACGCCTACCACCGAATCATAAAAGCCGGTTCGATCGGAATACGGGTTCGGCAGCGTACCAAAGTACATGTAGGGATCGAAAATGCCTTTGGGCAAAGCCTGAGTACCGGAAGCAGCCACTTCCCCGTCAATGTACATTCTCATGGTATCGGACGTGGCATCAATGCCTGCGCTATCCCATGCAAAAGCAAAATGATAGGTCGTTCCATCCTGGAAGTCCCATTTACCACCTGGTGCTGCAGAAAAATTGGGAGTCTGCAATAGTATTCCTGGCTGATCGTCAGCCTTGCTGTCCATACTAAAAAAGAAAGTCTTACCATTGCCGGACCATCCGCTCCACCCCGCCGTCAGTGGAAATGCATTCAATTCAAAATCGTCAAAATCCCCAGTAAATTCGGAACCACTACAAAAAAAATAAGCATGATCCTCGGTGCTGGAGTCATATTTAAACGTAAACCAAAACTCGATGGTGCCTTGTTGCGGCGTTAAAGCCATGTCTTGCAGATTGGTGCCAAAGAAATTACCACCCACCATCGAATCATAGTCGTTGGCGTCGCGGTCGATCCACAAGCCATTACCAAACTTGCCAGGCACGATTTCTGCGTAATCCCAGCTATCAATGAAGCGATTGGCCAGTAAAACATCCGGTCCCACTTCGCTTGGCAGTACATCGCCTTCAGCTTCAAACCGATTCCAGAAAACCAACCCAGAAGGAGCTGCACTTTGAGCTTCCAGCATAACCTTTGAATAAGCATTCGCTTTCATTTTGATCCCTCCGCTGAGAAAAGATAGCAAGAGTCAGAAAGAAAAGACGGAATCAGGCCGAATACACCTGCCTTTTACAGTTCTCTTCTCTTTTACGCACCCTCATTCTTACTATAAGTGCACAGGAACAAAATACATTGATGCATATCAATCTGATCGATCCATGCACGGAGCACGAACCAGTCACCGGGAATTCTGAGAAAGAAGCGAGGACAGCAACTATACGATACTCGTCTGGAATTTTATTTCGACAACCTGCCGTTTAGCAATTCCAGTACACCGCCAGTTTGCGTTTGTCGAATGCGTGTTACTCCACCATTGCTGATCTTGATACGATACAGCCCGACAGCGGGAGCCTGGATCGTTCTGGCGATCAGAGCACGCATGACGCCAGCATGCGCGACGATAAGACAGTGACTATTTGGGTGACGGATAATGGTTTCTTCGAAAGCTGCATGCACCCGCTGCATAAAATCGTAGAGTGGCTCGGCACCTTGTGGACGGCAATTTACCGGATCTCTGAGAAAAGCCTGATATTCGGATTCGCGCCCGATTTTGACTTCATCGTGACTCAATCCTTCCCATTCGCCAAAGCCTACTTCCCTGAACCTCGGTTCGATGAACACCGGAATGGCATGCTTCTCTCCCAGAGCCTGTGCAAATTGCTGGCAGCGTTGCAGCGGCGAGGTAATAATGCGATCCCATGAACAATATTCGCCCACAGCATTCCACATTTGTTGCCAGCCTTTCTCACTGAGTGGGTCATCGACACCATGACCACGATAGCGGCGCCCTCCCTCGGGTTCGCCGTGGCGAATCAGATCAATCACGGTTTCCGTCATAGCAGATGCAAAAGATTGAATTAGGAACGGTAGTTTAACCGATCTGACAGGAATACATAGTGAGGCAAGTCAAATGATGGGGCGCGGCAACAAACATAACATACCGCATGCCGTTTTCTAGTAGTTACCGACTTTCAAGGTTGAACCACCCGTCTTCTCGACAACAGCCAGTGCGATACTGACATACTCGGCATATTCCAGCGCATCCTCGTCTGCAATCGGAGTGGCCAATACAAAACTGGCGTGTCGACGGGCTTCTTCGGTACGGCCCACATCGAACAGCAGTTCGGCAAAAAATGCGCGAGTAATGACATCGCGCGGAAACAATTCATGCGCACGCTGGAGGTGCTGCAATGCTTTCTGATTACTACCAAAACTGATCGGAAACCCTGGCAACTTGTGGTACATCCGGCCCAATGCCCGATGTGCGCCAGCATTTTCATATTTCTCGTCGAGCGTAACCACTTTCAGCAACAATTCTTCCATCGGGCGCAACATCTTGAGTGCATTCAACACACCGCCATCTTCAGCCATCTTACCCATCGATGCCGCTTTCCAGAACAATCCGCGGACATCTTTGGGATTTAACATCAATGCGCGGTCCGCACTTGCAACACTGCGCTCGAACAACTGCAATCGGTGCTGTCTGTCGCGTTCCAGCTGCGCCTGCATGAATTCCAGGCGAGAAAGCTCAGCCACTGCTGCCGATTCCCGTGTCTGTTTCGTCAAGCCGCGAAACCACTGTATGGTTTGTTGCAGCAACGAGGTATCGACCGCATATTTCCACACCGCCAATTCGATTTTCTGCTGATTTTCATCAGTCAATAATGTAGTTGATGAAGAAAATGCATAC
>JAMWZR010000072.1 GCA_024282035.1 Nitrosomonas sp.
ATGATCTCATCCATGTCCGCATCTTCCGGTAATTGATGAATGGTTTTTAATGCTTCCTGCTTGATTGCCTCCATTTTGTTACCTCACTTATTAAAAGAACTCAGTCGCTGATTCGTATCTACCTACTAATCGGCTTATACCGTATCCGTTTCGGTTTTGCGCCTTCCTCGCCCAGGCGTTTTTTCTTGTCGGCTTCGTATTCCTGGTAGTTGCCGTTGAAGAAGGTCCATTGCGATTCGCCTTCTGCAGCGAGGATGTGGGTGGCGATACGGTCGAGGAACCAGCGGTCGTGCGAGATGACCAGTACGCAGCCGGCAAACTCGAGCAGCGCGTCTTCCAGCGCGCGCAGGGTTTCCACGTCGAGGTCGTTGGACGGTTCGTCCAGCAGCAGCACGTTGCCACCGGAAATCAGTGTTTGTGCGAGATGCAAGCGTCCGCGCTCACCGCCGGAAAGCTGGCCGATGATTTTTTGCTGATCGCCGCCCTTGAAGTTAAAGCGGCCAAGATAAGCACGTGCCGGGGTGGTGTATTTGCCGACCGTGAGGATGTCGTTGCCGCCGGAAATGGCATCGAACACGGTTTTGTCATTGTCCAGCGTATCGCGTGCCTGATCGACATGCGCGATCTTAACGGAGGGACCGATTTTAACGATACCGGAATCGGGTTGTTCCTTGCCGGTAATCAGCTTGAACAAAGTGGATTTACCCGCGCCGTTCGGGCCGATGATCCCGACGATAGCGCCCGGTGGCACCTTGAAGCTGAGATTATCGATCAACAGCCGGTCGCCGTAAGCTTTGGAAACATTTTCAAATTCGATGACTTCGTTACCCAGGCGCTCACCGGCAGGGATGAAAATTTCCTGGGTTTCGTTGCGCTTTTGGTATTCCTGCGAATTGAGTTCTTCAAAACGGGCGAGTCGCGCTTTGGATTTGGCCTGACGGCCTTTCGGATTTTGCCGCACCCATTCCAGTTCCTGTTTCATCGCTTTCATGTGCGCATCGATCTGCTTGTTTTCCTGCTCCAGTCGAGCTTCTTTCTGCTCCAGCCAACTGGAATAATTACCTTTCCACGGTATGCCATGGCCGCGGTCGAGTTCCAATATCCATTCGGCGGCGTTATCGAGGAAGTAGCGATCGTGAGTCACCGCCACGACCGTGCCGGGAAAACGCACCAGAAATTGCTCGAGCCATTCCACGGATTCGGCATCCAGATGGTTGGTCGGCTCGTCCAGCAGCAGCATGTCCGGTTTCTCCAGTAACAATTTGCACAATGCAACGCGGCGCTTTTCCCCGCCGGAGAGATGCTTGATCACGGCATCCCAGGGCGGCAGGCGCAATGCATCGGCGGCAATTTCCATCTGATGTGACGCATCGCTACCAGCAGTGGCGATGATCGCTTCCAGACGCGCCTGTTCTTCTGCCAGGGCATCAAAATCAGCGCCTTCTTCGGCATAAGCGGCATACACTTCATCCAGTTTTTTCTGTGCCTGCATCACTTCACCCAAACCTTCTTCCACCTCCTCGCGCACGGTATGCTCGGGATTCAGTTGGGGTTCCTGCGGCAGATAACCGATGCGAATATTGGGCAAACGTTGTACTTCGCCGTCAAATTCCTTGTCCGCACCCGCCATGATACGCAACACGGTGGACTTACCGGAACCGTTCAAGCCCAGCAAGCCAATCTTTGCGCCGGGAAAGAAGCTGAGTGAAATATCTTTGATAATTTGACGCTTGGGAGGAACTATTTTGCTCACGCGGAGCATCGACATTACATATTGAGCCATGAGTTTAATCTTTGTTTAATGGGAAAAATAACAGGTTTTCGATAAGGACTGAGTTTAGCGCACGTTTTCCGGCAATGAAAGAAACGATTGCGCAGAGGTCATTCATCGGGTACGCGAATAATCGACACAAATTTATGATTTTCATCAAAAACCAATTCAAACGTACCATGCACTCCATTGCTCCGCACCACGGAACGCAGGATATTGGCTGGAAATCTTATGATGCGACCATCGGCGGCTTGAGCCACCACCTCTTCCACGGCTCCTTCGTAATAGGCCAAGAGTTCATGCGAAAAGATTTTGAGTACAACCCGCAAACGCTGATGCATCTGACAACCTCACTGTTTCCTAAGGAAACGCTGATTAATTCGGCGAACGAGATGAAGCACGAGGCGCACGGAACGCAGCAACCGAGACATATCAACATGATAGGCGAGGAGCGAGTACCGCGCAACGAAGTGATTCGCTCGTACAGTCAATTAATCAGCGTTTCCCTAAGACCGGCCTTGCGCCGTCAAAAGTGCTCACCATCCTCCAGGTAGCGCCATTGGCCTTCAGGTAAATTGCCTAATTTTACTTTGCCAATGCGCACGCGCTTCAAACCGGTAATTTTCAGATTGACCAACTCACACATGCGGCGAATTTGGCGCTTTTTACCTTCGTGCAGAATGAAACGCAGTTGATCCTGATTTTGCCAAGTGACCTGCGCACGCTTGAGGGCTTTGCCATCCAAACTCAAACCGAAATTCAGCAGCGCCAGATTTTCCTTGGACAGAGTACCGGAGACTCGCACCAGATATTCTTTTTCAATCTGAGAATCTTCGCCGATCAGTTGCTTGGCAATGCGGCCATCCTGCGTCAACACCAACAAGCCTTGCGAATCGATGTCCAGCCGACCGGCCGGCGCCAGATTCCTTAAATGCGCGGGTTGAAAGCGCTTGGCGGATGGTTGACTGATAAACTGATTTTCCGGCTTGATCAGCACCACGGCTGGCTGATAACCGGGTTCTGGCTGCCCCGAAACATAACCGATGGGCTTGTTCAGCAATAGCGTCACCAATTGGGTCTGTTGCATCTGAGCCGCTTTATTCAGCTTGATTTTCTGCGTGGGATAAATTTTAGTGCCCAATTCAGAAATTTGCTCGCCATCGACAAACACCCAACCCAGCTCAATATAGCGATCCGCCTCGCGGCGCGAACAAATGCCTTGCTCTGACATCAATTTGGATAAACGAATTTTTTCCATGAGGCGCTATAATGAGAAAAGTAGAAAGGATGAATGCAAAGCTAGTTGCTTATTATAAAGCCAATCGCTCCATCATTTTTAACAACTATCAGAGGGATACTATGGAAACGACCGCAGCAATACTGGAAAAAGCGCACCAACGCGCTGACGAAATGGAGCTTCCTTACAAGGGAGCATTGCTCCCGATGGAAGCTTATCGAATTTTACAAGAATCTGCGCAAGCGCAATTGGTCGATGTACGCTCCTATGCGGAATTCGATTGGGTTGGACGCATTCCGGGTGCAATAGAAATTGAATTGCGTTCGTATCCCGGTATGCAGCCTAACCCCGGTTTTCTCAATCAACTTACCAGTCAAGTCGACAAATCGTTACCGGTGCTGTTTATTTGCCGCAGCGGCTCGCGCTCGAATCAGGCCGCGATCATGGCCACCCAGAACGGTTTTACCCACTGCTACAACATTCTCGAAGGTTTTGAAGGTGATAAGGATGAACAGGGTCATCGCGGTAAAGCCGCCGGTTGGAAAGCGACGGGATTGCCGTGGGTTCAGAGTTGAGGACGGGTATTATTACTCCTGGCTTCAAAAAAACCTGGCATTAAAACCCGGGTTTGCTGTAACAATGGGCATTTGTGCCAGAGAGACGGCTTTGCCATCTCTCACGCTGAAAAACTATCCGCGTTGCCGCTACGGTGTTAAAAACAGGCTCAAAATGCTTATTGATTACGCATAAACTGCGCTTTCTCGCCTGTTTCTGCCTGGTATTGGCTGGTATTGGCTGGTATTGGCTGTCTCGAAAAGTTTTTCAACGACCTGTTAAACTTCCTGAAGCTAGTTCGCGAAGATAAAATCGTCCAACCCTAGCGTTGTGCCGACAACCTTGACCGCCATATCAACATCGCCGCTGCCGTTGCCATCGTAATCGACTTCGACAAGTTGTGTTACTCCATCGCTGGTTACGCGAATTTCTGTAATGCCTGTCCCCGTGAACGCGCTAGTTCCGACGAAGGCGCGTGTTGCCGTTATATTCCATGATTGCAGACTAATGATATCTTCTGCGCCGTCGAAGTCGAGAATGATATCAGGTGCCGAAACCTTGGACTCATACTCACCCGAGAATGTAAATAAATCCGAGCCAGCACCGCCTGACAACTGGTCGCTACCCCAAGATCCGTAGAGACTATCGTCTCCCGCACCACCTGTAAGCGTGTCATTACCAAAACCACCCCGAAGAAGATCATTACCGCTCCCGCCATCCAAATTATCACCGCCATTATCAATCGGGTCGCTGAACAGTGCATCGTTACCGCCGCCTCCAAACAGGCTATCACTGCCCTTACTGGCATGCATCCAGTTATCGCCGTCAGTGCCAATAATTGTATCGTTAAAGTCGGAACCATAAATTTGTTCGATACTCAGAATCGTATCGATTCCAGCGCCTTTCGTGTCTTGCGCTCCAGTTAACCGCAGATCGACCTGAACACCTTGCGTTCCCACTAATTTGCGATAATCAACCGTGTCGATGCCAATTCCACCATTCACGACATCATTCCCGATTCCGGGAGCAATCCGGTCATTTCCGATACCGCCGTTCAGATTATCGTTGCCGCTTCCACCTTCAATAGCGTCATGACCATCGCCGCCATACAAATTGTCACTACCGTCGCCACCTGAAAGAAGATCGGCGGTATTTGAGCCGAAAATGGTGTCGTTGAACTTGGTACCCGTAACATTCTCGACATTGATGATGGTATCTTTGCCCGCGCCCCGCGTATCTTGTACGGTAGTGATCCGCAGATCGACACGCACACCGCGAGTAGCTCCTGATAAGCCATAATCGACGGTATCGAAGCCATCGCCGCCGTCAATATAATCGTTGCCGATCAACCCGTTGTCAGGACGAAGAAGATCATCCCCAGTGCCGCCGAACAACTTGTCGCTGCCCGAGCCGCCATCAAGTAAATCATTACCGCCAAGACCGTACAACGTATCTTTGCCCGTACCACCGATCAGCGTATCGTTGCCATCGAGTCCCGTGATCGTGTCGTCACCCGCCAAACCGTCAATCAGATCACCCCATAGATATTGGGCGTTAATAATGTCATTGCCTGTCGTACCGAAGGTAAATGTAGTTGCTTTTGCATTGATTGTCATTTTCTGCTCCCGGAATAAAGTTTATTAAAAGATATTATGTTATTTTTTAATACCTCAGTCAATGAAAATGTAAGAATAAATCTGATTATTATGTAGGACAATATGAAATATGACTCTGAATTACTTAGATTCAGTGCGTTTGCATTCCTATCATGCGGGCTGATGCTAACTTTTTGGATTAACTAAGCAGAGAAATCAATAAATTTTGACCGTAGCGTTTTTCTTGCGGGAAGAAAGTTGAATCAGGTTTCGTAAAATGAACGACCACTGTGACTTTACGCGATGCTATAACTTGCATGAAAGTTTAGCGCAAGCTGATGACGCAGATAAAACAGCAGTATGGCAAATTTGACTGGAGAGGAATGAAATTACCATGAATACAGAATGAGCAATTTGATCAAGCTGATTACTATCATTTTGATTTTGATTTTGAAAAAATCAACGGATAACGGACCGAATCAGCTTAGCAAATTTGCAGAATATTTCGACCACTATGAACGGAAATTGAAAGAATCCCGCTTCACACCTCTGACCAAGCAATTACGCCTGTATAGGCGGTTGCCAAAATAATGATGCCGAACACAATGCGATACCAAGCAAACACAGTAAAATCGTGATTGCTGATAAAGCGCAGCAAGCCACGTACCGCCAACAATGCACTGATAAAGGCAGCCACAAAACCCACGGCAAACATGCTCAGGTCATTCCATTCCAGAAACTCGCGGTGTTTGTAGACATCATAAAATGTAGCCGCAAACATGATAGGAATGGCCAGAAAAAATGAAAATTCCGTCGAGGCCTTGCGCGACAAGCCAAAAAACAGACCACCAATAATCGTAGCGCCCGAGCGGGAGGTGCCAGGTATCAGCGCCAGACATTGTGCCAAACCAACTTTTAACGCGTGCTTCCAACCCATGTCATCAACTTGCTCTACTTCAACCACATGTTCCCTGCGCTCTGCCCACAAAATCAGGAAACCGCCGATAATCAACGCCAGTGCGACCGGTACGGGGTGAAACAAATAGTATTTGATGGTTTTAATGAACAACAGCCCCATAATGGCAGCCGGCATGAATGCGATTAGCAGGTTGATCACAAATCGATTGGCGGCCTTACTTGAACCAATACCCAATACAACTTCGGTGATTTTGCTACGATATTCCCAGCAAACCGCCAATATGGCACCCAGCTGGATTGCAATGGTAAAAACCATCGCACGCTCATCGTTGAAATCAAGTAAATCGCCAACCAGAATCAAATGACCGGTAGAAGAAACCGGCAGGAACTCGGTCAATCCTTCAACAACGCCCAGGATCAAAGCTTTTAACAGTAAAATAATATCCATACGCGTTGTCGCTATGCTTTAATAAAATTGATAATTTCGGATCAGCATTACAGTTTGCTATAAATTTCCGCGCCCTTTTCCTTGAATTCCGCCGATTTTTGCGCCATTCCCAGTTTTAAGGCTTCATCTTCAGCAACACCCTGATTGGCAGCATACTCCCGCACATCCTGGGTAATTTTCATGGAGCAAAAGTGTGGTCCGCACATAGAGCAGAAATGCGCTACTTTTGCGCCATCCTGCGGTAAGGTCTCATCATGGAATTGTTGCGCTTTGTCTGGATCCAAGCTGAGGTTAAATTGATCTTCCCAGCGGAATTCGAAACGTGCTTTGGAAAGCGCATTGTCCCGAATCTGCGCACCGGGATGGCCTTTGGCCAGATCCGCTGCATGCGCGGCGATCTTGTAAGTAATGATACCGTCCTTGACATCATCCTTGCCCGGCAAGCCCAAATGCTCTTTAGGCGTTACATAACACAACATCGCCGTGCCGTACCAGCCAATCATCGCCGCACCAATCGCGGAGGTGATGTGATCATAACCAGGCGCGATATCCGTTGTCAGCGGACCCAAGGTATAAAAAGGCGCTTC
>JAMWZR010000073.1 GCA_024282035.1 Nitrosomonas sp.
CGTGGTGCCGACGCGGTGTAGCCGAGGGTAGTTACGCCTTAGCGTGCTTTATTTTCCGTTTTCTGAGACGACCCCAACATGCTCAGAATCGTCATCACTCGATGACTCATGTCAGCATATAACGTGTAATTGGATGAGTAAGCGATGATGTTATGTTTACGGGCCAGATCTTTGAGTTGGAACCAGGGCTGTCCCATTTTGACGCCCAGCGCCTTGACTTCATTACTTCTAGCTACAGCACAACCATCGTTGTTGGATAGCACTACCACTGGTTTGCCTTCCAGATGCGGATTAAACACGCGTTCACAGCTGACGTAGAAATTATTGACATCAATGAGCGCGATGGCACGGCGGAACATGGTTTATCCTGCTAATCAATGATTAAGCGAACCAGACTGACGGAAAAATATTAAGATTCTTATTTGAACCGTCGGAACGATCCAATTATCACGCCGAAGATCTCAAACTGCATATCGGGGCGAATATAGATGGGGCGATAAGCTCCGGAAGAATTAGCCGGCATCAGCCTGGGCATTTTATTTGCGCCATGATCATAAATTTTGATCGTAAATTCCCGATCGACCACGGCTAATACGATATCGCCAAGCGCGGGTGTTTTAGAACGATCGACGACGACTTTATCGCCTGGGAGCAGGCCCACATCGATCATTGATTCCCCTTTGATTGTGACAAAGAAAGTGGATGCAGCGTGGTCGATCAAAAATTCGCTGACATCGAGGCTTTTCTCGACATAATCATCTGCAGGGCTGGGAAACCCTGCGGCAACCTTAGTTGAAAACAGGGGAAGATGAGTTGGTTGTTCGTTAATGATGGGTGTGAAAAACTCTTCTACATTAACTTCCGCAACTGCGATATCGCCCTTTGCCTTCAACCGTTTGCGCTGCAAGGCCTCGAGAAAATTTCTTACAATCCCCGTCTGACTTTCTGGTATGCGCATGATTTTTGTGGGTTCACCAAATTTACCCTGGCCGCTCGGCCGACCTGCTTTTTCGCGTTTTCCACCATGAGTTGACATATCTATACTTCATCTTGAATAATGTACTCTATTCAAGCATGCCACCCTAAATGATGTCAACTGCGTAAACTTCAGTAGTTAGCAAAATCTTTAATCTGATACTTTGATCAACCTGGGCCAGCGATCATGAATCCAGTGATATTCTGGTGGTGCATTTTCCGTAACGACATATACTCTTTGCTCACCGTTTCTTTCCGCTACTAACCCTTGAAGAAACATGTTTGGAGCAAGCGTGATCCAATGAGATTGTTTGTCGTGATCTTTCTCCAGGAAACTCTCAATGGGGATCAAGACGGGCCTGGGATGCCAAGGCTTCCATTTACCCATTTTAATAGAATCCAATCTTGCCCAGCCACCGTTCGGAAATTTGCCGATGGCCTCTTTCTGGCGCCTGCCCCAGGTAATCCACGTGACCCCTCCTCCTCGTAGTTTTACGGGTAACCTTGCATCGGGTTGGGGAAAGAAGATTTTATGATTTTGATATTGAATACCACCGCACATTTTAGAAATGTCAGGAAACTTGGATACTAATTTTTAAGCATCCGAAATAATCATCATCAATGCTCAATTTAAAGCACTTATCCACATCTTCATCCACGCTTTTTGTGGATAACATTCATTAGAATCTATCAGAGGCGAAAACCCCTGCCTTTTGGTTTGATTACTCCCTCATTTTCAGTCACTAAACTTCTCGGCTTCCGGTAACAACTGCTGATTTCGCCAGCCACTGATGGAAATATAGTTTCTTCCTGCATTGAACGATATTTTGATCCATCAACCGTCAAAACATCTCGCAATATCCCTGCTTCACAGGCTTTCAATAACACAGGATGTTTAAAATGATGGCTGTCTGTAATGGCAAACACAGCATTGACGCCAGAATTGCGTGCGAAATTTTGCAGTCGTGCCAGGAGCAGATTTTTTGATCGATCAAGTACAGATATCGGCAGCTCGGTTATCGACAATACCGAATTATTTGCGCTAACTCCGATCAGCTGAAAAAATTGATCGCGCTGTTTCAATGCCTGCCCTAGTCTTGCCAGATCTTGAGGTGAGGATATTTTCTCCAGCAGCAACTCATGATGTTTAAATGGAGTGTTCTGATAACCACCAGCTAGATTGCCCATGTCATGCACATGATCAACCTCTCCGTATTTATCAATGACGCTATATTCATTGGTATTGATCACCACATGACCTTTGAAACCTGGAATGCTAGATGCCAAATACACGGTTAAGTGCACATCCTGATAAGAAGGCTCCGCATTACCCGACGGATGATTGTGTAGTACCCAATAGCCATCTGCGTGAACCTGACGTTTGGTATTTTCTAGCAGTCCACCCAGATCATGTTTGTCATGTCCGATTTTTTCAAGATAGATAGCGCCTGGCAATCGGGAAGTAATGGCCGTATGGTGAACGATTCGCTGTTGTTGAGTATAGAAGATTCTGAATGTCTCGAAACGCGGATCACGAAGTATTTGCGCCATGACTGCCAGATCATACCCGGACTTGATGGATTGATTTAAGAGCGTGATTCCTCCTTGCTCCCTGAAGTCTTTCGGGAAACGACTACCAAGTAAGGTGCCACCTGCCCATCGAGCATGAGCTTCGAGCAAGTCAGTATAGGCGCGGCGCCCCGTTTCCTTTTGTTTTCCGGTGGTGCCGGGACGAGTTTCAATTTTTTCATACGGATCTCCTTGATCAAAGTTGGATGTATTGCCGTGAATATCCGGTTGATGAGTATTCATCATGATCTCCCTGTAATTATCTGACCAGTGCGCGTTTTTGCACAGTTTCCTGCCTTAACTTAGTCGGAGGCTGAAGGTTTTCCACGCGCGTGTTTCGCAGTACGTTCTTTTTAACGGATCCGACTTGTCGCTTGACAGCTTCAAGCCCAAGCACACTTTGATTAGCCAGATCATTGAAATCACTGAGACTAGACTTCATTTGCTCACCTAGTGCAAAAACCGGAAATACCGCAACACCATCAACCAGCTGCGCTGCTTCCAATGCCTTATCTCTGCCTGGGTTTTTATTCTGAGTTGACTCCAGATGAAGATCATCGTCACCTGCGATAATGATGGGTTTGGAAGGAAATTTTGCATGCAGATCTTGCGCTACTTTGGGCAGATTGCCGGAATCAAAGGCTGCGATGACAGACTGATTCAGTGCTTGAGATACGGTATCCGCTGTGGCATAGCCTTCGGCAATCACAATGGCAGGAACTGAGTTAATGACTTCATCCAATGCCAAACCATTGTTACCTACAATATGAAAGGTATGTTCCTTTTTACTGCCAGCTGCAAAATGTTTGGTGCCATTGGCCTGTATCGTTTGTACGCTCCAGATATAGCCATCAACATCCTGAGCAGACAGCAATAAATCACCGACGGTAAATACCAGACTATCCGGATGATCTTCACGCAACTGTTTGGCTTCCTGCCAATTGTCGGCAATTTTAATGATGGAATTGGGCGGCAAACCATCCCCATTCTGAGGTACGGCCTTTAAATCCCCTGCACTAGCATTTTTTTCAGCAAGATACGGATGGCGGGCATCGGCATTGGGAGCGATAGCGAGCAATTCTTGAATGGCTTGTGCAATTCTGGTGTGCTGGGCATGATGTTCGGCTTCTCTGATTTGCAGCTTGATCGCTGCCTCGGCAATGAGCTCAGCTTTCTGCTCATCCGTTAAAGAATATCCCTTGGCTTTCCAGCGTATCTCAACACCAGTTCGATTGTTTTTGAAATACCCAGCTGGACGACCATCCAGATGCGCTACGTAAAATCCGGATTTTTCACTTCGTTTGTCACCGGCAACTTTAATCCTGTGAGTATGGCCATCCATCATCGGATGACTGCCATCGACCTGGCAACCTTCTCCACGTAACAACTCAGCAAATTCGAGTATTGGATCCATTGCAGGCTGTGGCCGGTGAGCCATGTTTTCAGGCAACCAGGGTTGCAGTGCTTGAATGTCGGCATTGGGCCCAACATACCACGCTTTTGCTGATTTATCCCAACGTGCGCCGGCGAGTTTGGCAAGTTCTTTGTCTTTGTAAGGCACAATCAAATATTGACGCATACTCCCCTCCCCTTGTACGTAGGATGGCTGTTGCATAGATTTAACCAGATCTTGGTCATCGGTTTGCTCAATCGAGTCAGTGTTGATGGTCTTTGGTACATCCATTTCTTGTTGATGTGACAATGCAAGTACAAATTCCCGGATTTTTTCTGCATCAGCTGCAGCACGAAATATCTCAAGAGGATCATCCTGCAGGGCTTTGATCCATGCCCCTACATAAGCCACGTGCTGCCCTGGATCATGGCCAATGCCCAATTCACCGCCAAGCAATAGGCTGGCAATCTCGGCGCGTAACTCTTCTTTTGCATACCCTTCACTACCGAATGGATGGAAAAGATCACGATTCAATCGAGTTTCATGGCCAGTGGAGTGGCCAAGCTCATGCAGGGCGGTTTGGTAATAATCAGCCGCCGTGGGAAATTGATGTTTGTGCGGCAGATGAATGCTATCGGTCAATGGCCGGTAAAATGCGCCATCAATCTCACTGTGATGGATAATGGCTTGAGAGCGTTGCAATAAATCTTCTGCACGCTGCAGCGGATCCCAGTCAGGAGCCTTAATAACCAATTCTGGCAGGTTATCGATTTGCTCAGCGTTAAATACAGCGGCATAAAACACCTTGGGACGCTCGAACTTGATGTGCTCTTTGATGGGCTGGGCATCATTGTCCAGCATCGGCACGCCCTGCTCATCCGTTTTTATCCGTTCCTCAGCAAATAGCCAGTACTGCACGGGTGTGCTTTTTTGACCTTTGCGCACCTGTGCCCCTGCTCCTTCTGCCTGTTTATAGGTCAGCCAACGCGGATCAGTGTATCCCCGGCTGATCAGGTTCAAACTATTAATGCCCCGGTAGCGCTTGGCAGTTGTTGGGTTAAAAGGTAGCGCAGCCGACAGATCTCCTGGTTTCCAGGGTTTCTGCCACGGCGCTGTACCTTTTTTGAGTTGCTCGATCAGATTCTCGGCGACTTGTTCATGGAAAGCTTTGTTAGTTTTTTTCATTGTCCGCCCCCAGGATATCTATAGCGCTCTCCAGCGCATCTTTCTCATTAAGGGCATCTTCGGTAAAGGCTCCGAGCATTTCTGCCTCAAAAGGCTCAAATTGAGCTTTAAAACCCGGTGTCTGGGCATCGAGTAGCTTTTGATGTATAACTTCTTGTATTTCAGGATTATCGGATTCAATATCGGTCGGTGGTCTATGCATGGCTTTGACTCCTATTAATTTTGATTAACGACCCCAGGTAAAAATCGGACGAACAACTTGCTTAATCTGATCACGCGCAATGAACCCAAAATAGCGCGCATCAAAGGATTGTGGGTTTAAATCGGATAGCAGCAGGCACTCGGAATCTTCCAGTACGGCTTGAAGCCGGTATTGCGGCAATGAGTACCCCTCAGCATCGACTGTTAGCTGAGCGCTATTGGGTAAATACTTGCCATTTACAACAATGCCAGCCTGGTCGATCAATGCGGTATCTCCTGCCACTGCCACGACACGTTTGAGCAACAGGCTATAGCCGCCTGGGCAATTACCGCGACCGATATACCCTCTCGCGAGAGCATCATCAAACAGATCAGTTTGTGGTGGACAAAAGGCAACATGAGCGCCTTTCTGAATGGGTTCATCAACAATTCTGTAGAACCCCAAAGGCAGACTCGGTGTGGTATTGATATAGATTCCGCTTGATTTGGCAGCTATGCTCAGTACAAATAGGCTAACGCTCACTACCAGAACAGCAACAGCCAGGATTTTGATTGGTTTTTTCATGAAATTGATTCTCATGCGTGCCAGGTCTTTCACAATCCGGTTAATTTATCGCTGGATTTTGGTGGACTCACCTGAGCTCGCGCACTAAAAGCCTCATCCTCAAAATACAGAGTTTGCGTCCCGTAGATTGCCGGGAAACCTGCGACATAAATGATCATGTCCCCTGGTTTGGTAATATTGCCGTTTGCATCTTTCTGGGGCCCAGGCAGCCGCATGCATTCATCCGGCGTCAATAAAGCGCGTTGCGTCTCCTGTAAGGTGCGGGTGACATGACCGTGCATCATCGATGAGCGGCGGCCGCTGGTCGTAATCTGCTCTTTGATGACAGTCGTCTGCCCGGTCAGCTTGGATAGATGCTCTGCTGTCTCAATACGATTGGGTGCAAAAGC
>JAMWZR010000074.1 GCA_024282035.1 Nitrosomonas sp.
GCGGCAATTTTCTTTGCGCCATCAAAGTCATTGTCAGCATATGTCATGCCTTTCTGGCTGGCAGGTAGATAGAATTTTTTTACGTATTCATCCACCATGCGGGTTGAGCTATAGCGTGGCAATAGCGTGATCATAGAATGTTTGGCCATTTTGACCCATTCCGGTGAGTAGCCGAGTTTGCCATAGTTGTAATAAAGCGGAACGACTTGGTCTTGCAGGATTTCGTAGAAAGCCCGGCTTTCTTCTTTATCGCGTAGCGCACCTTCCATATTTTCTGGTCCCGGCTTGATGGCCCAACCATTTTTGCCATCGTAGCCTTCCCCCCACCAGCCATCCAGCACGCTTAAGTTGATTGCGCCATTGATACCGGCTTTCATGCCTGATGTGCCACTGGCTTCCAGCGGATAAATTGGGTTGTTGAGCCACACATCCACGCCGGCAACCAAACGCCGGGCGAGCCGTAGATCGTAACCTTCAATCAATAGCAAGCGTCCTTCAAATTCAGACAGGCGTGAGATTTCACTGATGCGTCGAATTAAATCTTGACCGGGTACATCAGCCGGATGGGCTTTGCCGGCGAAGATTAATAGCACGGGACGATCTTGATCGAGAATGATTTTGCGCAACCAATCCAGATTCTCAAATAACAATGCTGCACGTTTATAGGTGGCGAAGCGGCGCGCAAAACCTAAAGTCAGGATATTCGGATTGATGGGGTCGATGAACTTCAGTAATCGGTCAAGATGAGCTTCGGAGCCATGATTGCGGGTGTTTTGTTCCGTAATGCGCGAGCGTATGCCATAAAACATTTGAGATTTTAAGGATTGACGCACACTCCAGAACAAATGATCGGGTATTTTGTTGATGCGTGTCCAGAATTCCGTGTCGCGCATTTTACTGCGCCATTCATGACCGAGGTATCGGTCAAACAGATCAGACCATTCTTGCGCGAGAAAAGTAGGTACATGGACGCCATTGGTAATGTAGCTCATCGGATTTTCTTCCGGCTCGATCTGGGGCCACAAATCGCGACAAATATTTGCAGAAACGTTACCATGGATTTTGCTGACACCATTGTGCGTGCGTGAGCCATGAATCGCCAGCGCGGTCATATTAAAATCCGAGCTCTCGGCGACGTGACCGAGCGCCATAAATTTCTCGCGGGTAATATGCAAACCTTGATAGAAGCGCTCAAAATAGGTTTGCATCATGTCGGCGCTGAAATAATCATGCCCGGCGGGCACTGCAGTGTGGGTCGTGAAAACCGTATTGACGGCTACGCTTTCGAGAGCGCTGGCAAAATCAAGCCCTTGCTGCACCAGATTGTGAATGCGCTCAAGAATCATGAAGGCCGCATGGCCTTCGTTGATGTGCCATATGGTTGGTTTGATGCCCAGCGCCTGCAACGCGCGCACACCGCCCATGCCTAATATGATTTCTTGTTCAATGCGCATGACTCTGTCGCCACCATACAAGTTGTGCGTGATATAACGGTCCTGCGGGGAGTTTTCCGGTAAGTCGGTGTCCAGTAGATAAAGAGTGACGTGTCCGATTTTTGCTTGCCATACTTTCACTACCACGTTGCGCTGTGGCAACGACACTTCAATGTGTACACTCGAACCGTCTTCATGCAATACTGGCGTAACCGGAAGATCTTCAAAGTCCGCAATGGTATAGGTGACTTGTTGATTGCCAAGAGTGTCGATGGTTTGAGAGAAATAACCTTGTCGGTAGAGCAAGCCAATGGCTACGAATGGCAAATGCAGATCGCTGGCCGATTTGCAGTGATCTCCTGCCAGGATGCCCAGTCCACCGGAATAAATCGGTAAGCTTTCGTGAAAGCCAAACTCAAAACAAAAATAGGCAATCTGGTCTCGTGGTTGAAGTCCGGCAATATTGTCCTGGGATGAAAATTCATAATGATAGGAATCATAAGTGGACAGAATGCTATTGTAAGTAGCGAGAAAAACGCGATCTTCGGTTGCTTTCAGCAGTGTGGATTCATCGACGCGCTTGAGAAATGCCTTGGGATTATGTCCTACCGCTTCCCAAAGATAAGGATCAAGTCGGGAGAATAATGTGCGTGTCGCGCGATCCCAGCTATACCATAAGTTGTTGGCGAGTTCTTCCAGTCGCTTCAGGCGTGCGGGTATTTTAGGATTGACGGTAATGGTGAAAGCAGTTCTCGAAAACATGAAGACTCTCCTTGGTGAGAATTATTTTTGTAAGCGTATACTTAGTTCAGCGGATTAATCCATAGAACACAGCAACAGACATCGAATAACAAGACAAATCTTGTTCTGACAAGTTCGATCAAACGCTCAATTTTGAGCGATTGATGAATAGCTGCACTTTCTTTAGCCCAGTAAACCAACATTGGGATTGGTGATGACATGCACCGGAATTTCGCTCATCATGGCAAAAATCGTCCTTATCACAAAATGCCTGTACAAAACTACCTGAGCTAAGTGATTGAATGATTTTCAGGAGCAATACCGCCGCAATATGCGCACCAGCATGGTGGCAAGCACAGGATTGCCAGCGGTACGCGCCATAAATTTCGATAAATAAATTCAATGTCTTGATGGCAATCGGATGCTTGTGGGTGAGCGCAAGAGCCGTGATGGTGGCGCTATCTACTGCTCGCTCTAGCTGTGTCGGGATGAAAGGCTGCAGGGTTAGTTCGGAATGGAAAATATTCGGTTAATCCGGGGCCGGATAGCAGACGTTCCACTGAGACATGACCAAATTTTTGCTGTAGTGCTTCGAATAAGCTGATTTGCAGGACGTTGGTCGGCGCGAAATCCATATGGCCTGCTTCGGTTGATAAGGGAACGTAGCGATCTCCCTGCCAGGTGAGCCATGCCACGCCCATGCCCGTGCCTGCTCCCAGCACAACGCGCATGGATTGTGCCTGTGCTTTCCCAGCTTGCAGCGTGATCAGATCAACAGGCGATAACATTTCAACCGCTAATGCAACGGCCTCAAAATCATTGATGAGCTGCACGGTAGGTATTGAAAAGGTATCTGCAATCTGGGCGCTGTTGATTTGCCAGGATAGATTGGTCAATTGCACTTGCTGTTCGGTGATGGGACCCGCGACTGCAAAGCAGGCCGCTAACGAGGAATTGGATGACTCTGTTGTGCCAGCCTGATGCAGGAACTCTACGAGTAAGTCGGAAAAAGTCATGTAGGCACTGCTGTCATAGCGCTGGGTGAATTGTTCATGCACGTGCCCATCGACTAATTCACCCAATTGTAAAATAGTCTTGGTGCCGCCGATGTCGCCATAAATGAGTCGCTTGTTCATGTATTGATCAGTTCATCATTGAATCAGTCAAAATTACGATTAACGGTAATGCCGAGTTCAGATAATCAGAATCTACAAACTCTGCTCCTAGTATACATCGAGTCATCGGTTTCAATTGTTTTTGCTGTGGTTTGACATACAATCGGACATTCAGTACATTTTCCCGGATATCGACTAGGAATGTTTTGTCTGTTTCTGACTTGACATGTTTGTAATTGTTTATTGATGATTTATTGAGAATCTTATGTCTGAACCATTGATTATCGCTAAAGCCGGCCAATCTGACTTGGCGCTTCTCCCCGCAATGGCTGCCCGTCATGGTTGCATTACCGGCGCGACCGGGACTGGCAAAACGGTGACTTTGCAGAAGCTGGCAGAAAGTTTTTCCAGTATCGGTGTGCCGGTATTCATGGCAGATGTGAAAGGTGACCTAACCGGCATCTGTAAAACGGGATCGTTGTCCGATAAAATAAAAGCACGTATCGACCAGTTAGCATTGGATCTGCCCGCGTGGCAAGGCTATCCGGTGATATTGTGGGATGTATTGCAGGAGCAGGGTCATCCGCTGCGCGCAACCATTTCTGATCTGGGGCCATTGTTGCTGGCGCGCTTGCTGAATCTGAATGAAACCCAGGAAGGTGTGCTGACTTTGGTGTTTAAAGTAGCGGATGATCATGGTTTGTTGTTGCTTGATTTGAAGGATTTGCGGGCGCTGCTGCAATTTGTCGGCGATCATGCCGATCAATTCAAGACTCAATATGGCAATGTTTCTCCGGCATCCATCGGCGCCATCCAGCGCAGTTTATTGCAGATAGAAAAGCAGGGTGGAGACAAATTTTTTGGCGAGCCGATGCTGAATATCGAGGATTTGATGCAAACCATCGACGGCAAGGGTGTTATCAATATCCTGGCTGCCGACAAACTACTGAATTCGCCCAGACTGTACAGCACCTATTTACTTTGGATGCTGTCCGAGTTGTACGAAAACCTGCCGGAAGTCGGTGATCGTGAACAACCTAAATTAGTGTTCTTTTTTGATGAAGCGCATTTGTTGTTTAGCATGGCATCATCGGCGCTGTTGGAGAAGATCGAGCAAGTGGTGCGATTGATTCGCTCCAAAGGCGTAGGGGTTTATTTTGTCACGCAGAATCCTTTTGATATTCCAGAGAAAATATTAACCCAATTGGGGAATCGCATTCAGCATGCGTTGCGGGCATTCACACCGCGCGACCAGAAAGCAGTGAATGCGATTGCTGAAACCATGCGACCCAATCCGAAACTGGATATCAAGCAGGCCATACTTGAGCTGTCAGTGGGTGAAGCACTGATTTCTTTCCTTGCGCCTGATGGTTCTCCCACGGTGACAGAGCGTGCTTTTGTGCTGCCTCCGGTTAGTCAGATTGGCCCCATTACGCCTGATGAGCGCAAACAATTGATGCAGTCTTCCATCGTGGCCGGAGTTTATGAACAGGCCATTGATCGGGAGAGTGCGTTTGAGATGCTGCAAGCAAGGATGGGTGCTGATAATCCGCAGAGCAGTTTGCCTCAATCCGTTGTGAAGGGCGATCATCCGATCAAGCAGATTGGAGAGGGAGTTCTGGGTGAATTGGGCGATTTGCTGTTTGGCGGCTCAACGGGAGGGAAACGGAATGGTCGTCGCGAGGGAGTGATCGATGCTTTTGCAAAGAGCGCCGCCCGTTCGGTGGGTTCATCCATTGCGCGCGAAATCACCCGCGGCCTGCTGGGATCTTTGCTTGGTCAAAAGCGCCGCTAGTAGGGATGCACTTGAACATCATACCGGATACTACCCATGATTAACCTGGCGATACAGTTGCTTGCAGGCCAATTGAATCAATATCTGCGGCGCACCTACAATCTGGGAGAAGACGTAGTGGTGGTATCCAATTTATTGGAAATGGATGGAAGCGTTGCCGCGAACGTCAATAACAAGCTGGTTGTTTTTCTGGTGAATATCGAGAAAGACGCCGTTCCTTTCCGGCAAGTGAGCTCGCACGATGTCGGACGGCGCGAGATGCAGGGTAGCGCACCGTATTACTTCAATTTGTATCTGATGATGACCGCCAATTTTACCGGTAACAGCTACTCGGAAGCGCTGAAATTTCTATCCAGCACTATCAGTTTTTTTCAGAAGAACTATGTGATCGATCACCAAACTGCACCGGAAATGGATTCGAGAATCGAGAAGCTGATTCTGGATATCGAGAATCTGTCCATTCAGGATCTGAGCAACTTATGGGGTGCTTTAGGTGGAAAATACCTGCCTTCGATTATGTATCGGGTGCGGATGGTGGCTTTCGATGCGGAAGACATCACCGGACGTATTCCGCTGGTGAGCGAACCCAAGCCTTCCGTGCGATAGCATGCCGTAAAAACGCGAGCGGTTTGCAGGCTGGGTATAAGGTTCCTAGTGCTGTGATAGCTGAATTGTCAATGTATCCCTGTTGGGAAAAGGTGAAGGGTTAAGCAAACTATGGGCGCCTATCGTCTGTTGTTCAGTGTTTCGGTTGAGCATGCTTATTTCTCCGGTGATGTTTGTAAATCCCTCGAATTTATTCCTACCGGATCGACTGCCACTACGCTGAATAAAACAGGTTTAATCGTTAAATCATCTGAAAGCGGCATTGCGGTTTTTTATGAGCAAGATCCTCTGAATCGATTGCGTCTTCACGCTGAAGAAGGTTTGTCGCTGGCGTTTAAAGTCTTTTCCAAAGACCCCAATTTTTTTCGCTACACGCTGCCTGGCGCACCTGCGGATAACCATCTGTTGTATTTCAATAATCAATCGGTGGTGCCGGATGCAACCGGCAGGCAGATGCTGCATGGTGAATCTAATGTCTCCGATCGTGCATGGATTGATATCAATGCTGCTTCATTGGCTGGCTTGCTGGATCGGAAAGATTATTTCGTAAAGCCGGTCTTTATGCTGCAAATGAATATTACTGCCGATGAGCCAGGCTTGTGTTCGGAACAATTGGATGCGGACGCACGCCAGTTTCATATTCGCTTTGCAACGCTTCAAACTTATTGGAAATACTACATCCTGGGGGATTTGTCGAAACGTAATGTGTACAT
>JAMWZR010000075.1 GCA_024282035.1 Nitrosomonas sp.
AACATTCCGCCGGTGCAGTTTATGCCTCGGATAACCACGGTTCCGAATCTCTATCGGACAATGTCTACTTGACGGGGAAGCTTACGCGATGAACCAAAACACTCTCTTAGGCAGTCTCCCTATTTTGTCCAACTTGCGCTGACGGGGTACATATTTCTAGTTTATTTTAGTGATACTTTAATTTCGTGGTTTGAGGATTTTGATAATACGAAATATTCTTGGATGGGGCCTTTTTTCACGATGTGTGTGGCTTCACCTATTGCATTTTTGCTTTGGTCATTTCGTAACTCCGATAAACGCATGGATCAGTTGCACGTAGAAGAAAATATCAGGCAATCAGATTTTCATATGCTTGAGCAATGGGCTACCACAAATGAAAAGGGAGAAAGTTTACAAGTTGCAGCAATTTACCAATTACTACCTTATCTAAAAGGAGAATTTGGATTCAGGTATATTCGTCCATCAATGGAAATTTTTCGTAGCTTACTTGAATCGTGGAGATTAACTGCTGAGGAAAAAAGCGCTCTGTATAAGAAACTTAGGCCATTTGCTTTTGAAGCGGTAGAAGATATTTTTAGGCCTGATTATATTCGAGCCATTCAAACAATACTTATACAAGAAATAGGAAATTTTAATGATTCTGTAAATAATAGATATCACTTGAAAAACTTCAATTTGCAATGTATTGAATTTGAACATGAAACTAATTTATCCGGAATTAATTTTCAATGTTCAGTTTTTGAGGCGGCTAACTTTAGTAGCTGTATTTGGTTGCTACAAATTTCCGGGGTGCTGTTTTAACAAGATCAGATTTTCAAAAGTCTGAATTCTATATAACAAAATTTATACTCTCATCACTCGAAGAAGCAAATTTTAGTTATACAAAATTAGGAAAATGTATTTTCAAGAAGTTAATATCAAAGGCGCTGATTTTAGGGGAGCTAAATTTGGGCCTGTAAGCTTTTTAAAGGCTAATGAACCTAAAAATTTTATGGGCTATGTTTTTAATGTCAATTTCAATGAATCGCAGCTTGAAGGGGCAGATTTTAGAGGTGCTGATTTAAGTGGTTCAATATTTTTAGGTGCTAAACATATTACAGAAGCATATTTTGATGAAGAATATCTTGCACCCTGTTACTTGCGAAAGGGTTCTTTATTTCACGCTGTTTACATATCTTTAGTAAAATCCTCCTCCCAATAATCCCATCAAAAAGGGCGTTGATCTAATTTTGATCGATTGAATCAGTCTCTCTGAATCTCATACGCAAACCAGCTCCTCCCATTTTGTGGTGTAACCGGGGCTTTTATTGCCCTGTTTCATTTTCCAAGGTTGCTTGAATCCTTCAGAAGCTAATCTGATCGTGCCTCGCCCCATGCGCGCATTGATTTGATCAATGATGTTCATCATTTTTGTCGATTTTTTATCAACTTCTGTCGTTGACGTCGATTCAAAGAGATTCAGTTGCCTGTATTGCTGTGGTGTGAGCTCAGATAAAATCACACCTGCTTTTTGATACTGATAGCCCCGGCGGTAAATTCTACGCAATCCCCACAAAGCAGCTTTGGTTAATGGCACGGTGTTGTCCGTTTGCATGGATAATGGAACGGCTATACCGTTGGCATAGTATCTCTGTCTGGGATTGAAAGGACTGGTACGGATATATACGTAAACTACTCCGGCTATCGATTGCTGGCGGCGCAGTTTTTCTGCCGCGCGGTTAATGTAGAGTGACACCGATTCTTCCAGACCGGGTAAATCTGCAACCGGTACGCCAAATGAGCGTGAGCTGAGAATTTGTTTGCGTGTCGGATGGAGCTCTTCCAATTCGATACAAGCCGTGCCATTGATTTCACGAATGATCTTTTCCATTACGACCGAGAAACGGGCACGCAACGGAGATGGTGATGCTGTTTTAAGATCCCACGCGGTTTTGATACCGATCTCATGTAGTTTGGGTGCCAGTCGTCTACCGATACCCCAGATTTCACCGACATCAATGCGCTGGAACCAATCCGTTTGCCGTTTGAGTGAGAAGCTATTGAGATCGCACACACCGTTGAATTCCGGATTCTTTTTCGCCAGATGATTGGCCAGCTTGGCCAGAGTCTTGGTCGATCCAATGCCGACACAGACTGGTAATCCTATCCATTGTTTAATGCGTTGCCGGATTTGTTGGCCATAATCGGTATGATTGAGTCTTTTGAACCCAGAAAGATCGAGAAAACACTCGTCAATCGAGTAGATCTCTTGTTCAGGACTGAACATACCCAGAATACTCATGACACGATTGCTCATGTCGGCATACAGAGCATAATTGGATGAATAAGCGATGATGCCGTGCTTTCTGGCTAAGTCTTTGAGCTGAAACCACGGTTGCCCCATTTTGATGCCAAGTGCCTTGACTTCGTTGCTTCTCGCTACAGCGCAACCATCATTGTTAGATAACACCACGACAGGTTTGCCTTCCAACTTGGGGTTGAATACACGCTCGCAACTGACATAGAAATTATTCACGTCAATTAACGCAATGGCGCGATTAGGTATAGGAGGGTTGAGCATTTCCATGCAGCGGGATGATTTCGACGTTCTTTTGATTCAGGAATTTCAGCAAATAGCGGTAGGTATCCCGGTCAAAACAAGAACGTGCCGATAATTCATCTAGCTCCTCACGATCCTTGACACTACCCAGATGGCACCACTGGTCAAAGACGTGTATTTCTGTGATGTCGTAGTCCGGATTGTGCTCTCTGATGCCAATGCGGCCAACATACGGCCATGCCAGCAGCTTGTAATGGCTCAAGGCCGTGAGTAGACGCAGCCAGTGTGATTCGGCGGATTCCTGGCCAGCGCACAAGCCTTTGCAGTGTTTTAATTGATGTGCAAAACATACGCCAGAGCCTTTTTCTAGCCCCAATGCTTTATCGCACAGCCCGTATTCATTAGCCAGCTTGTTTAAAACCTCTACGGCCTGCCTTTTGGTTTTGAAAGTGCCATACACATTTTCTGTGGCACGCCAGTCGATGTCACTGTCATTAATCAGGGTTATCACCGGCTTGGCATCGGGGTTATCCGATACTTGCCAGGCACAGAGTTGCCGCTCGCGCCTGAGCTGCTGGTTATGGATGGGTTGGTACTCCTTGATCAGGCGCGATTCCAACAACAGGGCACCTAGTTCCCCACTACTAATACGGTATTCGACACGCCGGATTTCCTGTGCGATACGCATTTCCTTGGCGGAACGATGATCGCCCTGGAAGTGATTGAATACCCGGGAACGCAATGAAATACTTTTGCCGACATATAGCAATGCGCTATCGCCATGAAATAAATATACGCCACAGGTTTCCGGGATGGAATGGATATCCAGGTGATCGAGACCCATTGGGGTTGCCTGCTGCTTCAGTAGTGTTCTGGCAGTTTCCTGAACGGTTGATTCGCCGAATTCACGGATCGCGATATCAATAAATGCCGCCATCATTTCGGTATCGCCCATGGCGCGGTGGCGCTGGGTGCAGACTAGCTGAAACCGTTCAATAATGGCATTGAGGCTATGTGAATGATGCTGCGGATAGAGTGTTCTGGAAAGTTTGACCGTACACAGCAGTTTCTTTTGAAAGGAAACACCGATACGTCTGAATTCGTTCTTGAGGAAACCATAGTCGAAACGCACATTGTGTGCGCACAATACCGCCTGATCGAGCCATTGCAGCAATGTTTCACATGCTTGTGCGAAAGTGGGCGCATTGCTGACCATGTTTTGGGTGATTCCTGTGAGTCGCTGAATGAAGGGCGAAATACTGACTTCCGGATTGATGAGGGTATTCCAGCGGCCCACTTCGACGCCATTTTCATAGCGGATCAAACCGATCTCTGTGATGCGGTCCTGGGTTGGAGTAGCTCCTGTCGTTTCCAGATCCAACAATACATAACACGGTAACAGTGTTGTCATTTGAACCGACGGAATGAGCCGATCACAACCCCGAAAATCTCGAACTGTGTATCCGGGCGAATGTAGATGGGGCGGTAAGCACCGGTTGAATTGGCTGGTATCAACCGTGGCATCTTATTTGCACCATGATCCAGGATTTTGATAGTGAATTCCCGATCCACCACGGCCAGAACGATGTCGCCGATACCGGGTGTTTTGGAGCGATCTACCACCACCTTGTCGCCAGGTAGCAAACCAACATCGATCATCGAATCCCCCTTGATCGTGACAAAGAACGTCGATGCAGCATGGTCGATCAGGAATTCACTGACATCGAGCTGTTTTTCGACATGGTCATCTGCGGGACTGGGAAAGCCTGCTGCCACTTTTGTGGAGAATAATGGCAATAGAGTCGGCTGTTTACTGATCGCAGGCGTGAAAAACTCATCCATCTCAATATCAGTCACTGCATTTTCACTACTATCCTCTGCTTTCTTTCGCTGCAAGACTTCCAGGAAATTTCTGATCGTAGCGGTCTGGCTTTGCGGTATGCGCATGACTGCCGTCGGTTCGCCAAATTTACCCTGACCTCGTGGTCTACCCGCGTTTTCTCTTTTTCCGCCTCGACTGGACATGATTAATGTACTCCATTTAGATATATGTTACTTTATTCAAACACACCTGCCTTGATGCTGTCAAATATTACAGATTCCTGGGTACTGTAGAAATAGAATGGGTGCTCACTACATGAGAGAGCAACGTTCGATATTAAGATTACAAGGACTAGTATTGATTTTAGCGAAAGAAGTATTTCAAATTCGCGGAGTGGATGGGTGTAGCAAGAATATGTTGCACAAGCAGTTTCACCAAAATCGTAAAGTCCTAGCACCTTGCCTGATCGGCATGGAGGTCTGTGAGGACAGGCCATCAAGTCTATGCTGACACAATTTTGTGAGCCTCTCACGGCAGGTAGTGACGATAGTGGTGGGCCGTTATCATTAACATTATTTTCCGTCTTGGCGCACAGTTGGCAATTGTGGTTGGTAGCTTGTTACATATCGTATCAACCAGAAGCGATTATTCTTCATTGATCTAACCCTGGGTTGTAACCGTTACACTCCCCTAAAAAAACTGGAAAGAGCAAAGAAGTGAAAACCGTTTCGACTGTGTCAACGCAAAGCCAATTCCATCGTTAATAGAACTGTATCTAGTCTCCCAGTCATCATTTACCATTTTCTGGTGACTGACTCCCTCCAGTGCGTTTATATCGGCCCCCCTTTCTGATATACGCACTGGTTTTTATTTTTCAGCAAACCCCATAATCTATTCAAAACCAATTCAGTAGTTTTTTTATATTAGTGTGAGTGGGTAATTTATTTGGTACTAATTAGGAAAAAGTAGGGAAATTTATGACGTTTTTCGCTTAATTTGGTGCATAAATAAAAACGAAAGAAACACATCAAACGCATGAAAAGCGCATTGCCAAAGTAATCATCCTGTAACAACCAACTATCAGAATAGCCTCAGTAACGTAGTCATCATGTTGAAGCCGTAGGTACCCTCTCAGCCCGGTGCGCAATACTCCCCGTCTTGACGCACTGGGTTTTTCTTACAGTTATTACACAGCCTTGTGGATGGAATTGATGCAATAGGCCAATTCCAAGCTAGGTTTAATTAGTTATCTTTGGGAAGTTGGTTTATATAGTTACGCCACCCTCCAAAGTGCGTTATTTCTTGCTTGTCCTCACAAAGATAGGATTCTCCAAGGACTCCTAATATCTCACGATTGTCAGCTAAAAGAATTTTTCCAACGGAGAGGCCAGCTGGTTCACGGCTTAATAATTCGCCGATATTTGACGGGTTAATGCTCCATATCTCCAAGGATATTTGCTTGCCGATTGAAGATCGCTGCATTGCAGGGTATTGATCGTTAATTGACCAGAG
>JAMWZR010000076.1 GCA_024282035.1 Nitrosomonas sp.
GGAAGTGAAGATGGAACCATTATTTTATGGGATATGGTCACTCGCCAACCGCTCGGATCACCCCTCACCGGACATGCCGGACCCGTACGTAGCGTGATTTTGAGTGCTGATGGCAAAACCTTGGTTTCTGGCGGTGCAGACAAAACTATCCTATTATGGGATGTCGCCACTCGCCAACCGCTCGGGTCCCCGTTCATCGGGCATAATGGCCCCGTGCGAAGTGTCGTATTGAGTTCGGACGGCACAATACTAGCTTCCGGTAGTAAAGACAGCACCATCATAGTGTGGGATGTCGCCACTCGCCAGCCGATCGGAGCTCCCTTAATTGGCCATAATGGTACTGTCTTGAGTATAGCGTTAAGCGCCGATGGTAAAACCCTAGCTTCTGGCAGTGGGGACAATACCATTCGTTTGTGGGATTTAACCACGCATCAGCCGCTTGGATCCCCCCTCGCCGTCCATACAAGCGCCGTATTCAGTGTGGCTTTGAGTGGCGATGGCAAAACTTTGGCTTCCGGTAGTGAAGACAGCACTATTCTCTTATGGGATACGACGACTCGCCCGCCATTCGGACTCCCTCTTACCGGTTATACCAGCCCTGTATTGAGTGTTGCACTGAGTGCCAACGGCAGGATTCTCGCTTCCGGTAGCGATGACAAAACTATTCATTTACGAGATGCAATCACACAACAATCGCTCGGACCGCCCATTACCGGCCACACTGGCGCCGTAGCGAGCGTGGCATTGAGTGCCGACGGCAAATTATTAGCTTCCGGCAGCGGCGATAAAACTATCCGCTTATGGGATGTAGACACCCGCCAACCGCTTGGACTACCGCTCACTGGATCTACCAGTGCTGTCTTGAGCGTAGCATTAAGTGACGATGGTAAGATCTTGGCGTCTAGCAGTGACGACAGAACCATTCGTCTGTGGGATGTGGCCACGTTCCAGCCGATGGGGTCGCCTCTTATCAATAACGGCACTGTATGGAGTGTATCCTTAAGTGCGGACGGCAAGATTTTGGCTTCTGGCAGTAGCGATAAAACGATTCAGTTATGGGACGTAGCCACCCAGAAACCACTCGGCCCCCCTCTCATTGGGCACACCGGCGTTGTACGCAGTGTGGCCTTAAGTCCTGATGGAAAAATCTTGGCTTCGAGCAGTGTAGACAAGACCATTCGCCTATGGGACGTAGCCACCCGCCAACCGCTTGGACCGCCATTGACTGGCCATGCCAGTGCTATCCGAAGCGTAGCGATGAGTGCAGATGGTCTGACACTGGTTTCCGGCAGTGATGACAACACTGTCCGATTATGGGATGTGATTACCCACCAACCACTGGGTTCGCCTCTCATTGGCCACGGCGATGCGATACTGAGCGTTGCTTTAAGCGCAGATGGCAAGATCCTGGTTTCTGGTGGTGATGACAACACTGTTCGCGTTTGGAATATAAATTTTCGCCCATTGATCCGATCACATTTCGATTCATGGAAAGAACGCGCTTGCCGTATTGCCAATCGTAATTTGACTCGGGCGGAGTGGCAGCAATTTATGGCGAGAGAGCCTTATCGGGCGACATGCCCGGATTTGCCGTTGTCCAACGAATAACGGATTCATTGCCAGCGTTCTCTCTGGTCGCTGATTGAACAATTCAAAAGTCTGGCGACTTCATCATTTCAGACAAGAAGGGGCCATCAGTAGATAAATTCACTGAAAATAGATATAATTCGCTGAATATTTAGTCTTAAAAACACGAAGTATTGAACTACTCATTCTAACTGATCACCTCACCCCAATTACCTGCGTTGTTAAATCGCTATATAAATAATACCTTAACACCGTGCTTATTACCGAGCGTAAATAAGGTGAAATAACACTAAAACAAGTAACTCATCGGACCAATCACATTGGCCCTTATTGATGACTGTAACTATTTATTAATTCTGGAGGAAAAATGAGTCACACGCTATATGAAACCACTGTTCCGCGGGTACAACGCTGCGAATTGGCAGTTCCAGGTTCCAGTCCGGGAATGTTTGAGAAAGCACTGAATAGCGGCGTAGACTTTGTTTTTCTGGATCTGGAAGATGCCGTAGCGCCGGATGACAAAATCCAAGCGCGTAAGAATATCATCGAAGCACTCAATGATTTGGACTGGAAAGGCCATGGCATTACGGTTTCAGTCCGCATTAACGGACTGGATACTCAGTATATGGTGCGCGATGTTGTGGATCTGATGGAACAAGCCGGAAGCAAGATCGATACCCTGCTCATTCCTAAAGCCGGCGTGTATGCGGATATTTACATGGTACAAGCCATGGTGACTCAGCTCGAAATGCAGCAAGGCCTGAAAAACAGGATTGGTTTGGAAGCATTGATAGAGACTGCTTTGGGAATGGCCAACGTGGAAGACATTGCACGGAATGGTGCCTTGGGCCGACTGGAAGCATTGCATTTTGGCGTCGCTGACTATGCGGCCAGTAATCGTGCCAGAACCACCAATATCGGCGGCCTTAATCCTGATTATCCGGGTGATCAATGGCATTTTGCCATCAGCCGAATGATCGTGGCTTGCCGTGCGTATGGACTGCGTCCGATTGATGGCCCATTTGGTGATATCAAGGACCCAGATGGTTACGTATTAGCTGCAAAACGGGCTGCTGCACTGGGTTGCGAAGGAAAATGGGCGATTCATCCAACTCAGATTGAATTGGCAAACGATGTATTTACACCGCCTGCCCGTGAAATTGAGAAAGCCAAGCGCATTCTGGCTGCACTTAAAGAAGCTGCCGCGCAAGGGAAAGGCGCTGCCGCACTGGATGGCCGTTTAATCGATGCGGCATCGGAAAGAATGGCCAACAATGTAGTCAAAGTAGCGGAAGCTATTGCAGCAAAAAATTAATCAATGGATAAGGCCGCATTCAGCGGCCTTTGTCTTTATGGTTTGTTGATTTATAAAATTAAAATGACCGAATTGTATTTAATGCGATTGTTGAGGAAATTGAATTGAATATTCATGAATATCAAGCAAAAGAGATCTTGTCAGAATACGGCGTCAAAATTGCTGAAGGCGGTCTTGCCTACAGCGTAGTGGAAGCCGTACAGCGCGCAAGAGAAATTGAAGGCGATGTATGGGTCGTCAAAGCGCAAATTCATTCCGGTGCGCGTGGTAAAGCCGGCGGGATTAAAGTTTGCAGAACTCATGCTGAAGTCGAAAAAGCAGCTGAAGAATTGCTGGGTAAAAATCTGGTGACGCATCAAACCGGGCCGGCCGGAAAAATCTGTTCAAGGCTGTATGTTGAGGCCGGAACCAACATTTCCAAGGAAATGTATTTATCGTTCATGATTGACCGAACCAGCGAGCGCGTCATCATGATCGGTTCAGCACAGGGTGGCATGGAAATTGAGAAATTGGCCGTCACTAATCCGGAAGCGATCGTCAAGATTTATATCGAACCGGCAGTAGGGTTGCAGGATTTTCAGGCAAGAAAAATGGCTTTTGCCTTGAATATTGATCCGGCACAACTCAATCATGCCGTCAAAACCATCAAAGGCTGTTATCGCGCGCTGCGTGATCTGGATGCCAACATCCTGGAAATTAATCCGCTCGTGTTGACTGCCAACAACGAAATCGTCGCGCTGGATGCAAAAATGGTATTTGACGAAAACGCGCTATTCCGTCGCCACCGCATTGCAGAATTACGTGACAACACGCAAGTGGACAACCGCGAAGTCGCCGCAGCAGAAGCCGGTTTAAGCTATGTTGGATTGGATGGCGATATCGGCTGCATGATCAATGGCGCCGGTCTGGCTATGGCGACCATGGACATGATCAAACTGGCCGGTGGTGAGCCCGCAAACTTTCTCGATGTGGGTGGTGGCGCTTCAGCGGAACGTACTGAAAAAGCTTTTCGTCTGGTGCTGGCCGATGCAAATGTCAAAGCCATGCTGGTCAATATTTTTGCCGGTATCAATCGTTGTGACTGGATTGCAGAAGGCGTTGTGCAAGCGGTTAGAAACATCGACATGAAACTGCCTTTGGTGGTGCGTTTGTCGGGAACCAACGTAGAAGAAGGCCGCCGTATTATTGCGGATAGCGGCCTGCCGATTATTACAGCCGATACGTTAGCGGATGCTGCGGAAAAAGTAGTCCGCGCACGCAACGAAATCGTCGCACAAAGAGCCTAGGAGTACAAAGTGGCGATATTAATCAATGAAAAGACACGAATTATTGTGCAAGGTTTTACCGGAAGAATTGGCACTTTCCATGCACAGGAAATGATTGACTATGGCTCCAATGTGGTTGGCGGTGTTACTCCCGGTAAAGGCGGGCAAAAGCATTTGGGATTGCCGGTATTTAATACCGTTGAAGAAGCCGTCGATCAGGTCGGAGCGGAAGCCAGTATTGTGTTTGTGCCGCCCGCATTTGCCGCAGACTCCATCATGGAAGCCGCCGATGCCGGCATTAAATTTTGCGTATCCATCACCGATGGCATACCGACGCAAGATATGATGACGGTGAAGAACTTTCTGCGCCGTTTCCCCAAGGAAGATCGCATGATGCTGACGGGACCTAACTGCGCGGGAACCATTAGTCCTGGTCGCGCTATGCTGGGCATTATGCCTGGGCATATTTATGTCCGTGGTAATGTCGGTGTTGTCGGCCGCTCTGGTACATTGGGGTATGAAGCTGCCGATCAGATGCGCTTGCTAGGCATTGGAATCTCAACCTCCGTAGGTATTGGCGGCGATCCGATTCCCGGTAGCTCACACCGTGATATTCTGGAAAAATTGGAACAAGATCCTGAAACCAAAGTAGCGTTGATGATCGGCGAAATAGGCGGCCCACAGGAAGTGGAGGCAGGGAAATTTGCCAAGGAAAATATGAGCAAACCGCTGGTTGCCTATATTGCTGGATTGACAGCACCAGAAGGGCGACGCATGGGACACGCAGGTGCGATTATTTCATCCGCCGGTGAAAGCGCTGCGGAAAAAGTGGCGATCCTGAAAGAGCTCGGAGTCACGATTTGCCCAACCCCATCTCTCATGGGACAAACGATCGCAGAAGTTTTAGCTAAGATGTAATCCAGTAGTAGATTAGGTCATGCCGTCTTGATTGAATGACTGCCTAAGTATCATTCTTCCGCACAGGAAAATAGTACCAGCTGACAGCGAATCATAAGCATGACCTTTCAATTCCGCCCGCGCAGCCGCGTTCAGCGTTAAATTGAAAATATACGAATAGTTTTTGTATGGCATCCATCCTTCAAGCACTGCCTGACTGCTTGTAATTCTTGTCGCTTAAATCTCTATAAAGAATTGAGATCTCTTAAGTACAATTTTCGTATCCCTCCAACCCCACCACCACCTACCCACATTCTTTCAACAATGCTTCAATAGCCTCTGGTGCGAACGGCAGCAATTCATCGATCCGGCTGTTAGGCCAGGTGGGGAGTTTATCGAGGGTGTCGGCTAGCCATTGTGCGGGGTTGAGGCCGTTGAGTTTGGCGGTTCCGAGTAGGGTTTGGATGGCGGCGGCACGTTTTCCGGCGCGCTCAGAACCGGTGAACAGCCAGTTTTTCTTGCCGAGCGCGATGGGGCGAATAGTGTTTTCGACGGGGTTGTTGTCAATCGGCAGATGTCCGCTGCTGGCGTAGCGGATTAGGCTTTGCCAGCGCTTCAAGGTGTAGTCGATGGCTTTGGCGGTGCCGCCGCCATCGGCGGTTTGGGCGCGGGTTTGCAGTAACCAGTCGTGCAACGATTGCAGGATCGGCAGGCTTTTTTC
>JAMWZR010000077.1 GCA_024282035.1 Nitrosomonas sp.
ATGGATTTCGGGTTGGCCAAAGCCGGCGCCGTTCCCCATCGCTCCAGAGCCTCGATACCGTACTTGACCATACCGATATGCTCCGTTTTGTTACCGTCCCTCACGGGATCGGTGTAATAAAAACCCAATTTCCTGCGTAATAACTCGATATCATCCTTGGTGCCGGACAGAAACTTCCAACCTGGACCGGCTTCAAAAGTCTCGGCGTAGGCTTTCAGCATCTTCAGCGTGTCGTGTTCCGGTTCCAGCGTGATCGAATACATGAAAATGTCTCGCCCGACTCGGCCGCCAAATTCGTTCTCCAGCCGCTTCAGATTGGCCGTCATGCCCGGACAGATATCGCCGCAACGGGCGTACATGAAGTTGATGAAAACCGCCTTGTCCTTGATCAGGTCGTCGTAGAAACGCACTTGCTCGCCTTCGTGCGTCAGCAAAGTCATGTTCGGAAAACGCTCGCGACGACGCTGTTCCGCAGCGTTACGCGGTTTGATGCTCGACTCACCGACCGATTGCACATTCGCTGCCATAGAAGCAGCACCCAAACCCAATGTAGCCAATCCAACCGATGCACCAGCCACACTTTTGAAAAATTCTCTTTTGTTCATGGAAATAGTCTCCTGTGTCATGGCTGATTACTTACCGGCATTGGGATCATCGGATGGCACAACCTTAAATATCACCATCATGCCGTGATCCTCGTGCACCACATTGTGGCAATGCATCGGGTAGTCACCATGCCAATCGCGGAATTGCATATACACCTTCACTTCGCCAGAATTATTGGTACTCCAGGAAGCTTGACCAATTCGAACCACATCCTTACGCGACTTGTCTTCGATATTCATTTTCGATGCGGCACCATCGCGACTAATCACCTGAAACTCTTCAAAGTGAATATGGATTGGATGCGACCATCCGCCACCAGACTTCAAAGTCCACACTTCAGCTTTTCCTTCAACAGGGTAGGCACTGATTACATCTTTGTTGAATAATTGATCGTTTACCGTCCAAGCGCCATTGAGACTGCCAAAACTGAATGTGCGCTGTTTTACAGCCGGGTTCTTGGATGGCAGCGGCATGGGTACCATGGTCTGCGTTTGTAGTGTCGCCATAGGCGCACTATCGTCCTGCACAGCTTCATCAGTCACGATGAATTTCAGCAATCTTGTATTGCCGTTGGATCCCAGAAGTTTTCCGGTCGGTCCCTGACCGTTGATTTGTTCCAGACGATTTTCCAAATAAAATTCGGTGCCTGGGGCAAGCTGACTGAAATCCACGATCACATCGGCACGCTCGGCCACGCCAAGACGAATGCTGGGGACGATTTGCGCTTTCGGTAACAAATTGCCGCAGTTGGCGATACGCGTCAGGCTGGTACCGTTGCTCAGGAACAATTGAACGAAACGCGATGGTCCGCCATTCAGAAAACGCAGACGATACTTGCGCCGTTTCACATACAGCTTGGGTTTGATCTTGAAGTTGACAGTTTGCTGATCGCCCAGAAAACCTTCGGTCATGAACGGGTCCCAGAACATCTGTCCATTGGTGTCGAATGATTTGTCGGTGATCAACATCGGAATGTCGTATTCGCCGCTAGGCAAACGCAGACCTGTGGTCTCATCGTCGGTATCCAGCTTGATATCGTCGCTGAACAGGGTATAGAAGGATGCCAGACCCTTGTATACATTTTGCGCTGTGAAATCGAAGCGGTGATCGTGGAACCACAAAGTACTTTGGGTTTCCTGCCAATCTCCCGGACACCACAGACCATTGCGCGTGGTACCGTTCTTATGCGTGCTGGCAAAACCGGCGCGTACGTTCGGATACCAGTGATCCCACCAGGTGCCGCTATCGTAAAAGCGTGTCGGACCGCCATCGGAGGTGTGCGGGTTATGGGCATTGTGCAAATGCGGTGAAATCTGGTTGATACCAAAACCCTGGTTATCTCCATTACCATTGCCGCTATTGGTTGGCAAGCCATTGTGCATACGCATGACAATAGGTTCGCCGTATTGTGCCTTGATCCGCAATACGCCCACGGCATCGCTATTCAGATCGACGTAGGTCCATACTTTGGAATTGAAATTGGGATATTCGAGGCTGGAATAAAAATTCCAGTTTATTTCCCTCGCCATCAGTTCATAGCGATACTTGATCCCTGCATTGCCGCCAAATTCTTCCCAACGCTGATGCGTTTCAACGCGTGCCTCTTTGAAATCGCAATAATCATCCTCTCCTGGGTGCCAACGGTTATGCGTGCTTTTGCACCCTTCCTTGTCGACTTCCGGTCCCTCGAATTCATCTACTGGCACACATACTTTGGGTATCGGCAACAGATCGGTCCACGGTTTGGTACACGGTGGACTGATGTGAATATTCGAAGCACCCGCCATTGCCAGATTCGGATAAAAAGCATCGCCCGTAATCGATACCAGTCCCCCTGCACTCGCTGTCAACCCCATTTTCAACAAGTCCCGGCGCGTCAGCTTGGCCGCAACGATATTTCTTACTTCCTGCATGTATTGCTCGACCGCTCTTTCCTGACGACTGGAACTGATCGGATTGATGATTTTTTTACTCATAATTCACTTCCCCCTCTTGATTCTGCAAAAGAATTAAAGCCCTCACAGCCATGACATGAAGCCCCTCGCTTATGCCATGATTCTTACCCCTTGTTGTTTCCCTACTCATAAAACAACTTCCAAACTACACCGACAACTACAATTACAACTTATGCCGTGCTCGCACACAGCGGTTCTACGTTCAGGTTTTGTTCTCGTTCTTTGTTTTTATTGGATCCACAATTCCCCTGACTTCCAGCCATTTTTCATTACTGCATGCAGCACCTTGCTTGTTATGAGCGTCAATGACCGTCCCGCCGTTCCGGTTTAACCGGATTGCGGATTCAACATTTGCGTTTGAGGCTGGTATGCTGGATTGAGCTTGACCAAAAATAGACTGCGTCAAGCCGTTGATGAAATACTGCTGCGGAGAATTCTGGATCGAACCAGAGAGAGTTGAAGAACTACTGTCAGTCAGGCAGTGGCACAGTATGAATCTATGCAAGTATGAATCATAAGCACCGATTGCCATTAGCATATTCCCACTTCCAAGTTCGTTTATCTTCTTGCTGGCAAATGATTTTTGGAATTAATAATTCACAATTCATTCACAATTCATTCACACGAAGCGGAGATTACAGAACTGCCAAAATGCGGAATAGCTAACTAATGTTAATTCCCCCCATTAACAGATGTTAACCAGGGAATCACATCTTCTTTTTTGATCGGATTAATTTGTCTTTCTATCTATTATTCAAATAGTTATGATTCAGCATCATGATCTGATCACCTTTCTCCATAGTGTGGTCTTTGCAAGACACACCCCAGAGCAAGTGAACCTGTCATTTTCATTATCTAATCAGTACAGCAGCATCGAGGTCTTTGCTTAGAATTTCTCGGAATAGGATTTACCTGGATCATGGCGCTATCGCGCTTTCGAAAACAGCTTGCGATCCTCATGACAAGGAAAAAAAACGGAAATCACAGTGAGATTGTAATTTCTATCCCCCGCTTGTCACGGGGGATAGAAAAGTCTTCTTTACAGGAACAAGAAGTCATCTGCTCCGAGCGTATTAAGCTGCACGCCCGTCACAATGACACTTCCAGCACCTGCCAGATTGATCTGCACATTGGCTCCAGATTGCACCATACTGGCCTGCAACGTAGCAAAGTTCGGCACCACACTTGACGAGAAAGCGATAAGGTCCTGATTGCCAGCCACATCGCCAAATCCCGCAATGGTATCGGTACCGAAGACACCCGCAAAAAAGTAAGTGTCATTGTTAGCAGCACCCGTCAATGAATCATTGCCGGCACCACCCTCCAGCCAATCATTGCCATTGCCACCGTTGAGCGTATCGTTGCCAGCACTGCCATATAGCCGATCCACACCATCGTCGCCCTGCAGCGTATCCGCGCCTGCATTGCCGATGAGATGATCATTTCCGGCTGCACCCGAAAGGGTGTCACTACCGCTACCACCGACTAAGGCATTGGCAGCTCCGTTGCCACTCCAGCGGGTACCATTGGCCGTGCCGAGATAGATCAGGTTCTCTAAGTTGTTGCCCAATCCGAAACTCGTCAAGGTTTGTACATACACGGTGTCATTGCCGGCGTTGGCGTTTTCAGTCAGCCTGTCACCACTGTTGTCAACATAATAGGTATCGTTGCCAGCGGCACCTGTCATCGTGTCTCTACCTGCCAAGCCATTGATGATGTCATTTCCTGCCGTACCGGTGAGGGTATTGTCGGCCGCCGTACCAGTTCTTGTTGTCTCAGCGGTATTGGTAACATTTACCGTCAATGGCTCAACGCGTGCCATACCACCCGCATCCTTGGCAGTCGTTTGCAAGGTGAAGCTATGCGATGGCCGGGTCGTATCTTCCCAATCGATCAGCGCAGCATTGACCACACTGATTTGACCGTTGACAATACTGAAACGACCCTCGGCACTATCCGCCAATCCAAACGTCACGCCCGCTGCACCATTCGGCGCAGCATCCGGGTCGGTCGCCGTCAACGTCGCTATCAGATTCGATACCGGGAATTCAGCAACCGATACGGCCGTGGTCGCCGTATTACCATTGAAGATGGTATCGGTCGGCGCTTCGTTGACATCCGTAACCGTGACCGTGACCGGTTTAGCAATAATACCGCCATGCCCATCGTCTGCAGTGACATTCAACGCATACGAAACCACACCACTCTCAAAGTCCAGTAGCGCGCCATTCAGTACCTGAATCTGGTTACCCACGATCTGGAATGCCCCACCAAAATCATCAGCCAGTGTGTACGTAAACGTATCATTGGTGGCCGCGGCAGTATTGTCGGGATCGAGTGTTACCAGCGTCGAGACGACCGTACCGGCAGCCGAACTTTCTTTGACCGTCGTACCGGTAAAGGTGATGTCCGTTGGTAGATCGTTGACGTTCGTGACCGTGACATTCACAGTTGCAGTCGAGAATTGCCCTGCATTGTTCTGAATGGTGTAGGTAAAACTGTCCGGCCCAAAATAATTGGGCGCCGGCGTATAGATCAAGTGATCCGAACCCGTTCCAGAATTGGTCATCACCACACTGCCATGCGGTACTGCAACTGCCGGCCCGCCATTCTGAATGGCGATGTCATTGATCTTGCGAATGTGAGCCCCGTTACTGTTCGCATCGTTTGCCAGCACATCGATCGTAACCGACGTATCTTCAGCGACAGTGGCGTTATCGTCTGCTGACGCAGGTCCAGGCAACAATGCCGCCGCCGTAATCGTGCCAATATCATCAAAAGTGAAGAACTCGACATTCTTCACGATTTGCGTCAATTCCGGCGAAGTGCCATCCGCTGGTTTCACGATCGTGAATGTTTGCGTCAGGTTATCGAAACTAATGAGTAAATCCGCCCGGTTGGCATGAATCACCACGCGATCCGCATCGCCACCGGCGCCGTCGACGGTATTATTGCCGCCGCCCACATCGATGACATTATCTGCGCCATTACCGATGATCGTGTCATCGCCGAAACCACCCGTGGCATTCTCGACATTGGCGGCGAATTGAAAAATCTGCCCACCCGCGCCATCATCGACCACATTCCCGATCACATCTTCGAGAATGAAGCTGCCATTGCTATCGCGATCACTTTCCACAATGGCGGTAGCCAGGTTGATCCTGAAATCCCCAAACTCGCCCTGTAACGAAATGGTATCGTTGCCATCGCCGCCGGAAACCATATCCGCGCCGGGATTGTTGTTGACGAAGTTGGTGAGCTGCGCTGTCGTCAAGCCGGTATTCGATACACCGCCGTTGTTGACAGCCTGTGTCCGCGCTGCGGCAAGGCCAGCTGACAGTATGCTGTCGATTTGCGGATCGGCAGGTCCATTGGCACCACTGGACAACAAATCATTTCCGCCCCCGCCAATCAATATATCCTGGCCCGAACCGCCAATGATCGTGTCATTGCCAATACCGCCATCGCCTATGTCCGCGCCGGTGCCGAGCGTGAGCAGATCATCGCCCAGACCGCCATACAGCTCGTCATCCAAAGCTCGACCATCGATCGAATCATCACCCACGGTTCCAACCAGTACATCCGCAGCCGCACCAGTACGAGGACCGATGATCGGCACACCGGGTTGACGCGTATCCAGATAAGATGCATCGATATCGCCAGCCGCATTTTGATAACCGACCAGGATACGACCGTCATCGAGTCCAGCGGCAGAATGCAGGCTATGGTTCTCGGCTGCAACATTGGCAGGATTGTCTACCGTAATACCAGCACCAACCGAGTTACCCGTCATGTCGAAGCGCTGGCCCTGGATATCACCACCGTTTTCCCACGTTACGAAATAACCGTCCTCCAGACCGCCCGGCGTAACACCGGTGGTGGATACCTGGAACACTGTGGCCGGATCCAGATTGTTCTTCAGCGTCAGTATCGGTGACGGAATCCAGTTGGCACCAGCGCCGGTATAGATGAC
>JAMWZR010000078.1 GCA_024282035.1 Nitrosomonas sp.
AAATCTTCAAGAATCGATTTGAGTTCTTTGAGCAGCACTAGACTCGCAGACAAGTCGATGATGATATGGTGCACACAGAAAAGCAGAATCTGGCATTCCTTACCGAGACGGTAGCAGGTAACCTGCAATAGGGGTGCGGCACTCAAATCGAAAGGCTTGCGGATGCGGTTGGCGAAGTCTGCCTGCAGCGCCGATTCGGACCAATTTGTTGCATCGACGACGGTGAAATAATCCGACAGGTCGGCCAGTTCAACAATCCTCTTGCACACGGTATCTGCTTCGAGACGATAGGCGGATCGCAATTGAGTATGACGCTTCAGCAGAATATCCAGCGCATTCTGCAACATTTTATGGTCACAACTGCCTTTTATACGTAGTGCCAGGTGCAGGTTGTAAGCGATATTCTCTGGTTCGAGCTGATTCACAGTCCAGATCGCCTGCTCTTCAAGACTGAGTTGGGAAGCATCATATGTCTGTTCCGAGGCGATCAGCGTTAATGCTACATCACGCTCCAGCTCTTCCTGGACAAGTCTTTCGGCCAGCTCCGTGATTGAGCGATCGGAAAACAGGAGCCCCAGTGCCACATCGGTTCCTAGCTCTGCATCAATGGCATGCTTGAATTCCACCATACGCAAAGAATCCAGTCCCAAGGTGCGAATGGCGACATCCACGCGCACGCTGGTATGCGCTATCGCCAATATGGATGCGAGTTTGATCTGTAAAACATGCAGAATATGCTGGACTCGTTGTGCGTGACCTAGTTGTCGCCAACCAGCGACGTCATAGTCCGTCAAACTAGGCACATTCACTCTACCGGATACTGGTCCAAGCACTGAGCTACATTTTCCAGAACTCGCCAATATTGTCATCTGACCGGTCAGATAGGTCTGTTTGATTGCCTGGTGCTGAATCTTGCCACTCGATGTTTTCATGATCGCGCCGGGCGGTACCAGAACCAATTCACCAATCGGCACTTCACAGATTTCGGTCAGAACTTGGCGCATCTGCATAAAAATCTGCTCTGCTTCAGCCGTTCCGATTTTTTTACGCCGCACCTCAGTTGCAATCACCATCTGCTCTTCACCAGCAGACTCGATCGAAAATGCTGCACAACTGTGAAATCGAATACCCTGCACCCCTTCTTCAATGGCTTGCTCGATATCCTGCGGATAATAATTGCGACCCCGCAGGATGATCAGATCCTTGATTCTCCCGGTGACAAACAATTGATCCTTTTCGACAAAACCTAAATCCCCCGTCCGTAGGAATTCCATTTGTCGATTCCTTGTATCTGACATCTCATTGACATCGACGTCTTCGTCACGCAACCTTGCGCGAAAAACGACTTCGGTAGTCTGAGTGCGATTCCAGTACCCTAGGGTAACGCTGGGTCCAGCAATCCAGATTTCGCCTTCGACACCATCGGCACAAGTCAAACCAGTTTCAGGATCGACGATACACACGGCATGATCGTCCATAGCGTGACCACAGCTTACCCGCCGGCCCCAATCCCCTTGCAGTTGCGGTGCATGGACATCGATCATTCCCTCATTGGGCTTGAAAACCTGTCTTGCACCGGTTGCAAACAATGTATTTTCAGCCAATCCATAACAGGGAAAAAAAGCATCCTGCCGAAAGCCACACTGGGAAAAAGTATCAACAAACCGTCGCAGCGTTACCTCTCGTACCGGTTCGGAACCATTAAAAGCGAGCGTCCAACTGCTTAAATCGAGGTTATGTTTCTGTTCGGCAGTGATTTTTTGCAAACACAGATCGTAAGCAAAATTGGGCCCCCCCGATGTGTTGACCTGATATCGGGTAATGGCTTCCAGCCAGCGCACAGGTTTTTCCAGAAACGCCAGTGGAGACATCAGGATGGCCGAGGCCCCGAGAAATAGCGGTTGAAGCACATTCCCAATCAATCCCATATCGTGATATAGCGGCAACCACCCGGCCACAATGGTATTCCGGTCATGACCGAATGCTTTTTGGATGATACGCTGGTTAGCCATGAGATTATGATGACTAACCATCACTCCTTTGGGAGTGCCTGTCGATCCCGATGTATATTGCAGAAACGCCAGACTACAAGCATTGGTCACCGGCGGAATCCAGGATTCAGTGCTACTATCGACGACCACATCGGTGACTAACCATTGAAGATTCCGACATACCTCGTCCACGGTTGGATCCAGTTGAAGTTTTCCCGCCAAATCCTGCGTGGTTAGCAGTATGGAAGGCGTTGCGTCCTGGATAATTGCATTCAAGCGATGCAGAGTATGTCTTGAAGGAGGATAAACCGGTACTGCCACGACACCGGCGTACAAACAGCCCATGAAGGCTGTAATATATTCCAGCCCTGGCGGATAGAGCAATAATGCACGCTCGCCGCACCTCCCCTCATTCTGCAACTGGACTGCAATTTGTTTTGCTCGAGTGTGTAACTGCGAAAAACTCAGCGACAGTTCCTGATCCTCCCCATCAACCAGGAAAGTGAAAGCCAGCTTTTTTGGAGTTTGTCGTGCGTGTTGCTCCAGTGCAGTGATAAGGTTGCAGGGTATGGACTCAGACCGGACAGGCACTTCCGGTTTGGAAATATAGTGGCTGGCAAAGTCAGTTGGCATATTGAAAATGATCGTAAGTCAACAAGCAACCTTGTGTGTGTAAGACAAAAATTTGCGCCGAATCAATTGCAGCAAAGTCGCTTCTTGTTGATGGATATAAAAATGATCGCCGGGTAATTGATACAGAGAAAAATGACGGAGCGTCTCCTGACGCCATGACACCAGATGATTCCGCGTAACTTCTTTATCATTCAGCCCACCAATTACTGTCAGTTCGCAATCGAGTGGCTGACGCACTTGGTACCGATAAGACTCGTACAAGGCAAAATCCGCCCTTACGATAGGTAGTAGCAGAGACAACAGATCGGCGTGCTCTAGTATTTCGGTGGGTGTGCCATTTAATTGCCGTAACTTGTCAGTCAAATCCTGGTCCTGTAATTTACTCAGCCGGTGTCTCCTGAGCTCTTCAACCAGACTGGGCGCAATACACCCTGATGCGATGAAATGAACGGGTAATGGTAACCGCCTTGCCTGAAGTCGATGGATCACTTCGAAGGCAATCAGGCTACCTAGACTATGCCCCAAAAAAGCGAATGGAACATCTGAGCGAGCCCGGACAGCATCTGCAATGGCATTGACAAGCTCAGGAAATTCTTTGATCGCTAATTCCTGAAACCGCGCACCGCGACCCGGGAAATGCACAGGGCAAACACTGATTGATTCCGGGAAATATGCTTGCCAATTTCGGAAAACAGCGGCACTGCCACCTGCATAAGGAAAACAGAACAGGCGTAAAGTTGTTCCCAACATTGGTGACAGATCCGGCAGCCATCGACAAGCTTCAGGATGGAGCACGATCGCTTCCCTTCTGGGAATATTCGGCTTCAGCCATTTGTTTGCGCAGACTCAAGGGACGCATATCGGTCCATACTTCCTTGATGTAGGCAAGGCACTTTTCCTTGTCGCCAATTTCACCTACCGTACGCCATCCACCCGGAACCTCCTTGTACGAGGGCCAGATTGAATATTGTTCCTCATGATTGACGACAACATAATAAGTGCCGTCAGCTTCTTCTTCATCCCATGACATAATGAATCGCTCTCCCGAATCGGCTAAAAAATCCCAATTGATTGTGGGTATCAATCTTTTTTAGGTTAAAACCGACTGACTAGAGCGTCAATGTGACAAATCGTCACATGCGACAAGTTGCCGCAGTAACAATTTTGACGATTTCCGGATATTATCTGAGTTAAATCCGCTTCAAACCCGAAGCTGATTGGCTCGGTTAAGCTTCAGACTGTATTGAATTCTCACCATTCATGAGTTACTTCTCAATTCGCCATACATGTACACTTAGTCAATTTCGAATGGGATGAGCCTGAGAAAGACACATACTTCCGTGGGCGTGGAATCGACTTTGCTTATTCACGAGCTTTTATTGATCCAGATCGTATGATTCAAGTTGATCAGCTATACCGCTACAGTGAAGAGCGTTGTCAGCTTTACGTCGTCAAGTCAGATTGGAGTAGAGGGTGGCTGAATTAAGAGATGGTAAGTAAATTGGTTGTGTTAAGCTTTTTTCAGCAATGTCCCAATAGCACAAAAAATCTATTTCCAGTCAAACTCGAAACGACTTAATTACAGAGTAACAAGCCTGTAGAATAAAGCATCTATTTGTGCAAAACGTTTGTCATGCCTGAAAATAGCAAATTACCCAAGGAACTGTCGCCATTGTCGCAAGAAGAAATGGACGAACTCGACGATTTCCTGATGTCGGATATCACCTCCGATGAAACAATGCTACTGGATATTTTGGATGGCTATCTGACTGCCATCGTGACCGGACCGGTCACATTAACACTCAATGACTGGTTACCGGGTATTTGGGGACCAAGCGAAGATCATAAGCCTAGGTTCGAATCGATAAAGCAGGCGGAGCATATTCTTCTATTGATCTTGCGCCACATGAACGGCATTATCTGGATGCTACAAGATGACCCTGAGGGTTTTGAGCCCGTGCTTTCCACTTTCAAATATCGGGGCCAGGATTATATGGATGGTGAAGGCTGGGCTTCTGGCTATATGCAGGGCCTTTCATTGTGCCGCGAGCAATGGCAACCCTTTTTCGATGATCCCAATGGTGTGGAAATCATTAAACCCATTTATTTGCTCGGCTCTGATGAAGTTACTCAGGAAGAAGAATCCCTAACCAAAACTCCAAAACAAAGAGAAAAACTGACCAAACAAATTCCAGCTTGTGTCGGACAAATTTACCAATATTGGCTTCCCTACCGGCAAGCAGTTTATGAGCGTAACGTTGCCAAGACCATCCAGCAAAGCCACCCAAAGACTGGACGCAATGATCCTTGCCCTTGCAGCAGCGGACTGAAATTCAAAAAGTGCTGTGGTGTGGCTGCATCACTGCATTAAATTCTACAATGTGGACCAGCCATGAAGATGAGTCACTCCTGCAAATCTCTGTATTGATGATTAGAAAAGAATAAATGCGAAAGCGAGCGACATATAGCCCTATCTCCCGATAAAAAAAGCCCTCACCAGTTTAAGGGAGAGCTTTCCTAAGTATGAATATTCAAGAATCTTTTGCTTAATTTGAGCAAGAGTCAATCGAATAATTAATATCTTTAAGTAATTATGCCGATTGAATATTTGACGCTTGCTTTCCTTTTTGCCCTTGAGTGATATCAAAAGTTACTCTCTGCCCATCTTTCAGAGTTTTATAACCACTTCCAGAAATATTTATAGCAGAGAAATGTGCAAATAGATCATCGCCACCATCATCCGGTGTAACGAACCCAAACCCTTTAGAATCATTAAACCATTTAACTGTGCCTGTTGCCATGTGAATATACCATTTAAAAATAGCGGAAAGTTTCCGCGAACAATCCGAATCAAAGATTTCACCATGGAACACCTGCGCAGCAAATGTACTTTCACAAATCCTGGCAACATATCAAAACTTTGAAACAAACTGTTCATAGCT
>JAMWZR010000079.1 GCA_024282035.1 Nitrosomonas sp.
GGCATCAGAGGAGACTTAGCGCCAAACAGTCTTCCGTCCGACGGAAAGTGGCTTTGGAGTAATCTGACAAAGTAGAACTAAACACTGACAAATTGTCAGTCTTGGCGCGGGGGAGTTCGTTACCAATAATCACCTGCGCTCTCAGTACGCCAAGTAATGGTTTCCTTTAGTAAAAAACCAGAGTTTCCCCAATATACGTTTCGTGTTGCGATCGCTAAGATAGCAACATCTGAATATTTTTATGAGGGGGAGCTTAATATGAACAAACTGAGAGTAACTGCAATTGCTTCATTAGTAGCGTTTAGTTTTGCTGCAACCTCAGCATTTGCCGAACTACCGGCTGCTCCAAGCAGCATTAATCCGAACGATCACGTTGCTTTGGCAAATTACTATGAAGGTTTGGCTAAAGAGGTTTCTGAAAAATTGGAAACCAATCAGCAAAAACTGGACGATTATGAAGATCATCCCTACTACTATGGCAGGCAAGGGCAGGATCTTAAATCACATCTGCAAGCTAATATTCGTGAATATAAAAAAGAATTGGCCGAAGATTTGAAGGAAGCAAAATTGCATAGAAAAATTGCAGCATCAGAGCAAAACAGGCAATTTAGCAAAGCAGAGGCTAATGTCGGCAACGTAGCCGTACAATCAAACTGAAGTATCCCCCATCCCTCCTTTGTAGTTCCGGTTTAAAAGTAGTCGTTCAGATTCGATTGAATAGCTATCAAATCTGAACGACCGCATATCAACAATTATCAGCTCCTGATGCGCATTGGCATTCAAGGGAGCGCTAATCACAATACCGAAGCTGGGGCACAATTGCCGAGCTTGATCGATATGGACACCCGCTATTTGACACTATGCTTGTATTGAAGTGTAGTGGCAATCAAATTCCCTCGATAGCTGCTCGGGATATCTGCCTAATACAACCAATTTCGCCATCTATTGACGAAACTCTGCTGAGTAGGCGGGTTTATAGTTTTGAGGCCTTTGCACGGCTGCGATCTATGACAATGAATCGGATGATATAATCATGTTTCAAAACAATATCATTGAAGTAATGGACATGAGTTTTTGAGAAACTGATGTAACTTCGCCGTACCCGGAAAGGGAATTTTCTGAAGCAAATCGATGAATTGATAGACTGGAACTCGATAGAGGAAGCGATACCGGTGCATTATGCACCGGTTCGGATGCAGCAAGGCGCCCGGCTTATTTGGGGTTGCTGCTGTTAGGAATCTGGAACGGCGGATTAAGTGATGAGTCAATGGAAGACATGGCGAATTCGAATCTACATGTGATGTGATTTCTGGGATTGTCGCAGGAAGACGATGTACCAAACCACTCAGTATTGTCGCGCTTCAGAACACGGTTAACAATGGCGGGCGTGGGATGGGCTATTAAACCCAATCAATCGGCAAATACAAGTGCACGATATCGAAGTTAGGGAAGACTGCTATGTCGATGCCAGAATTACCTAAAGTCCGCGTAAACCTAAAGCCAGACCTGCTTATGAAGTGGTGAGTGACCGGGAAGAATGGGATGATGAGGTGAATGCCCAGATAGCGAAGCACGTTGGTTCAATGCTCAAATTGTGCGTTACCGCGGCCTAACCAAAGCACATGCATGGCACAGTCTACTGGCGATGGCGTATAACTTGAGAAGACTACCCAAACTCTTTGCCAACAGTCGAATAATCACGCAAACTAGTGCGTCCTCTCAACCGGTAATAACCGGTTGGCATGATTCTTCCTGGATCATTTGCGGGAAAAGGGCTAAAAAATACCCGGTAACTTACAAATAAATCTGGAATTACACTCAAAAAATTTGCGCGATTTTGCAAAGGTCTCTCTTGTAGGCATCCATAACGCACTATTCAGTGGACGCCGTTACAACCGCCGCTAAAGAGAATTAAACAGAGAATAGCTATGAAACAGAATTAGACTAAACATGAGTGTAAAATAAATAGCAATTACATAAACTTCTGATAACTGGGGTTTCTTAAATAGGTCTTTGATCATCATAAATCTTTCTCCTTGTGATCTGCGTATTGTTTCAAGTTTCACTTAACCGCATATTTTTGTTCAAATGCCCCCGCTGACGCTCTTTGCATTACTGCAAGGATTTTTTGATGATATGCGCGGGGGCACGATCTATATACGGATTAACCTGAGCTGTTATTCCGCACTACTTGAGAATGATCAGGGCCATTTGTTTCTAGCTTGACAACCTGATTAATGCCTTGCAACCCCCATACTGCCTTATCAGAAGACGGCACTACAACTGCCGCCAAATAGAACGTGATGGTATAAAGGATAGTGATTGCATACACTATGAATAACTGGGGTGATTTAAACAACTCTTTGAGTTCCATATTTTTTTCTCCATGTAGTACATTTGTTAGTTATTTATGCAAGTAGTAAATCGTGTGCATATAGCTTGAAAAATAACCCTTTTAAAAATACGCTCTCTCAGGTTGACAATAAAGTCCTTGGTTGATCAACCAGAATACATCACTTTAAGTGAGTAAGAACGCGCTAATCAAGGCTCGTATAAATATTAGTCGTTTAATTACAGTAATAACCATAACATCTTCACGGCATCTCAAATAAATATCTCACCTTGGAAGAGATAATATAGAGAGAATATGCTGGAGAGAAGTATCAAGAAATGAAACATGTTGTTTCCAAATTGGATACAATGGGATTATGCAAGATCTTAATCTTCTCATCATTTTTGCACGCGTCGTAGAGGCAGGTAGTTTTGCGGAAGCGGCACGTCGCATGGATATCTCTCGCGCAGCGGTCAGTAAAGCAGTCGCTAAGCTTGAGAAGGATCTTAGTACGCGATTACTTCTCCGTAGTACACGACATCTAAGTTTGACGGAGACAGGTATCGCGCTTTCAGAGCATGTGGCACGTATCCTGGCAGAAGCTGAGCATGCTGAACAAGCAATCAATAATCTTCATGCTGAGCCGCGCGGAACACTAAAAGTGAGTGTTCCAAGTTCTTTTGGAACGCGCCATGTCGCTACGGCACTTCCTTGTTTTCTTGATCGTTATCCTAAAATCAAGGTTGATTTGACCATTACTGATCGTCCAGGCGATTTGATCGAAGAAGGATATGACGTGCAAATCCGCGTGACAAACGAGCCTGATCCCAATCTAGTGGCTCGTAAGATCGCGCCCGTGCGCCGCATATTGTGCGCAACCCCTCAGTACTTCCAGCAACGTGGTATACCAAAAACACCAGAAGATCTGGTGAATCATAACTGTCTTGATTGCGCGCTTTCAGCAGAGCAAAGTTACTGGCGCTTCACCGGACCGGAGGGGAAGATCAAGGTTCCAGTATCAGGAACCTTGCGCATCAATGATAATGATGCACTTGCTCAGGCAGCCCTTCATGGATTAGGAATCGCTTTGTTGCCAACTTATACTATTGGAATGGAATTACAAAAGGGTCGACTCCATGCGGCGCTTCCAGAATATCTATCGGTAGAACATCATATTTATGCCTGTTATCTCCCAAGCAGGCATTTGCCGAAAAAGATCAGCTCATTTATTAATTTCTTGTCAGAACACGTCGGGGTTATGCCTTACTGGGATCAATCTTTAAAATCGACTTGACTTCAGAATTATTGCCTATAAAACATAATTAAATACTGAAAGATGTCTTTATTAGATCAGCAATGCTGCCAAATTAAGATTACATCCATTTATTCAGCTTCCGTTCAGATTTGTACGATAAGATATGCTATAAATAAGCAGTATTGATAATTTATGGGATCAACATCATGATTTTTAAAAGCTACCTTCCGCATGCATTTGGATATATCGATCAATCTTCCATAACTAAATTTCCTGGTATTGATTTCAACCCAAGATTCTCTGAAATTATCAAAACCTCTCCTTTCCCCGAGCTACCAGGCACACCGCAAATTCCTTCTTTAACTGACTCTCACATACCTCGAACATGGCCAGAATTACCGGAAATTATTCGAACCTCTCCCCCTGCTATACCTAATCTGCCTGAGTATCCAAAAAGCTGGGAATTTGATCCTAAAGATACAGAGAACTTCTTAACAAGAACTATTACTGATCCTATTCATAACTGGTTAAAGGGTACAACTAAAGGGGATATTATTAAATTTGTATTTGAAAATGCCTATGATACTTATGAGATTATTACTGACATTCTCGATGTGCTGAAAGCACAAGCTGAAGGTTACAATCCCAATGACATTTTTCATAATACCTCAGCTTCAGAAAATTTTAATGGCGGCTTTGGCAACGACACGGTAATTTACGAGGGAAAGCGTGATGATTATCTGATTTCAACCACACAAGATCCTGCAGGAAATCATTCCGAGTATATAGTGCTTCAGAATAATGGAAATGGAAATGCAACTGATACGCTAATTGATATTGAGCGACTAGAGTTCGCTGACGGGCATAGCAACGTGGGCGTTATCGGCTACTCTGAAATCTTTTATCCTTTAATTTGATTGTCTCATCTAGAGGATTCCAATGACAGCTTTCAGGGATTTCGAAACGATGAAATTCAGGCAAGACTGCATATTCCTTATCCCCATCGGATTCTTCTAAAGCGACACGAAATTCTTCATCATAAACATCCGATATCCGCTTAAATGAGTAGTTCAGACGGCCTGTTGAAAAACCCCTGATACTACGTTGAGTTGATAATAAAATAGGGGCTTCATCTTCGGCCATTGGTAAAGTCCAATGCAAGGTAAACAAACTTGTCAACAGGAATTATTCTCGACGATTGATCTGGAGAGCATTATTCCCAAAGATCCTTTATTAAGGAAGGTTGACAAGCTACTAGATTTGGAGTTTTTGTATGATCTGACCGAAGAACTCTACTACGTGGACAATGGACGAACCTCCATCTATCCTGTATTGTTTTTTCGGATGCAGCTGATCAGTTACTTGTTTGGGATTGAATCTGACCGTCAGCTTTGCCGTGATGTTCACCTGAATCTGGCATACCGTTGGTTTTGCCGGATTCCCCTATACCACTCTGTACCTCACCGCAAGCGCGCGCATCTTTACGCACTAACCTTCTTTGCCATTGATGAATGTGGCGGAAAACTGGATTTCAGCGCAACCCCAAAACCACTGAGTTTGTGGCGAAAACATGAACCGTTACCGCCTCTCAAGATTAAATCCACTCCCACGCCCGGCGTGTCAAAAATGTTCGATATGACACGCCCACCGTGCACCTTTCTATATAGCCATACTATGGGAAGACCTCTGCACAACCACGAGAATTTAGCTGTAGTGACAGAGAAAAATTTCCAAATGATGCTGATCGCACGTCATTTTGGTAGAAAGTGAAGTTTTTCTCCTTTTTTAGGGGAGTTTTCCCCCCTTATGCGTAAGCCTCTAACCCTTCCACATTAACACCCTGATACATCATCGCTATCCTCAAGCCTTTTACAAGGAGGAACGA
>JAMWZR010000080.1 GCA_024282035.1 Nitrosomonas sp.
ATAGGCCCATTCGTACGGTTCTGCTAGCCCATCAATAGTACGTAGCTTTTCAACTTGTTTGGCTGTAAAGAAATACTTTGGTATTCGCTCCCAAAGCTCAATAGTGTTAGAAACCTGACTTTGATCATTGGTGACAAATTGCGAAAACAGGTCAAGCTGAAGGCTTTTGATGTACTTTTCGGGAGGTTTTTTCACTAGTTTATATCGTGTTTTTGAAATAGCACATGTGATTACCGAGGTGTTTGTAATTGTACTATTAATTTTCTGTGTGTCGATCATAAAACCTCTGAAAAATATAAATTTTCCGAAGAGTACTTAACCCTAGAAAACGAGCAGTAGAATTAAAACAGCCCCAAAGAAGAGGCTTGTCGCCCCTAAATTGATGAGGGCAGCAAGTCGGATATTGCGGGAAAGGGTAGATACCTCTTTTAACTTTTCGCTAAAACTCGATTCGATTCTTTCATCGATTAACTCAAAGCAGGCATTGACGACTTGCTCGCTTAACTGATGGATATTGCGCGAATTCGCCTGTGAAAGCAGATTGGCTCTGCTTTCGGTTGCTTGAGACCAATGATGAATATTTTCTTCCAATGTTGCGCGAAAATTATTCAGAAGCATCTGATGCGCCTTATTATTTTCCTGGAGTAAGATTTCATTGAGGGTATATACCATCAATATCGGATCATCTTCGGAGAGCGCAATGCCATGTTTTGCAGCGATCGCTGCCATGATCCGGGTATATTGGTCATCCGGATCGAGATTCATGTCAACACGGCCGCCACGTTTTCAATGCTGGTAAAAAGCTGCTTCTTGATGATATTCAACCGCTGGCGCACCATGATAGGCAGCGCTTTGTTATCGAGTGCTTCATTGAAGGTCAATTTGGATTGCAGTATTTCACTCAAGTCTTTACCGAAAGTATCGGCCTTGTAGGGGGGAATTCGGATAATGGCCGAGACTCGGGCTTTATTGTCCTGATACGTTTTCATGTCCTCGAACCGTTTCCCATCCATTTCGATGTCACCCCAATAGGGATTCAACCAGACCACAAATTTCGTCTCGGTTGGAAAGGACTCGATTAAATTCGCAAAACCCGTCAGTGTATCGATCAATGCCTGGCTGCCGGTAATTACGGTGTGAACAACCAGTTCATGGCCCATGTCGGGAAGTAGGGCAGGGATCTGATTGCTGATGAGGTAGTGCGACATCGGCACGAAGGTACTGGCGCCATTATCGATAATGATGTCGCTATCTGACTTGGCAATGAGTTCAATCAGCTCATCAAAGCGCCTGGGATCGATTTCATCACCGGCCATCACATTGATTCGTTTGACGTTAAGCTTCTTGAATCCGTGAAATGTTGCATTCACTGGATCCGTATCCACACAAAGAATTTTCTTGCCTTTGGCGAGCTTATGCTGAGCCATAATTGCTGCGATGAAAGATTTTCCGACACCGCCTTTTCCTTGCAAAATCATGTGTATTTTAGCCATCAGATTAAATCCTCCTTATCAATTGATGAACGAAAGTTGAATCCACTGTTTTCTCTTTCTGAAGCAATCGTTGTTGCCACCTTCCCATGCTTCTTCTCATTGTCAAAAATATGCTTTTTGACAAGGCTCCTGAACCACAGATAGGAACAGTCAATTTTCTTCTCTTCCTTCAATGTCGACCATATCTGGCGCATAGACCATCCATCCTGGAGTGCCTTACTAATATCAGGCTTTAGAGCCAGAAATGAGGGGCCGTATAGATTCTTCCTTCGGGCCGGGTTCTTCTGCTCATTCAGAGCAATACGTTGGGATAGGTTCATAGCAAATTCCTGGCTTCATTTGATGAAAAAAATTTTTGTTAATTGATCTTTTCATTTACTTATCATTTTGTTGTTTTTTGCTCTCTATATTCATATAAATATATGTATATGAATGATATTAGAAGCATTTAAAGGCATCTTTTTATATCCTTTTAATATTATTATATCCATATAAATACATTTTGCAATGTAATTTTTTAGTGCTACTATCACAAATATTAACTAACTCTACCGGGCAAGATATGTGAAGTTAGCTAACTTCACATCCTCTTATTCGCACTGTGTGCTCAACGAATCTTGCTCTGCGAGGCTGATACACCTGGAAACAACCGATGAGGAAGGTCATGAATCAGAAACGCGTATGTCATCTTCGAGTGCCGGTCACGCTGACTGAAAAGCAGGAGATCCAGGAAAATGCAAAAACCGCTGGACTATCCATGGCCAGATACATGCGCATGGTGAGCCTTGGGTACACAGTACCTAGCGTTATCGATAATAGACAAATAGAGCAGCTATTAAAGATCAACGGTGATATGGGCAGGGTAGGGGGGTTATTGAAAATGTGGCTCACCAATGATGTCCGGCTAAAAATTGCGAGCAAATCAGACATTGAAGACACGCTGCATGCGATACGCTCAACACAGAACGCCATGCTTACAGCCATCCTGGAACTCAAAAAGTGATAACTACTTAGCGGTTAAAGATTGTCATGATTGCCAAAATCATACCCATCAAATCAGTGCGCAAGAGCAATTTCTCTGCCTTGGTGCAGTATCTGACCAATCCCCAAGGCAAAAGCGAGCGGATCAGCCAGGTTACGGTTGCGAACTGCTTTACGGAGGATTTGCTTGCTGCCGTGATAGAAATTCAGAATACCCAAGAAATGAATACACGTGCCAGGTCTGATAAAACCTGCCATCTGGTACTGAGCTTCCCGCAAGGGGAGCGTTTGTCCCTTGAGAGTCTTAATGCCATTGAAGCGCGATTTTGTGATGCGTTAGGTTTCAAGGATCACCAGCGCGTGAGTGTGATTCATGACGATACCGACTATCTACACGTGCATATCGCCATCAACAAGATACATCCTAAGCGCCTCACGATACACAATCCCTACTATGACTATAAGATCGTCGCCCGAGTCTGTGAGCAGATCGAGCAGGAATATGGATTAACAATAGTTAATCATGAAACCGTGAAGGATCAAGCATCCAGAATAGCGCAGGACATTGAAGCCAGAACAGGGGTGGAAAGTCTGCTGGGCTGGATCAAACGCGAGGTACTCGGTGAAATCAAACAAGCTGATGATTGGCAGGCGCTGCATGGGATACTTAAAGGTCATGGACTTGAACTCAAAGAGCGAGGCAATGGATTTATCATAGTTGCTGACAATGGCGTAGCTGTTAAAGCAAGCTCAGTTGATCGATCTTTGTCGAAAGGGAATTTAACTCGAAGACTGGGCGCATTTAAACAAAGTCAACATACTGAACAATCTCCCCATTCTGACACCAGACAATACCAGCCCAAGCCATTACAAACCCGTATTGATACTTCCAAGCTGTATGCGCGATACCAGGAAGAGCAGAAAAATCTATCTCAGCAACGCTCAGCGCAGTGGACTAGACTGCGACATACGCGCGATCAACTCATTGAACGCGCTAAACGTGAAGCAGCACTCAAACGCGGCATCATCAAGAATATTCAGGCAGGACGGTTAGCCAAAAAAGCGCTGTATGCAACGGCCCATCAGCAATTCAAAACTTCAATGCAAGTCATCAAGAATGATTACCGTGAAGCCTATCAAAGTTCTAAAACCCGTCATTCCAGAATGGGGTGGCTGGATTGGCTCACATTTGAGGCAAAAAATGGTAATGCAGAGGCGTTGGGTGTTTTGCGATCCAGAAGAACCGGTCAATTCAAGGGCAATCAGGTGTCGGCCAAGCAAAGCGATAATGACCCAAGCGCTAATAGTCACCTTAAGGAAGGCTTGGTGGAATCCATCACCAAAATCGGCACAGTCGCCTATCAAGCAGGGTCAACCACCATTCGCGATGACGGCAAGCGGTTAATCGTGCTGCCGGAGACATCAGCTGATGCCTTGAGAGATATTTTAATTGTCGCCATGAAAAAATACGGCAATCACCTGGCGATCACTGGGACAGAACAATTTCGCCTCAACATAGCGAAGGCAGCGGTTCAAAACCACATGCATTTGACCTTTGATGACCCGAACCTCGAACAATACCGTCAGCAACTAATGAAACAGAGCAAGGTTTCGACAATTCTCTCAGAACACCATAAACGATCTGTTTCATCTATCAGAAGGAGCCTTTAATGACCAAAACCCATCAAAACGCGAAAGTCAGCAATAGTCACAACAGCCTAACTCTACGATTATTTTCTATTGTTTGTTTGATCGGTGGATTACAGGTAGCTACCCAGTATTTTGCTCATCAATTCAATTATCAGCCGCAATTAGGTACACATCTTTTCCATATTTATGAACCCTGGGCAATTCTGCTATGGGCCAATAAATGGTATGGCCAGTATCCGAGCTTCATCGATCTAGCGGCAGGTTTTGGCATTTTATTCTCCAGTATCGGCCTGATACTGGTGCTGATCATTAAAATGGTGCTGGCCAATTCTTCCAGAACCAATCAAGGATTGTATGGATCTGCGAGGTGGGCTGATAAGAAGGACATTCAAAATGCAGGGCTGATTGGAACACGAAAAAAGCAGGGTATTGATTCGGTCTACGTGGGTGGCTGGAAGGATAACTCCGGCACAGTTCATTATTTAAAGCACAGTGGGCCAGAGCATGTATTGTGTTATGCGCCGACCCGCTCAGGTAAAGGTGTGAGTCTCGTTATTCCCACTTTGCTTGCCTGGCCTCAGAGTGCGGTTATAACAGACCTTAAAGGCGAGTTATGGGCATTGACGTCTGGCTGGAGAAAACATCATGCCAATAACAAGGTTCTGCGCTTTGATCCGGCCTCGATGCAAAGCATCCATTGGAATCCACTGGATGAAATCCAGCTTGGTAGCGGCTCTGAGGTTGCCGACGTACAAAATCTGGCCACACTCATCGTTGATCCGGATGGTCAGGGATTGAACTCACATTGGCAAAAGACCAGCCAGGCCTTGCTCGTTGGCGTGATACTCCATGCCTTGTACCAATCCAGGCAAACCGGAGTACGGGCCACTTTAGCCACGGTAGATTTTATGCTCTCTGATCCAAATAGCAAAATCAGGGAATTATGGATGGACATGGCGATGCAGGAATTCCTGGACGGTAACAGTCATCCCGTGATTGCTGCAGCTGCCCGAGATATGCTGGATCGGCCCGAAGAAGAAGCCGGTTCCGTACTATCGACTGCAAAGTCCTATTTGTCGCTGTATCGCGATCCCATCGTAGCGGACAACATCAGCTCATCAGATTTTAAGATCCGTGACCTCATGCATCATGAGACTCCCGTGAGCTTGTACATCGTATCTCACCCCAACGACAAAACGCGTCTTCGTCCCTTAATACGCATTTTGCTTAATATGATCGTGCGCTTACTCGCTGATAAAGTCGAGTT
>JAMWZR010000081.1 GCA_024282035.1 Nitrosomonas sp.
ATCGGTCTTTATGCGTTCCGCCATTCCCTGCTGGAAGCGCTTATTGATGATCAACTGCGCAAACAAGACCTGCCGCTTCAATCCATTGCAGTTGAAGAATTTTCGTTCAGTGCTCTCCGATTGCACGATCTGGCAGCAGGTAATAACAAAGAACTGCGTGTTGATAAAATTCTGGTGGCCTGGGATTTACAGGATCTGCTCGCGGGGAAGCCGATTTCGGTCGAGATTAGCGGTCTAAAGGTGGTATTCGATCTGAACCGAAAACGCTCTCCTGTGAATTCTCTGCAACCGATGACCTCAGCATCTGGGAAAGATATCAGCTTCGCTTGGTTGCCTGTCTTTTCACTTAAGGATTCAGCGATTCATCTACATTCGGCGGCGGGTGATGCAATGATTGCTTTGTCTGGCGACATTGCGCAAGAGCCGCCGGGTACTCGGGCGATACGGTTTAACACCATAACCACCGGTTCACTAGGTCAAGCCAAAGTCATGTTGACTGCAACTCTGGATACACAAGGCAATGTACAGGGCAAGCTCACTGTTGCGGATGGCATGCTGAACATCCCTGAAGCCAAAATTTCCAGCTTCGCAGGCGAAACAGCTTTTACGCTTGCTGCATTACAGTTACAGCATATCCGGACCGAGTTCGCACTATCAGGTATCAAACTACAGGAAAAAGAATCAACAAAACCAGTATCTGCGCCAGCTAATGAAAACCCGGCAGCATTGACATGGCGTGATGCAGCCATTCATCACATCACTCTTAAAGGAGATATTCGTGGATTAGCGAATGCCTGGATTGGAGAACTCGATCTGGCCGTCGATGGCGGGCAACTGACTGCGGAATCGTTGAATATCCAGCAATTATCCGTTGCCTTGCCGCTGCAGGTTAATTTCAGCCAGGATATCTGGCGCATCGGATTGCGCAATCCGGGACAAGTGACATTGGGTAAGATTGAGTCTGGCTACCCTTTACGCTTCCAAAACGCTCCTGGCCTTGCAATTTCTCAGGCAGACCTAGAATTGGTAAAAAAACCACAAGGCTTTGCTTTCAAACATGACATCGCAATCGTACCCAGCAACCTTACGCTGCATGCCGAACGTACAGAATCTCCAGCCATTGAAGTGCAGATTCATCCAGGAAAAATAGCCCTGACTGGAGAATTTGATACCCATAAAGAATACCAGGGACAGTTTGTCATCAATGACACGGCCTTTTATCTGCCACAATCTCACTTGCAAGTGCAGGATATCTCAGCCACTTTGTATCTGAATGACGCAGAAATCGGCAATGCTGCCGATTTTGCCATCGGCCGACTGCAGCATCTGACGCCAGAACCTCTGTTTGCTGCATTGTCAATTTCCGGCAACATCCGCAACAAGGCAGCCGCTGGAAAACCGGCAGTATATGCATTGGATGTTACAGGCGGCCTACCAGATTTACACTATTTAAAAATTACCGGCAGGCATGAGCCTGCCAGTGGTAATGGCAGGCTAGATGCCGAGATTACACCGTTGAAGTTTTCACCGCATAAGCTGCAGCCCAGCGCACTCTCACCGGCTCTGGCACAATTGGAAGATGTAAGTGGTCAAATCAGCGCCAGTACCCACTTCGAATGGTCTACCGAAGGTGTACGCACCAGTGGTGGCACGTTTAAACTGCACAATATGTCGTTTGCACGTGAAACCGTAAAAGTAAACGATCTAAATGTGGCGCTTAAGTTAGATAATTTGCTAGCACTCAGCAGTCCGCCCCGGCAAACAATCACCATCCGGCACATTGATGCTGGTATTCCACTGGAGAATTTGCTGGTTTCCTATCATATCGAAAGCGCCGATCCTCCACATATCGCGCTTGAAAAAGCGCAATTTTCCATGATGGACGGCGTGGTGTCAGTGGTACCCACGGTCATCGATCCTGCTGCTGCGCGCTCCGACATGCTGATTCGCATAAACAATATCGACCTGGAGACTTTTTTTAACCTGATCAAAGTCGACGGGCTTGCAGGCAGCGGACATCTCGATGGTCAGATTCCACTCACGCTGGAGGACAATCAAGTGACGATAACCAACGGCCATCTTGCAGCCAAGGCGCCGGGTGTACTGCACGTCAAATCCGAGAAAGCTTCGCAACTGTTAGCCTCCGCCGGTGACGAGATGAATTTGTTGCTGCAGGCCATGGAGGATTTTCATTACACCGAACTGTCACTGAATCTGGACAAATCGGTGGCACATGATTTAGTAGCTAAACTTTCCTTGTTGGGGAATAATCCCAAGATTAAAGATGGGCAGGTATTCCGTTTAAATATCAGACTTGAAACGGATATTGATAAAATTCTGCAGACGATCAATCAAGGATACAGTCTATCCCATGAAATTCTGCGTAGCTCATTCAGGCTATATTAAGTTATGCTGCACTAAATTGCAGACATAGAGCAAAGAAGCTCATTATCGAATTTCCGGTCGGATATGGCACGGGAATCTATCAGAAAAGGAGTGCAATCATGTGCAACATTGATCGAATAACCAATAAGATAAGTATCAAAGTAATACCGATTCTTTGCTGCTTGATAATCACTGCGTGCGCACCAACCGTGAAAGTCGAAGCACCACAGGAACCGATCACGATTAACCTCAATATCAAGTTGGATGCAGATATTCGAGTAAAGCTTGAAGAAGAGGCTAAGAAAGATATAGCCGCCAATCCCGGTATCTTCTAAGACTTCATCAGATAAGGAGAATAAATATGCAGCGTATTCCAAAGATGACGACGACAAAACCCTTGTTGGGAATGATGAGTGCTATTGTGCTGGCGCTATCGCTCTGTGGAACATCCGTATGGGCCGATAATCTGGAGAATTTGCGCGCGTCCGGGGCGATTGGTGAACGTTATGACGGCTATGTCGTGGCCAGAGAACCCGGTGCCCGGGCAGAAGCTGACGCAATTAACGCGCAGCGCAGAATAATCTACCAGGAAAAGGCCACTGCTCAAGGTATCGCTATTGATCAAGTAGGGAAAGTATACGCAGAAGAAATATTCAAGCGAGTTCCTGCAGGAACCTGGATTCAAGTCAATGGCAACTGGATAAAGAAATAACACATAACGGCAGTCGATACGGCTTTAAGCAATACCATGATCGCGCATCAGGACAGTAGTTTCAGCGGTCTGTAAACCAGATATCCCCATACCATGCTGTCGTAACCAAACCAGTGTTATCGGTATCGGTCATAATTGCCACAGCATCAACACGGCCCGGTTCTTCACCAAACGCACGCCGGTAATCAGCGTGTACGTTCCGGCGTTCGCGCACCCACTGACCAACCCGCTCAGCACCTGATTCTATCGCGATCATGTGCGCACGTTCGGTAAACGCATTGGGCCAGCTGCTATCGACCGGCTGCCGATTCGACCATACATAATTGATGGCGCGGGTGCGCCAGAACATCAAGCCGCCGGAAAATACCACATACAGTCGTGCAGGATAGTCATCACCTTTGCGAGTACGTTCATCATTTCCAGTTAATATGCCGTCAACTTTCCACGTCCAATTCAGCATGGGGGTTTTATTGAGGTCGACGCTGACTTCACGATAACGTCCCGAAGCGGCGGCACTGCTGTCAGCGCGCAAAGCAAGCTGTCCATCCGAGTTCTCCAGGACATAGCGGGTTTCTCCAGCAAAGCCCTTTGTCTGCCAACCATTCAGATCGCCCCGTGAAAAGCGAGCAATATCGATACGTTCACCTTGCGCCCATGCGATTGCCGGCAGACAGATAACTATCCAAAAGAAGCATTCCTTCACTCTTTATGGTGTCCTCTCAAATAGCGATTCGATCAGAAAAGCATCATCAAAATGCCGGCGCCCGACAAAAGCCGTGGCATGACGTCCCCATTGGCGCATTGCGCCGGGCGAGCGGACACCCATTGGCCACAACAGAAAACGCTCGGATCGTTCCGTTCCGGCGATCAATCCATGAAGACCGAACACGCTGCGATATCCGCCCTCATAGGGCAAAGAACGCAATTCATTATAGTCTTCCCACAGCATCGGCAGATCCGTTCGTATCGCCGATGCTTGGCTATCTGGCGCGTTATCCTGATAAATCCGCTGAATGAAATGGGTATGATGTGCAATGCGTAGCACCACTGGCTGCTGTTCTGGCGCCGGTTGCGGTAGTAGCGGTGATTCAAAATAGGTAGTAGGAAGATCCTTACGCAAGCGCAGCCGATGGCTCAGAAAAAACTGATGGTAACAGCCACAGTTATGGATGGTATCGTAAAGCCACGGTTCACCAGTCGGCCCTAAAGTCACGCGCCAATTGATGCCATCGAGCCGGCCGGCGTAAATATCATTTCCCGGTCGCGCTGGAAACCAGATGATGTAATTCAGTTGCAGTAACACCTGATTATCAAAGCGCGTGTGCGAAATTGTGCGATAGACAGTGGGATAAGCGACATCAACGACCGGTCCATTCTCCCAGCGTATCCTACCGATCCGGTCATTCTCGTCCACAACATCAATTTCCCATAAGGGTGCAAACGTATCAAAAAGCTGATCCAGCTCGGCATTGGTTGGCAGCGGAATTCCGAGCGAATCAAGCGAGCGCTGCAAAATTCCGCTAATCGCCTGCCTATCCAACAACTTAACTGATAATTCGGCATTCGTGCTGGCACCGGACATCGGCATCAAACGTACCAATTTGCCCGTAACCGGCAGCGCTGTCAGCGGTGTGGCGAAGGTATCATGCGTTCTGCTATGCCATGCAGATATTCCGGCAGCAACGAAAGGGGCAGTGATTGGATAAAGACCCAATACCTGCCACCAAGTAACGTAATCATCCGGAATGCGGATAACTTCGCGCAACTGGGTGCGGAGCGTCGTGCCTGGCTTCATAAGATCAACCATTATCAATAGATCGCGACAACTGTTGAGTTGCTCAAGTACAGCGTCTTTTTGCCGCCCCATTATTGTGGAAGGCAAGTTGCGCAATTCGTGTGCGCGTGCCTGAGCATCAAGATCAGCCATGTGACCAACCCATGTTGTCCACTGTGGTGAATCATCGTTTAATTCATGACGGAATGAAGCCAGCAAGCGTGTCGTGCGAAGGTAGGGAAAGCCCTGTACCCGTGATGCGCCATGATCACGCACGCCTGCATTGTCGATCGCAACATCCACTTCTTCGTATAAGGCGCGGCAGGTTTTCGAGGTGATATCTGGCGACGCTGCTATTCTTGCCTCTATCGCAATACA
>JAMWZR010000082.1 GCA_024282035.1 Nitrosomonas sp.
CGTCTCCGCTCCAACACCACGCTGCCGCAAGGCATGCGCCAACCGGTTCGCCTGACGGTTCAGTTCGCCGTAACTAAGCCATTCCGCATCCAGCACCACCGCTACCCGAGATGCATCCCGCTCCACCTGTGCCTCAAACAATTCGTGAATACAATGATCCTGCGGATAGGACGCCACTGTACCTTGACTGATGTGCATCAGTTGCTGCCAAGCCACATCATTCAACAATGTTGCAAATTCGTATCGTTGCGACACATCTTCTGCGATATGAGTCAGGGCGCGACAGTAATACTGCCCGATTTCCATCAATTGAGACTGCACAAGGCGAGTTTGATCGGCTTCGAGTAACAGATGAATGTCGCCGGTCTCGATTTCCAAATTAAAAGTCGTTTCCAAAGTATAGTTCGGATGAATACTTTCTTTCCACTCCGTCACCTTAACCAGCGAGGCTTGCAAGACATCCTCGCCCAAATGATAGTGCAAGTAATTGAATGTCGTTTCAAAAAGCGGCACACCATTGTGCAATCGTTGCAGACCAGCAAGTGGATAAAATCGCGCACGCAGCAGTTCACACTCCATATTGAATGCATGCAAAATAAGCTGTGCCCAGGTTCCTCCTCTCAGCGCCATGCTAAACGGTAGCGTATTCAGAAAAAGACCAAGAGGCTGATCTCCATCCAGTTCTTCTGGACGAACACTGGTTGTGAGTCCGGTAGTAATACTATTTTCTCCGTGCAGTAGGCACAGCACTCGCATATGTACAGCCAGTAGCAAGCTTTTTAGTGGTACTGCCAGCGATTGCGCCACTTGCTGCAATGTGCGCGATACCTGCACTGGAATCCGCAATTCAACCTGTGAGAAAGCTGCTACCGAAGAAACATCGGGAGCAATATTGGGTAACGATTCGGGCAAGCGATTCAATTTTGCATCACTCAACTGACTTTTCCAGAATGCCTTGTCAGCTTCCGAATGAAGAGCCTGTCGTTCGCGCAACACTAAATTGCGCATGGCATTGGACACTGCTTTTTCTGGAAAGACTAGACCCGATCGCATGGCTTCGTAGCGCTGAATCACTTCAACAAGGAATGAAACCAGACTCCAGCCATCCAGAATGGCATGATGTTCAATGATCGATAATTGAAACCTGTCGTCGGACAGTCTGTGAACGACCAACTGCACTAGGGGCGGTTTGGAAATATCCAGATAGTGCTGCTGCGCCCATGTCAAATGATCCGATAATGCTTGTTCCTGCAATGCCGGGGAGTGCTGTCTCAAGTCTTTGATCAGCAATGGAACTGCACATTCTCGGTGCACCAGTTGTAGTGGTTCGCTGAAATTTCCCAGATCGAAAGATGTACGTAGAATCGGGTGGCGCATGAAAACCCGCTCAAATGCCTGCTGCAGCATATCCAAATCCAGCTTACAATGCAGCCCGACATTGTCCACCACGTGATACGCGCCGGGCTCCAGTTCGCTGTGAAATATCATGCCAGCCTGTAGCTCCGTCAGGGGATAGGCATCTTCAATATCTTCCGGTATTTGAGCACGGTCTTCTTGGGAAAGTAATGCAAAGGGATCCAGATTTCGATAGGGCTCACATTGCGGATTGGAATCGTCTAGCACGTGGGCGAGCGCTCGAATCGTTCCCGATTTGAAAAGCTGTTCCAGTGGAAATACCAAGCCACGTTCCCTAGCCAGTCCGGATAGCTGGATACTGCGAATAGAATCACCTCCCAGGGAAAAAAAATTGTCGTCGATACCCACTCGTCCTTCCAGTCCCAGCACATTCGCCCAGATACTGGCAAGAATTTCCTCAGTAGGATTACGCGGTGCCACATAGCGAATCGCCTGTTGTGTGCTCATATCCGGTGCAGGCAGCAACTTGCGGTCGACCTTGCCGTTGAGCGTGATGGGCAACTCATCGAGAAAAACAAAAGCTGACGGAATCATGTATTCCGGCAAAGATGTCTGTAAATAAGCACGCACCGTTTCTGTATTCAGATTTGCGTCCGTCTTCGACGGAGCCACAATATATGCGACTAGTCTTTTTTCTCCGGGATTATCCTCACGTGCAATCACGATGGCTGTTTTGATCTGATCATGCTGCATGAGCCTACTTTCGATCTCACCCAGCTCGATGCGAAATCCCCTGATCTTGATCTGGTGATCGATACGTCCCAGGTACTCGAGCGTGCCATCATGACGATAACGCGCAACATCGCCAGTGCGATACAAACGTTCACCCGGTTTGGTACCACAGAAACTCGGCACAAAGCGTTCTGCCGTCAAATCGGGACGATTGAGATAGCCGCGCGCCACCCCGGCACCACCAACATACAGTTCTCCGGCAACGCCGATTGGAACCAGGTTGCCTTGTGTATCCAGGATGAATGTCTGCAAATCCACGAGTGGCTTGCCGATCACACTGCTCGCACTCCCGGTATCCGCCTGTTTGAGTACAACCCAAGTCACATGTACCGTGGTTTCGGTAATACCGTACATATTGACTAATTTCGGCTTGTCATCACCATACCGCAGAAACCAGTTTTGTAAACGCCCCAGTTCCAGTTCCTCACCACCAAAAATGACCCACCTCAGGGCTAGCGGTCCCTTTTCGGATGACTGATCGATGCGATCGAACTGAAAGAAACTGGTAGGGGTCTGGTTAAGTACAGTCACACCTTGCTCCACAACCAAGTCATGAAATGCTTCCGGCGAGCGTGTCACCCAGTAAGGTACCACCACGAGCCGACCGCCATACATTAGTGCGCCCCAGATTTCCCATACTGAAAAATCGAATGCAAAGGAGTGAAACAAGGTCCAGACATCGCTTGCGTCAAAGGCATATTCCAGCTCGGTAACCGCAAACAATCTCATGGCATTGAAATGGCTGATCCACACCCCTTTTGGCTTGCCGGTGGAACCCGAGGTATAAATCACATAGGCCAGATTTAACGGGGCACTGACAGGTTTTGGATCAATATCGGGAAAATCGCTCAGGACCGTAGCATCCCGATCAAGGCAAAATAGACTTGTTCCTTCCGGTAGCCCTTCCATGAAAATTTCCTGTGTCAGCACGATATCGGGTGCTGCATCCCCGATCATGAAACTGATACGTTCCCTGGGATAATTTGGATCGATTGGCAAATAGGCTCCACCTGCTTTCAGTATACCCAGGATACCAATCAGCATCTCAAAAGAACGCTCTACGCAAAGTCCTACAATGTGTTCGGAACCGACACCACGACTGCGCAAATAATGCGCCAAACGATTTGCTTTGGCATTGAGTTGGCCATACGTCATTTCCAGGCCATCGAAAATAAGGGCAACCGTATTGGGTGACTGTCTGGCATGTGCTTCAAACCGCTGGTGCAGGCATCCCAGCACAGGTAACTCTGGTGCAAACGTGTTCCATTGCGTCAATTGCATCAGCCGTTCCGGCTCGGGCAAAATATTGAGTTCGCATAGTGGCTTCTCCGGATCGCTCTGCAAAGCATCGACAAGCTCGGACAATGCCGTTTGCACATAATTGCAAACTTGTTCCGGATCAATGGATGACTGGATTTGCAATGTCAGGCGAAAAGCGTCGCCAAAATCGTCGATCGACAATACCAACGGATAATGAGTGTGATCTTCTTCCGCCAGTACCGTAATACCCAGGCCACTCCACAACGAGGCTTGCTCGGTTGCAGTCATCTCTACTTCACGGCTGCTATGACGATAGTTCAGCAAAGCAGAAAACAGCGGCGTTGGCGCCGGCACGCCACTGCAACGCTGTGCAAGAGCCAATGGCGCATGCTCGTACTGCATCAATCCGATCAGCTGATTATGCATGCGTTGTAAGCTGACGCGTACACTCTGCCTAGCCACATCCATGCATACCGGTAACGTATTGATGAACATGCCCAGCATCCGATCCGAACAGGTATCACCGAGCATGCGTCCGAACAATACCGTGCCGAACACCACGGTCTGATTACCCGACACCTGTGCCAATACCCGCGCCCACGCCAGATGGAAAAGACTGGCAGCGCTGACTCCTGCTGCTTGGGCACAAGTACGAATTCGCCATGCCAGCGATGCGTTCAGCGTCACTTCGGTTTCGCCAGCATCAAATCCATTACCCTGGCTTTCCAGTAAACCAAATGGTGCCGTGGGTTCAGTCACTCGCCCTAGTAATTCGCGAAAGAAACTTTCCTGTTGTTCCTGTTGCCTGTCCAGACACACCCGGGCAACAAAATTGCGGAATGGCAGCGGTTCGGGCAGCCGCTCTACCTGTCCCGTCAAACAGACGTACACCTCCTTCAGTAGCGTCTCCATGGCCACATGATCCAGCGCCAGGTGATGCTCCAGTATCATCATCAACCAGCGCGAATGCGCAGGATCGTGGGCTACATAGCATTTCAATAATGGTGCCTGGCGTATATCCAGCCGATAGTGCCGCGGATCGAACAGCACACGCAGCTGTTCCACCGTATCGCCCAGATTCGCATTGATCTCGATTTCCTTGACTGGTAGCACAGCTTCGTGCAATACCACCTGTATCGGCTCCGGCAGATCTTCCCACATCACGGCGGTTCGCAAGATGTCATGCCGTTGCATGACCTTCTGCAACGCGATCACAAAATCGTCGAGATTTTGCCGTGTAGCAAACGCCAGTAATGAAGACTGTAAATAGGGATCGCCCTCGGTGTGCACCAGATGATGAAACAATATGCCTTCCTGAAACGGCGTCAGCGGATAGATATCCCGTACATTCCGCACCCCGCCGGGTACACGATCGACGATTTGATCGATCTGATCCTGACTCAAGCGGACCAATGGCAGCATGTCAGGAGTAATGCGTTCCGATCCCAAAGAAATGCGATTGGCCGGCACTTCTGGCATTGACTCGCTATCTACGGCAGTAG
>JAMWZR010000083.1 GCA_024282035.1 Nitrosomonas sp.
TTAGTTAGAGACAAGATCCCTCAAAAAATTGAATCGGGTGGAGAACTTGTAAAAGCTGAACGTTTAATAGGTGATGACCTATTAAGAGCTTTATGTGAAAAACTGGTAGAAGAATCTCTTGAAGTTTTAGATGCGAAAGATCATGACTCAATAATCGAAGAATTATCAGATGTCCAAGAAGTTATAGATGGGATATTAAATAGTTTAAAAGCAGACATGTCCGAAGTCACAAAAGCAAAGGAAAGAAAACTAAATAAAGTTGGTGGATTTAAGGATGGTGTTGTTCTCGTAAAAACCACAAATCCATTGCCTTCTACAAAATACAATTTAGATTCTTCTCAAAATTCACTGCCTCTAAACGAATTTCAGAGTGTCTCTAATTATGCACCTTATCGTCGTTCCGAAACTAGAATAAATAAATGGACTGATAAAAGAGAACATGCGGCAACTAAGGAAATTTTATTAAAAGTTACAGCACCAATTGTACTTGACTCATGGAAGAGCGAAACACCGCAATTTTTTATTGGAGATAAAACCATAAGTGCGGAAATCACCACAATTAGAAAAAAAGGGGATCTAGAAATATCACTTTCAGTTTTTGCACAGCAAACACAACTAAAGCTTTTCTAATTGAATTCAATACCGCCACAAATAGTCATCCAGTCCGCTACCTATTGCGTCCTTTGCCCCTTAACTTGGTTAATCCGCCATCTTCCTTCACAAAGGATCTGGGCTTTCTAAGAATGGCGCTTATTTCACCGGGCATTGACGCAAATAATCCTTCTTCCCGCAATGAACGATAATCAGAGCCCTCTACGGTTAGCACATCTTTTAAGATGCCAGCTTCACAGGCTTTGGATAATACCGGGTGTCTGTAATCATTGGTGTTCGTGATGGCAAATACCGTATTGACGCCAGAATTGCGTGCAAAATTTTGTAGTCGTGCCAGAAGCAGATTTTGAGGACGCTCCAATACAGACAGGGGTAACTCACTTAACGACAATACAAAACCTGTTGCACTAAGCCCTATGAAGTTAAAAAACTGATCTCGCTTTTTTAAAGCATGACCTATCTTTGCCAGATCCTCCGGTGAGGCTATTTTCTCCAAAAGCAGCTCATGACTTTTATAATGATTATTCTGATAACCTCCTGCCTGATCACCCATCCAAGCCACAAAATCGACATGACCGTCTTTATCAATGACACTGTATTGACTGGTATTGATTACCACATGGCCTTTGAAACTCGGAACAGTTGATGCCAGTATCTCTGTGAGTCTGACATCCTGACTCGATGGCGTAGCACTACCCGATGGATGATTATGCAATAACCAGTAACCATCTGCTTTAACATGTCGTCTAGTCTTTCCTACTAAAACACCCAGATCATGTTTGGCATGCCCAATCTTTTCCAAATAGACTGCACCCGGCAATCTGGAACTCACAGCCGTATGATGAATGATGCGATTCATACGGGTATAGAAGATTCTCAGTGTCTCATAACGCGGATCGCGTAATATTTGCGTCATTATTGCCAGATCATGGCCTGACTTGATGCGCTGATTCAGGAAAGTGGTTCCTCCTTTTTCTTTGAAGTCTTTTGGGAAATCACAACCCAATAAGGTGCCACCTGCCCATCGAGCATGAGCTTCAAGCAGCTCTGTATAGGCACCTCTTCCTGCTTTCTTTTGCTTGTCTGTAGTACCGGGACGAGTCTCAATTTTTTCATAAAGATCACCTTCATCAGAATCGAATGGGTTTCCTGGAATCTTCAGCATATTATCGCGCATCTTATGGTCTCCTTAAAAGATTACCTGGTCAATGCACGTTTTTGCTTGATTTCCTGCTGCTTAGGTTCAATAGGGACTTGTAACTTCAATAAGCTGTCCTGCTTAGCCTGCTGAGATATTTTTTCAACAACCGATCCAACTTGTCGTTTGACTGCCTCAATACCCAACGCGCTTTTATTGGCGAGATCATTAAAATCATTTAATTTCCTTGAGTTCCGTTCACCCGGCGCAAAAATCGGAAATACCACAGCCCCATTTACCAATGTCGCTGCTTCCAACGCTTTTTCCTTGCCGGGATTTTTGCCAAGGGTGGATTCCAGATGATAATCATCGTCGCCTGCGATAACGATTGGCTTGTGCGGGTATTTATGATGTAAATCCTGCGCAACTTTGGGCAAGTTACCTGAATCAAATGCAGCTATGACAGGATAATTCAGCCCCTGAGATAATGTATCTGCGGTGGCATAACCTTCAGCAATTACAATGGCAGGTAATTTGTTAATTGCTGCATCCAATCCCTGACCTGCATTACCCGCCACATGAAAGTTATTCTCTTTCTTGCTACCCGCTGCAAAAAGCTTTGCACCACTGGGTTGTATCGTTTGCGCACTCCAGATCTGACCATGAATATCTTGTACAGCCAGCAATAAATCACCGGCAGTCAGTACAATACTGTCTGGATTTTCCTCACGTAGTAGCCTGACTTCCTGCCAGTTCTGACCAATTTTGATGATTGAATCGGTTGGCAAATCATGCACATTCTGCGGCACGATTCTTAAATCGCCTGGCCGGGCATGCTTCTCTTTCAGATAAGGATGTTCGGAATCGGCAGCAGGTGCGATAGTCAGCAATTGTTGGATTGCATCAGCAACTTTAATTTGCTGCGCATGTTGTTCGGTTTTTCTGTTCTGCTGCTTGATAGCGGCTTGGGCGATCAGTTCGGATTTCTGCTCATCCGTTAACGAATACCCCTTAGCCTTCCAGCGAATTTCAATACCGGTTCGATTGTTCTTGAAATATCCGGCAGGATGACCATCCAGATGCGCCACATAAAAACCTGATTTCTCACCCGACTTATCACCCTCAACTTTAATTCTGTGTTTGCTGCCATCCATCACCGGATGATTGCCATCAACTCGGCAACCTTGAGCGCGCAGCAATTCAGCAAATTCCACGTGAGGATCGATAGCCGGTTCCTGCTGTCTGGAAACATTCTCCGGCAGCCAGCGTTGCAATGTCTGAATATCTGCTTCTGGCCCTACATACCAGGCACGGGCTTTTTTGTCCCAACGAGCCCCAGCGGCTTTTGCTAAATCCTTATCACGATAAGGAACAATCAAATATTGACGAGCATTGCCATCGTTTTGTTCGGTCTTGGCTCCTGATATCGATACTCCAGTGCTAATTGGATCATTTCGAATGCGATTTTCATGGATGTTGACAAGCTTAGCGGCCTTTTCATGTTCATTCTTTTCGGCAGCAACATCAATGAGTGCGAGCAGATTGGTTAAATCTTGCGCTTCCTGTTTGGACTCACAGTCTCTAACCCATTGAAAGGTCTGATCATCACGCTGCATAGTCACGCCCCAAAATTGTGGCTCCATGTTTATTGAATCAGCGGATACTATAGACTCAATACCATTTTCATCGGTTTGAATCACGTTGCCCTGAATCTGCAATTGTCCATTCCAGTCAGCCGGAATTCCAAAGCCCAGTTTTTCTTCTGACACTTCTTCAAACTCCAGATTATCAATGCCGCCGCCCCTCGAAAACTTGAGTGCATCAGCAACCAAAATGATGGCATCCTGATCTTTTTTTGCCATGGCTTGTGTCAGATCATTAAACCGTTGGATATTGCTGGTAACGATAGTTGCCAGATCAGGCGAGAGATTCTGCAAATAAGTGGCGGTGTTTTGCTTGATTTGATCCATTTTGATTGCCTCCTCTACATCAACTTTCTTTGCAATTTCCTGTTGTTGTGACAATGCCAGTACATAATCCTGGATTTTTTCAGCATCAGTGGCAGCACGAAATATTTCTGTCGGATCTTCCTGTAGCGCTTTGATCCATGAACTCACATAAGCCACATGCTGCCCGGGATCATGACCGATACCCAATTCACCGCTAAGCAGCATGCTGGCAATTTCAGCGCGCAATTCTTCTTTGGCATAGTCTTCGCTTCCAAATGGATGCGATAGATCACGACTTAAGCGCAATTCATGACCTGTCCAGTGGCCCAGTTCATGCAGTGCGGTTGCGTAGTAACGATCGGGGGTCGGAAACTGGTGCTTATGGGGCAAGTGGATACTATCGGTTGATGGTCGGTAAAATGCGCGATCAGCCTCGCCATGATGGATTACGGCATTGGATGCTTGTAATATGTGCTCAGCACGCTCCAGTGGATCCCAGTCAGGGGCTTTAATACTGAGTTCTGGCAGATTATCCATCTGCTGCGCATTAAATACGGCGGCATAAAACACCCTGGGACGCTCCAATCTCACCTGTTCTTTAATAGCATTACCTTCACTATTTAGTACAGGATTATTGTTGTCATCGATTTTGATGCGTTCATCGGTGAATTTCCAGTATTGCACGAGCGTGCTTTTTTCACCTTTGCGCACTTGTGCGCCAAGACTTATCGCTTGCTTGTACGTCAACCAACGCGGATCCGTATACGCACGGCTCATCAGGTTCAAGCTATTAATGCCACGGTAACGTTTACCGGATGTGGGATTCATGGGTAATATGGTAAGCAGATCACCGGGTTTCCACGGCTTTTGCCAGGGCGCAACACCTTTTTTGAGTTGCTCAATCAGATTCTCGGCGACTTGTTCATGAAAAGCCTTCTTAGCCTCTTTCATCTTGAACCTCCGCTGTATGATCAATTGTGCTATCCAGCGCATCTTCCTCACTCAAAGCATCTTCTTTGAATGCGCCCAGCCTTTCCGCCTCCAAGGGATCAAATTCAGCCTGGAAGCCCGGTAT
>JAMWZR010000084.1 GCA_024282035.1 Nitrosomonas sp.
CATAGTGCGCGAAGCAATTACTTCCCGCATGTGATCATTCCAGGTGCGCCGTGCTGACAGATAAGGGTTTTCATTCTCACCGCAGCGGCGACCGCCATCCATCCTGTTATCATTAACACGCATAGTTTCATCCGTATCTGGCCTTAACTTGAACCGTTCGTTGATCATATTCATGCGGCCACTCCATAATCAGATAACGTTAACCCTTTGATCGTCAGCCATTCGTGAACCCAGCCGTCACCATACTTGTCATGCAAATTCTTGATGGTTGCGATCGATTCCTTATCAGTCGATCCGACAAATGCCAGTGCCAATGGCCCAAGCGCTAAGTCGTAGAGCCGCCTGCCGTTCTCGGACACGGTGTAGTATTGCTGTTTGGGAATGGCTGAAGCCAGAATCTCAATTTGGCGCGTATTCAATCCCATGCGCCGGTAGAGTGCCGAAGCCTCTTCATCACGTGCGAATACGTTGGGTAGAAATATCTTGGTGGCGGTGGATTCAACAATCACATCAAGAATCCCGCTGTTGGCCGCATCCGATAAACTTTGCGTTGCCATCAATACCAGGCAATTGTTTTTACGCATGACTTTCAACCATTCGCGGATCTTGGCGCGAAATACCGGATGACCCAACATCAACCAGGCTTCGTCCAGAATGATGGCGGAAGGTTGCCCGTGCAGGCTGCGCTCAATGCGCCGGAATAGATACAAAAGCGTGGGTAGTGCGTATTTATCACCGAGATTCATCAATTCTTCGATCTCGAACGTGGTAAAGGTCGACAGATTCAACCCATCGGCTTCTGCATCGAGCAAATGTCCCATCATGCCGTCGATGGTGTATTGCCGAAGAATTTCGCGTATCTCCTCATCCTGAATCGTCACTGACAAGTCCGATAAGGTTTTTGAGCCGCTTTGATGCATGTTAGTAATGGCCTGACTGATTTCGTTACGCTGTAACGGGGTGACGGTGATGTTGTTTAATTCAACCATCAAACAAATCCATTCCAGCGCCCAGGCACGATCACCCTTTGTTTGTAAAAACTGTAATGGACAAAAAGACAGTGATTCATCATCGCCTGCTACCGTAAAATGCTGACCGCCCACGGCTTTGGTCAACGGATACATCGATAGCCCTTTATCAAAGCAATAGATCGACATACCCTGATAACGCCGCAATTGCGCGGCAATCAACGCCAGATGCGTAGATTTACCTGCGCCTGTCGGTCCGAACATGAAAGTGTGACCTAAATCACGCACATGCAGATTCAATCGGAAAGGCGTTGCACCTTGCGTGACACAGTGCATCAAGGGCGGTGAATTGGGCGGATACATCGGACAAGGGGCTATGGGTTTTCCAGTCCAGATGGTATTGACCGGCAACAGATCGGCCAGGTTCATGGTATTGATCAGGGGTCTGCGCACATTCTCGACCCCGTGACCGGGCAGACTGCCCAGATACGCATCCATGGTGTTGATGGTTTCCACCCGTGCGGCAAAGCCCAGATGATTGATGGCTTTCTCGACTTTGCGTCCGGCTTCTTCCAACGCTGCACGATCTTCCATCATTAGCACCACCACGCTGGTATAGTACCCCTGCCCCACCATGCCGCTATTGGTCTCAGCAATGGCTGACTGCGCATCTTCAGTCATATTGAGCGCGTCTTCATCGATATTGCTGCTTTGCAGATTAAACACTTGATCAAAAAAACCGCGAATTTTTTGTTTCCAGCGTCTGCGAAATTTTTCCAGATGATTGACCGCTTCATGCGCATCCATAAAGATAAATCGCGATGACCAGCGGTATACACCCGGCAATTCAGAGAGCAGGTTTAACATGCCAGGGGAGGATTCGAGCGGAAAACCCTCAATCGATACCACTTGAACAAAGTTGCGGCCAATCTTAGGCACGACCCCTCCCCACATTTCCTGACCACCGAGCAAGGTATCCAGATACATGGGATTGGCAGGTAACACCATTGGATGATCCAGGCCAGTTACACATAACTGCAGCCACCGCAAGAAATCATCATGGGTGATGGTGGTACTGTCTTCATTGACCAGTTTTCGGCCTTTTAGGCGCGACAGATGAAATACGCTGGATAATCGGGATTCAAAGTTGGCACATTCGCGCTGGAAATATTCCAGCAGCCCTTGTGTCCTGGCTTTTTGATCGGGTGCTTGGGCTTCATCGTCAAACATCAATTCGACAAACTTGCGCTGTGCCAGCATTGGCGGCAAATATGTCAGTGATACGATAAAGCAGCTCTCGTACATGGTGCCGATACGCTCAAATAAATTACGCCGCTCAGCATCAATGGCAGCGGTCACGGGATCAGGATAATTGGAGTGTGCTTTGTCTGAATAACCTTGTGCGGGTTTGCGGATGGCATCGACATGAATCATCCAGCCGTTGCCTAAGCGTGATAATGCCTGATTAATGCGAAATGACACGCGCTCACGCTCGATCTCGGTACTGCTGGCGGTATCATCACCGCAAAATACCCAGGCGGCCATCAATGAACCGTTCTTGCCGACAATCACGCCATCTTCCACCACCGCCGCATACACCAGCAGATCGGCAAAACCCATTGCTTTGGATCGATGTTGATCCAGTCTTAATTCTTTGCCTGTTTCACGAATACGCATAAACAGTATCAAGAGCAGCGCAGCTCCAGAGATTGCGATAAGAATAGTGATGGCGGCAATCATAGATGCTGCTTCTCCTGCTGGCGGGTATTGTCATAAAAAGGAGTGCTTCGCGCCGGATAGTATTTCTTGTATTGCATCTGGCGTAAGTAAACATGACGTAGCTTCGGATCATTTTTAGCCATCAATCGCAGTGCAAACAGTGCAAAAAACCACAGGGCTACCCCAAAGAGCGTGGCTTTGACTTCCATCGCCACAAAGATGGATGTGGCAGCCATCAGGATGGAAAACATGACCAGTTCCCGGTCACCACCCATAAACAGGTTGGGTCGGTTTCCCGATTGACGGATAGGTATGGTTCGAAGCGCCATGAGTTTGCCTCCTATTCCTGTGAATTTACTATTGATTCCTGGTGGGGTATTTCACCCGGAATGACCGCACCCTGAAATAGATTGGTCATGATGTTGTTGGCGCCCACGAGTAATGCCATCACCAGCACGATAAAAATCAATGTGCGAAAAAACGCATTGAGCTCGCCACCAAAGATCAGAATACCGCCTGCAACGACAATACCGATAATAGACAAGGTAAAAGCAACCGGGCCGGTGACGGAGTTTCTGAGATTCACCAACCAAGTCTCATAGGGAAGCGCACCGCCTGCACCCACAGCGGCTTGCGCGTTATCAACTGATACCAACAGCACAAACAAAAAAGCAATTGAGAAGAAACAAAAAAATGGAGAGATATCCTTGATATGCATCAGTTTCATAGACTGGCTCCTATGGATGATTTACAGCTTCTTGATTTGGTAACTTCCTCTTTTAAATCCTTGTACCTCGATAATCTGCTGGATTTTTCTGCCGTGGGGTGTGCGCGTGATATGTACCACCATATCAACCGCCTCCGCGATTAATGGCATGATCTCTTTCGGTGCTGAAGGATTGCGAGAAATTAACGATTCGAGACGGGTGAGTCCTGACATGGCATCATTGGCGTGCAAAGTTGCCGCTCCACCTTCATGACCGGTATTCCAGGCATCTAGCAGGTCTAACGCTTCAGGGCCTCTGACCTCCCCTAGCAGAATGCGGTCAGGTCGCATGCGCAAGGTTGTTTTGAGCAATTGCGTCATATCGATTTCCAGTGTGGTGTGATACTGCACAAAATTCTCTGCGGCACATTGAATCTCACCAGTGTCTTCCAGGATGAAAATGCGCTCATCCGGGTCATTGACAACCATTTCATGAATGATGGCGTTGATCAGTGTTGTTTTACCTGATCCAGTGCCACCAATGACTAGAATGTTGCGGTGCTTGCGCACGGCCTCTTTAATGACATCAGAGTGTCTGGGCGACAACACACCGGTTTCCACATATTGTTCGAGCGTAAAAATCTTGATGGCTTTTTTACGGATGGCAAAGGTGGGTGATGTAACGATGGGGGGTAGTTGACCTGCGAAGCGCGAATTATCGAGCGGAAATTCGCCCTCGATCATCGGGCTGAATCGATTGACTTCCTTACCGTGGAAACCTGCTACCGTTTTGATAACGGCTTCAACCTGGGCAGCTTGGATATTTCCGATATGTTGTATCTTTTGACCCAATTTCTCTTGCCAGATACGGCCATCGGCGTTGACCATGATTTCAACCGTTTCAGGATCTTGCAAGGCCGACAGTATTTCCCGTGCATCGCGCTCCAACTTGCTCTTTGCACGGTCTTTAACGGTTGTGATGTGAGGTAATTGATCTTGCGATGTCATGCGAGTACTCCAACAGCTTACACACGACATTACAATATAACGTAATTACATTTTGCGCAATACTTTTTTTACTGTTTTTTATTACTTTGTTTATTGCTTACTTTTATTTTTTAATAAGAACGCTCTGTTCTTTTTATCCCATTGCTC
>JAMWZR010000011.1 GCA_024282035.1 Nitrosomonas sp.
CTCCATATCTCCAAGGATATTTGCTTGCCGATTGAAGATCGCTGCATTGCAGGGTATTGATCGTTAATTGACCAGAGTCTGTAGAGTGGTGCGGTTAACGCTTCTTCCACAAATTCAGCACCTAATTCAAGAAGATTGTGATTTAACGCTAAACCTCGCATCAATGTACCATTTACGGCAAGCTCGATTTTCATGAAAATTTCCTACACGGTGACTACATGAATGTTGGAAATAAAAAATCACTTACTCGATTAAGATGTAAGTGATTGATTTTATTGGTTGCGGGGGCAGGATTTGAACCTACGACCTTCGGGTTATGAGCCCGACGAGCTGCCAGACTGCTCCACCCCGCGTCAGAGCGCGAATTATAGCACAAGGTAACCGGTTGCGGTCAAACTAAGTCTGGCTTAAGTGCAGGTTCTGCGGCGCGATTACTAGCAGTGCAGCAGTTGATTGGCGAGCTTGCTTTGTTTATGTTGTTGCCAGGCAATCTCTTTTTTGATGGCTGTATTGATCATTTGTAGTACGTCACTGACGTTAACTGGTGTGCTGTCGTTATCTTCGGTTGCCTTGATATGGCCAGTCAGAACAGCATTGGGAAGTTTGCCACGCTGATAATAAGACCAGATTTCGGCTGCGTAATCACTTTGTGCCAATTCAGGTGCAAAGCGACTGAAATAGGCAGTCAAGTGATCCACATCGCGTTTGATCAGTGAGCGTGCGTGATGGTTGTCCGATGCATTCACTGCTTTGGGTAAGTCAATAATGACAGGTCCTTGGCTGTCGACCAGAACGTTATATTGCGACAGGTCGCCATGGACAACACCTGCACACAGCATTTTCACGATCTGCTTCATCAGTATCTTGTGATAATGTCGCGCCTGTTTGGGGGTAGGCATCAGGTCACTCAGCCTAGGGGCGACCTGACCTTCAGAATTGGTGATCAATTCCATAAGTAACACACCGTCAAAAAAGTTGTGAAACTTGGGTACCCTGACACCGGACCGCCCTAAGTGACACAGCATCTCGACTTCCTTGCAAGGCCAGACTTCCTGATCCAGGTGTGTGCGGTAAGCAGTATACTCTGCCTTTTCAATGACGCGAAGGCGGCGGCTATTCTTGAATCGGCGCCCTCCAACAGGGGAGGTGCGATGGGATACGTGATGCTGGTTGCTTTCTCTGTAGACCTTCGCGCAGTGAAAATCATTGCCACTGCGCACCATATAGACCATGGCTTCCTTGCCACTCATGAGCTGACACACTACGCTGTCAATCAGTCCTTCATCAATCAGCGGCTCTAATCGTTTCGGTATTTTCATTATTTGTCATGATAGTGTACTGTGTTCCGGAGCACACCATTCATCCTCCTTTCCTGTGATTGAACACGTTACTTACTCAAGATCAATGAATCACTTCATTGGTTATTCATTTATCTTGTTGAGGAAATTGTAGGAATAAACTTCATACTTGGGAATGTGGCATATTGCCGCGCGACAAATTGTCACAGCTAAACTGAAAGTTTGATTGCCAGAGCCCATCAAACCCTGTGGTCTAGGTTGGTGCAGATTTATTGTTATACTGCAAATTCTGCTGGAGTCGATTGGTCGTGGTAACGCGTGGTTATTGTTCACAAGATCGGAAGGAATAATTATGTCGCAACAAAAAGATCTATTCTCACACCAGGATACCTTGGCCAATTTGCACGAGAATTTGCCACTGACGGAAAAACTGCGATTTTTGCATCAAGTGATCCGTGAGGATTTCCCATTTGTGGATCGGTTGGCGATCGCATTGTTTGATGAAAAAACGGAAATGCTCAAAACCTATACTCATAGCACGGAAGGGAGTGATAATCCGGTGACTACCTATGAGGCAGCACTGAGTTCCGCACCTTCGCTTTATGCCATTCTCGAGCATCGCCGTCCGCGCCTGGTGCAGAATCTCAGTCTTTTTGCGCAAGGACAGCACGAACATACCAAACGTATCGCTGCCAAAGGGTACAAATCCAGCTATACCATGCCCCTGTACCAGAGTGGTACTTTCATCGGGTTTTTGTTTTTCAATTCATTTCAGGAACATCCTTTTGCAGTGACGGTGCTGCGTCAGCTGGATATCTACGGTCATTTGATCGCGTTGATGGTAATCAACGAACTAACCGCAATCCGGACGTTGCTGGCGGCTGTACGCGCCGCACGCAGCATGACCCACTACCGAGACCTGGAAACCGGCTCACACATCGACCGCACAGCACATTATGCCCGCCTGATCGCACGGGAATTGTCGGCTAGCTACAACATTACCGATGAGCAGATCGAGCATATTTTCTTGTTCTCACCGATGCACGATGTCGGCAAGATCGGTATTCCCGATAATATCCTGCGCAAACCCAGCAAGCTAGATCCGGCTGAATTCGATGTCATGAAAACTCACCCGGAAAAAGGGCGGGAAATCATTGATTCCGTGCTAGAGGATTTCAGTCTGGGGACATTCGGTCATGCTAATATCCTGCGCAATATCGCCGAATTCCACCATGAAGCCATTGATGGCAGTGGTTATCCCAAGGGGCTCAAGGGCGACGAAATCCCGATCGAGGCTCGCATCAGCGCCGTGGCAGATGTGTTCGATGCCCTGACTTCGCGACGTGCATACAAGGCGCCATGGAGTAACGAGGAAGCATTCGGCATGCTGCGCTCGCTGGCTGATTCCAAGTTGGACCGAGACTGTGTCGAGGCACTGATCAATCACGCGGACAAGGTGGCAGAGATTCAGCAGCGCTTTCGCGACAATGAATTGATCTAGGGAGGTTCTGGAAAAAGGCGATCGTATTCAGAAAATATGATATGGAATATGGATTGACCATCGCTGAACCGACCACCGTACCCAATTTTGCGCGCTGACCTACCGCTGCGATCCAGTCTATGGATCAATCGCGCTGAACCCAGCGTTGCACCACCAGGCTACCAATCAGATCACCTTCCACATTAACCATCGTACGGAAGGTATCGAGAATGCGGTCAATCGGTAACAGAATGGCGATGGCTTCGACTGGTAATCCAACCGACTGCAATACCATCACCATAGTGACCATGCCGGCACTGGGAATCCCCGGCGCACCGATGGCTGCCATCATCGCAGTAAAGAAGACGATGACCTGCTGTATCAGACTGAGCTCGACCCCAGCCAGATTGGCAATGAACAACGCTGCAATGGCTTCGTACAGTGCGGTACCATCCATATTGACAGTAGCGCCGAGTGGAATGACAAATCCTGCAATATCGCGTTTGACATGCAAGTGCTGCTCGGCGCATCGCAGTGTTACCGGCAGTGTGGCTGCACTCGAACTGGTGGCAAAGGCCGTGATCAGAGCTTCTCGCGCACCACGCCAGAATGTGGCAGGTGTCATGCCGGTGGTAAGATAAAGTATCAATGGCAGCACAACGACACCATGCAGTAAGGTGACCCCCAGAACAATAGCCATAAAGCGGATCAGCGTGGACAGCAATCCAATATCCTGTGAAGCGACAAGTTGCAGCAACAAGGCCATGATACCCAAGGGAGCCAGATGCATGATCCAACCTACCAGCATCAGGATCAACTCCAAGAATTCCTGCATCAGCACGTGAATATTGCGATAGCGTTCTCCACCCGCCACCAGTGCGATGCCCAACAATAGGGCGAAAATGACTACGGCCAATACATTTCCTTGCGCCAGTGCAGCAAATGGATTCTGAAACAGGGAATGCAGGAAATGAGCGAAAAAATCCGTTACCGACATTTGCGTGACTTTGAACGCCTGCATGGCGTCCTGAAACATTGCAATTTCAAGTCCTGCACCGGGCTGCAGCAGATTGGCGGCAGTGAGCCCAAGGATGATGGCAATGGCCATGGTGGAGAAAAAAAAGATCAACGTTCGCTGCCAAACCTGATTCATCTGTTGATGCGAACGCAAGTTGGCAACACCCACGACGATCGATGTAAACACGAGCGGGATCAGAATCATGCGCAGCAGATCGATAAACACTGTGGCTACCAGTTTGGCTGCGTACAACCCTTGTTGAGTGACGCTGGATTCGGCCCCCAGCTGCATGAAACCGGCGCCCGTTGCAATACCAAGAGCCGCACCCAGAAATATCTGGGTGTTCAATGAAATCCTGCTCATGGTTTCAGATGTGGAAAATGGTTCGACACACGACTTATACCCAATCCTTGCCGATCAGAAAATCAGTATAGAGTTTTTCTTCAGCACTGCCGGCAGCTGGCTTCCAGTCGTAGCGCCATTTGACGATTGGAGGGAGTGACATCAGGATCGATTCGGTGCGTCCTCCGGTTTGCAAGCCGAATAATGTTCCACGATCCCAGACCAGATTGAATTCGACATAGCGTCCGCGTCGGTAAGCCTGGAAATCGCGTTCTCGTTCGCCATAAGGTGTATCTTTGCGACGCTCCAGAATCGGGGAATAGGCAGTCAAAAAGTGTTTGCCGACATTTTGTGTCAGATTGAAACATTGCTCAAAATCGGGTTGATTCAGATCATCAAAAAAAACGCCGCCGATTCCTCGAGGTTCACGGCGGTGTTTCAGAAAGAAATAGTCATCACACCATTTTTTCAGGCGAGGATAGCAATCATCGCCAAACGGACTGAGCGCATCCTTGCAGGTCTGGTGAAAATGAACGGCGTCTTCGGCATAGCCATAATAGGGCGTCAGATCCATACCGCCACCAAACCACCATACTGGCTCAGCACCTTCCTTGCGAGCCTCGAAGAAGCGCACGTTCATGTGCACGGTTGGAGCGTAGGGATTGCGGGGATGCAGCACCAATGATACTCCCATGGCTTCGAACGAGCGGCCAGCGAGTTCCGGACGAGCGGCTGTGGCGGATGCCGGCAGGCCGGGACCGAAGACATGAGAAAAATTAACGCCGCCGCGTTCAAGCACATTACCTTCTTCAATGACACTGCTCATTCCGCCGCCGCCCTCCGGCCGATCCCATTGATCTCGTTTGAAAGCTTTACCATCGATCTGTTCCAGACCGCGGACAATGCTATTTTGCAAGTCGAGAAGAAACTCTTTGACTCGTGGTGTGTTCATGCAGGCCCCCGATTTCTAATATGATTATTGAATAAATTTAGTGAATGGCATTACGGACAAACATGTCATGCTGGCAGTATCCGATGATTGCAGGTTTTTTCCGCTACGATGACACAATCAATTAAACGCATTTTACCTGCTGATATAGCATGAAGAAAGGATTTCAATGTTGACGTGGCTCAACGGGGATGGTCACAGCAAAGTTCGCGGATGTGGATCTGGGTAGAAAGCAGACAATCAGTGTAACTTCGTCGAGAGCGATTCAAAAAAACCCGAAGTACGTATGGTAGACTTTCGTCATTCATTACAAGAGAAGGTTAGAATGTCAGGCAATAACATTGGCAAGCTTTTCAGTGTCACCTCGTTTGGTGAATCCCATGGTCCGGCGATTGGCTGTGTTATCGATGGGTGTCCACCGGGTTTGCAAATCACGACCGAGGAAATTCAACAGGAGCTGGACCGGCGTAAACCGGGTACGTCGCGGCACGTGACGCAACGACGTGAATCCGATACCGTTGAAATTCTTTCTGGCATTTTTGAAGGCCAGACTACGGGAACACCCATTGCGTTGTTGATTCGCAATGAAGATCAGCGTAGCAAGGATTACAGCAAAATCATGGAAGTGTTTCGCCCCGGGCATGCAGATTATGCCTACTGGCAAAAATATGGCATCCGCGATTATCGTGGTGGCGGTCGTTCTTCTGCAAGGGAGACAGCAGTCCGGGTGGCGGCGGGAGCCATAGCAAAAAAATGGTTGAAGGAGAAATTCGGGATTGTCATTCGTGGCTTCATGTCGCAACTCGGTCCATTATCCATTCCATTCAGACGTTGGGAAGATGTCGATCAAAATCCATTTTTTGCTGCAGACAACAGTTACACGGAACAACTGGAGAGATTCATGGACCAGTTGCGTAAATCGGGTGATTCGGTTGGCGCCAAGATCAGTGCGATGGCTCGGGGTGTACCGGTGGGCTGGGGTGAACCGGTTTATGATCGGCTGGATGCTGAAATTGCGTATGCCATGATGAGTATCAATGCCGTCAAAGGTGTAGAAATCGGAGCTGGTTTTGCCAGCGTGGCGCAAAAAGGCACGGAGCATTCCGATGAAATGACGCCGGAAGGTTTTCTGAGTAATAATGCCGGTGGGATTCTCGGTGGCATTTCCACTGGTCAGGATATCACTGTCAATGTGGCGATCAAACCGACTTCCAGCATTCGTCTCGGACGTCAAACGATTGACAAACAAGGAAATCCAGCCATTGTTGAAACTCATGGCAGGCACGATCCCTGTGTTGGCATTCGTGCCACACCTATCGTGGAAGCGATGCTGGCTCTGGTTCTGATGGATCACGCTTTACGTCATCGAGCACAGAATGCCGATGTCAACTGTTTAACGCCCAGAATCCCGGCTCGGGCTCACACTTTGGCGACGGCTGCCGAATCTGAACGATCACGCATTCCCAAACAGGAAAATCCTGAACCAAAGGAAGACATTTAGTCATTTCAGTGCCTATAAAAGACAGTTTCGTCTTGACAAGATGAATCAAATACACGATCATCGCCGCTCTTCAAAAGAGATTGTGATGATTGGCAAAGCAGTCACCGGTTTGAACGATTACAATTTCAATGGCATGAAAGTGATTTTGTGTTGAAAGTTCGAACCCTGCAATTACCTTAGTCTGGTATAATCTCACGGCTTTTGGATAAGGTGTAAGTAACTAAATTGCACTAAGGCGCCCGTAGCTCAGTTGGATAGAGTACTTGGCTACGAACCAAGGGGTCGTGGGTTCGAATCCTGCCGGGCGCGCCAATTTACTTAACAATCTAATTACAAACTGACGGGATCATCCGTTTTTTGTCTAACAATTTCTCAAATGGCCAAGTAGCTCAGTCGGTAGAGCAGAGGACTGAAAATCCTTGTGTCGGTGGTTCGATTCCGCCCTTGGCCACCATTAAAATAAAGACTTATAGCAAAAAAATAACAAAAAGATTCAGAGTAATATCGGGGTAACTTTCCAACTCCGACCTTTTTTGACTCAACAAAACCATTCAAGTCACTGATATAAAATTAAATATTCTTGCCTATTTTGTGGCAAGGAATAATGTTTCGTTTTGTTCGTCTCATATTATTTATTTGATTTTGGTGGTTCAGGTAGTCCCTCCATGCTTTGCGGGGAGTGGCTCATATCAAATTATTTCATCAAATCCTTGATTAATTGTTTTATTACTAATACGGTCATACCGACCGAGAAAACGCCAAGTATCAATGCCAATAAAGCCTTTGTCACTACTAGAAAGGTGCAAAAACTGAGAAACAGCTCACACGGCCATTCGAAAAAGCTCATTCCATTCTGTCCTTCAGATTATTGTATGATTCCGTCATCTCCGATAATTCTTCGTCCTTTTCCAAAAACTTATGCGTCACGCATTGTTGTGTCATTTCTCCTCCTAAGGCTATTTATTTTTTATTCCTTACTCGTACAAAATTCAGGAAAGCCTTTCATCATTTCGAGTATCACTCGAACTTCATTGGTTGATAGACTGAGACCATCTGCATCCATGTAAAATTCTACTTCACGATCAAAATCATATCTGGTGTAGCCTATTATTTATTTCTCTCCGCAGATTGTATCGTTGTTGCTTGCTACAACGATGCGTTTCATTCTTCGTATACCAATACGATAGTCAGGTGTTGCGCACAATGTTTGCATTTAATTTTTTAAGCGGATAGCTGCAACCTAGTTATTGTTTCAATGTGCCTTAATTCAAAAGATACGGCCTCATTGAGAAGTTCCGAGGATTTTAACCGTTTGCCCAGCATGATAATGAGGGAAAGTACTAGAAACGTACCAATCAGTTTGATAATAAACATTTTTATGTCTTTTTTCATTTTGAATTCCAGTAAAAAATCGTTCAAGCGATACTTCATCGCAAAATTACCAGATAATTAAGTGGTTTTATGATGGCATACTGAAATCATTTGCGAAATAGCTTCGAAAGTTAGCTGGCATTCTCTGATCATTTTTATCGCTGCTAGTATGGCTCTGTGTGAATTGGATGTTGAATTCCCGGGTCAATCAACAACAAGCCTGCCTGAAATATCGGAATGTATGGCATCCCGGTATCAATCATTGTTATCATCCAGTTCTTGATACGATGCAGGTAGCTCTTGCATGCGATCAAATGATCATTTTCTTTTTTTCAGTGATTTTTATCAAAAGGTTGGTTTGATTATGACATCCGAAATATTCGATGTGGCCGTGATTGGAGCAGGACCGGGAGGATATGTTGCTGCAATCCGCTGTGCACAACTTGGTCTGAATACTGTTTGTGTCGACGAATGGAAAAATACCCGAGGCAAAGCCAGTCTCGGTGGAACCTGTCTGAATGTCGGTTGCATTCCTTCAAAGGCTTTGCTCGAATCTTCTGAAAATTATTTCCAAATCAAGCACAAGTTTGCTACGCACGGCATAGCCGCTGAAGGCGTTGCTGTCGATGTACCTGTCATGGTGGCACGCAAGGACAAAATTGTTACGACATTTACCGCCGGTATCGCTTCACTGTTTAAAAAGAACAAAGTGAAATCGTTACATGGTCGTGGCACGTTGTTGCAACAGGATGCCTCCACCAAGAATTGGCAGATTGCAGTGAACGATAATGGTACGACGGAGACGATACACGCTAAGCATGTCATTATTGCTACAGGTTCGGTTCCGCGGTCTTTACCTCTGGCGCCTTTTGATAATGAACGGATTCTGGATAATGCCGGCGCGCTGGCTTTGAATACTGTCCCTGAGCGTCTGGGTGTGATTGGTGCGGGCGTGATCGGTTTGGAGATGGGAAGTGTATGGCGACGTCTTGGAGCTGAGGTGACCATTCTGGAGGCGATGCCGGGTTTTCTGATGGCGGCCGATGAACAGGTAGCGAAAGAAGCCAAGAATGTTTTTGCCAAAGAGCCGGGTCTGCGGATTCATACTGGAATCAGCATCAAGTCGGTCAAGACATTGGCCACCTCGGTCGTGGTTCAGTATAGTGATGCCAATAACCAGGAACAGGTTCTCGAAGTCGATAAACTGATCGTGGCCATCGGCCGCATACCGAATACCACCGGTCTGGGCGTGTCGGAGAACGCATTGGTGCTGGATGAGCGTGGTTTTGTAGTAGTGGATGAATTTTGCCGTACGAATTTATCCCAGGTGTATGCCGTGGGGGATGTAGTACGTGGTCCCATGCTGGCACATAAGGCCTCGGAGGAGGGTGTGGCAGTGGCTGAAATGATCAAGCGTATCGAAAGTGGTGAGCCAGCGGAGATGGACGCTGTCGATTTCAATACCATTCCGTGGGTTATTTATACGGCACCGGAGATTGCCTGGGTGGGCAAGAATGAACAGGAATTAAAGGCAGCCGGTATAGCTTACAAGTCCGGGCAGTTTCCTTTCATTGCCAATGGGCGTGCGCGAGCAATCGGTGAAACCAGTGGATTTATCAAAGTACTGGCTGATGAAAAAACAGATCGGGTATTGGGTGTGCACATGATCGGTCCTCATGTTTCCGAGTTGATCTCGGAAGCCGTCATGGCCATGAAATTCTCTGCCAGCAGCGAGGATATCGCTTGTATCGTTCATGCCCATCCATCGTTGTCAGAAGTATTTCACGAGGCTGCGCTTGGCGTGGATAAGCGTGCTTTGCATATTTGAGATGGCCTGATTGCCATTGGTGTTGCACTACTTATCCAGGCAAATGTCGTTCAGTTTTTGCTGCGTATCAGAAGCAGTGAGTCCTGTCGGTATCAACCGTGCAGGACCAGCGCAGTTGCTTTGTGCCAGCCGATTTGTTGACGAGATACTCGGCTCTGAGCTGTTTGTTCTGTTCGATGGTCAGGGATGCTTTTTCTGGTACAAAGCGCTCCTCACTCCAGAAGCGAATGCGGCAAAACTCAGCATCTGCGCGACATAAACGATAAATGGCAGAACTGTATACGGTTTTATCGGTGTAGACGCTATGATCGACCAACACCAGTTGGATAAATTTTCCTGATGTGCCTATTTCGACATTACGGATAACTTTCCAGCCTTTACCACTTTCAAGTGCAGTTGTGGATTCGGCAGCAGCTTCCTCCTCGTGCGAATGATCTTCCCCTTCATGGGCCCATGCACTGTAGGACACGGCAAGTGTAAAACTAAGCAATACGCTAGATAAAAGTTTATGCATACGATCTCCCTGGCAAATGCCAATTCGTTAGTTATAGATACGTTTGGATTAATTTGTGTGTTAACACATTGTGCTTCCAGACGAATTCTTGCGTTTCGTCTGGAAAATTCTTGCAGCCGGGCAGTATACTCGAAAATCGTATTTGAAACAGTAGTGGAGGTTTTTTCGTACTGGCAGCACCGCAATATAAGAGTGGCAAGTCTGCCGGAAAAGCAGATGAATACTGACTCTGAGTTGAGCGGGCAGAGCCACTCTCGATATTGAATACGACTGGGATGTCATATGACGAGCTACTTTAAATATGCTGATCGGACAGTATAAAATGCCTTTTTATCGATGTTATTATTAGGTCTATTCAATTATGTGTCAGTATTGTGAAACGAATCAAAATCCAGCACAGAATTCAGGGCTCTGTGCTAACAAGCGCGCTTTTCTCAAATTCTCTGCAGCATCGGCGCTGGGTACGGGATTGCATTATGCAGGGGGAGTGTTTGCCAAAGAGACACCGGCGAACAATCCGATTCGACCTGCACCTCCCAAGCCGGAAAACGTATTAACACCGGATCAGGCGCTTGAACGACTGATGCGTGGTAACGAACGCTATGTTGCCGGGAAATCCAAACCGCTGGACTTCCACGATATTCAGTCTGCTTTAGTAGGTGGGCAAAATCCGTATGCTACGATACTGGGTTGCTCGGATTCCAGGGTCAGCCCCGAGCATTGTTTCGATGAAGCCTTGGGTGATCTGTTCGTGGCGCGGGGTGCAGGAAATTATCTGAATAACGACAACATTGCCACCATAGAATATTCAGTGGCGGTGCTGAATACACCACTCATTATGGTGCTGGGGCATGAAAGCTGTGGTGCGGTCAGGGCCGCAGTCGATGCTGTGGATCACCACAAGGACTTTCCAGGTCACATTCAACTGCTGGCCAGTGCCATTGCACCTGCTGTCAGGGCAACGACAGATACCTCCAGTAATCGTCTGATGAATGTCACCAAGATGAATGTGATCATGACGGTTGAACGCCTAAGAACCAAAACGCCGGTGCTTGATTATTTTCATGATCAGAAAAAAATACGCATAGTCGGCGGAATCTATCATCTGGAGACTGGAAAAGTCGAACTGGTAGCGTAATTCTTATCTGTAATCTGCGACCACCCTGTATTTGTTTCACTGCATGACAGGGTGGATCAGAATTTGTAGCCGCGATGTAGCGCAACGATGCCAGCAGTCATGTTGAAATATTCCACACGCTCAAAACCGGCTTCTTGCATCAGTGTTTTAAGTTCTTCCTGGGATGGATGCATGCGAATGGATTCGGCAAGATAGCGGTAGCTATCGGCGTCATCGGCAAATACCTTGCCCATCAGAGGCAGCAATTTGAATGAATATGTGTCATACGCTGGTTGCAGTGGTTTCCAGACTTTTGAGAATTCCAGGACGATAACCGTTCCACCAGGTTTGATGGTGCGAAACATCTCTTTTAAAGCAACGTCCTTGTGCGTCATGTTTCTCAGACCAAAAGCCACGCAAACACAATGAAAGTAATTGTCTGGGAAAGGAAGTTTTTCAGCGTCGCATTGTGTGACCGGAACCGGGGTGCCGGCATCGATCATGCGATCGCGTCCGATCGACAACATGGAATTGTTGATGTCAGTCAACCAGACTTCCCCCGATCTGCCAACTTTCTGCAGGAATAGTGTACTGAGATCTCCGGTACCTCCTGCGATGTCGAGAACCTTGTCACCATTTTTGACACCACTGACTTCGATGGCGAAGCGTTTCCAGATTCGATGCAGTCCTGCTGACATCAGATCATTCATCAGGTTGTAGCGATCTGCTACCGAATGAAATACTTCGGCAACTTTGCCTGCTTTTTCATCTTCTGTAACGGTATTGAATCCGAAATGGGTGGTTTTGGTCATGGTTATGTCTTATGAAGTTGGGGACTAGGGGGTATCGGGTTTGTAACCTATTTGCACGAGTGATTCGGTGTTAGGGTTGGTGGTCTGGATACCGGATCGCGGCTGGCTCCAGTTTCCTGCAGACGCTGCAGGTAACGCTGCCACATTGTATCCTGATTCAAACCATACTTGTAGAGCAGATCCCAAGAGTACAGTCCGGTATTGTGGCCATCGGTGAAATTGAGCTGTATGGCATAATGACCCACTGGTTCGATTTTTCGAATATTGACCGTTTTTTTGCCTGTTTGCAGAACTTCCTGACCTGGTGCATGACCACTGACTTCGGCCGAAGGTGAATGGACACGCAAAAACTCACAGGTGTAATGAAAGGTTCTGCCATCGGAAAAAGTGATGTCCAGAATCCTCGATTGCTGATGCAACTTGATTTCTACTGGATGGGGGGTGTCTTTGGTTAATCCGGCCATATAATATTATGTGTGTTGGTGAGGAATTGAAAACTGATCGCATTGTAGCAAACTGTACAGATAATAATTAACCCTACGGGAATTTCATATGACAGCAAACATACTGGTTGTCGAGGATGAGGCCGCAATCCAGGAATTGATTGTCTATAATTTGCAGCAAGCCGGGTATACCACGATTTGTGCTGATAGCGCCGAACAGGCCTTGCTGCGGATCCATGATGCATTACCTGATTTGATCTTGCTGGACTGGATGTTACCGGGTATGAATGGTGTCGATTTAGCGCGGAATTTAAGGCGCAATGAGCGTACACGCCTGATTCCGATCATCATGCTGACGGCTCGGACCGAGGAGGGAGACAAAGTCAGGGGGCTGGAAGTCGGGGCTGACGATTATGTGACCAAGCCTTTTTCTCCGCGTGAGCTGATCGCGCGCATCAAGGCCGTGTTGCGGCGATTGATTCCGGAAGCAAGCGGTGAAGTGGTGGAAATAGATGGGCTGAAACTGGATCCGGGCAACCATCGCGTGACTTCGGGTGATCTGGAAATCGGCCTGGGGCCGACCGAATATCGCTTGCTGCATTTCATGATGACACATACCGAACGTGTCTATTCGCGCAGTCAGTTGTTGGATCGGGTGTGGGGTGACCATGTTTTTGTCGAGGACCGGACTGTCGATGTGCACATTCGCCGCTTGCGCAAGGCATTACAGATTGCAGGCAAGGAAAACTGGATTCAGACAGTTCGGGGGGCGGGTTACCGGTTTTCGACCAGCGAAGAGTAAGTGCATGAGTGCGAATAGTGTGAAATTGAGTGAACCGATAACGAGCAAACTGGCAATTCAAGCAAAAATCTGGCGCGGCTTGCGCATTTTCTGGTACCACTGAAATACCGCATGCTGGACTGTAATATTTCTTCCGCATAATGATTAATTTAGGATAAATTCCGTGGCTGATATCTGGGAGCGTAGCTCGGGCATAGTGTATGTGATCTTAGCTGCAGCTTTGGCGTGGCTGATATTCGGCGCCATGAAAGCACTGATTTTTTGTACTTTGGCGCTACTCTGGATGGTGTTTCATCATGTACGCCATATCGTATTGCTTGAGCGCTGGTTGTTGCGTTCCGATCATACCCAAGCGAGCATACCGGCTGGATCGGGTGCGTGGGATGATGTGTTTGCTCACCTGGCACGCTATGTCCGTCAGCATAGTCAAAGTCGCGAGATGCTTAGTTTGGCGCTGGAACGCATGCAGAGTGTTACTGCGGCCATGCCGGATGGCATCGTCATTCTGGATGAACAGGATCGTATCGAGTGGTGTAATCGGGTTGCAGAACAGCACCTCGGAATCCACTTGTCTCTGGATATGGGGCAACAAATCACCTATCTGGTGCGGCAAATTCCCTTTGTGGAATATCTGGCGGCACGGAAATTCAGTAATCCACTGATTCTGAAGCAAACACGTCAACAGGGTTTGATTCTCTCGTTGCAACTCGTCCCTTACAGTTTCAACCAGAAACTGCTGATCAGTCGGGATATTACTCGCTTTGAAAAACTGGAGACCATGCGTCGCGATTTCATCGCCAATGTATCCCATGAGCTGCGCACTCCGCTTACCGTGATTAGTGGTTTTCTGGAAACATTATCGGATGACGCCTGTGTCAACCATGATTTCAACAAACGCGCGTTATTGTTGATGACCGAACAGGCAACGCGAATGCAAAGATTGGTTGAAGACTTGTTGATTCTATCTCGCCTGGAAGATGCTCAGAACAAGATGAAGGAACAGACCATCGATATGGGGAGTTTGATGCACAAACTACTTTTGGATGCTGAATCGCTCAGTGCCGGGCGGCATCATATCGAGCTGGATGTTGTGACGCATGATCAGTTACTTGGGAGTGAGGAGGAGCTGCGCAGTGCATTTGGTAACCTGATCAGTAACGCCATACGATACACCCCCGATGATGGAGATATTTCGGTTCGTTGGGAGAAGAGGGGGGGGCAAGGGATATTTTCCGTGCAGGATAGTGGAATTGGTATTGGCTCCGAACACATTCCGAGATTAACAGAACGATTTTACCGAGTGGATAACAGTCGTTCACGGGAAACGGGTGGGACGGGACTTGGACTGGCCATTGTCAAGCATGTCTTGAGTCGCCATGATGCACGACTGGAAATCAAAAGTCAGATTGGTAAAGGGAGTTTGTTTACCATTACATTTCCAACTGAACGACTCGTTGTGGTGCAAGAAGCTGAATACCAGAATGAGGGCTTGATTGATCAGGAATCCAGTATTTCACCTTGAACCGGATTCCTGTCAGCGGTTTACAGATTAAACAGTGGCTTTACCAGATTGAAAGCGTGTGCGCGTTTTCGTCGAGTCCTGATTCATGGCGATGACAAGATAGTTGAAATACAAGATGACGCCTAAAATCGTATCGGAAACGATCCATTCCATAACAGTGTGGGGTAGCTCAAAAACTGACAGAACGCCAAAAAAGGCTGTGGTTATCACAATTGCTGACAGAATAAAAATTTGATTTGTTTTCATAGCGATTTCCTTCGTAAATTTGTGAAGTTGTTGTAAAGAGATTACGCAACATCAGATAAATGGATTCACAAAAAGTTCACACAATTTTTATGATTTATTCACATGATATGAGAAATGAGAGTGTGGAAATATATTTCAATTTATTTCTAATGATTTATAAGGAAGGATTAGAAACTAATAGGCCTGCAGGAATATTCCCAACCTGTAATAGGCTTCCGAATATTTGAGTAATGCGGTGGTTTAAAATGAAATGAATTTATACTGGATTGATATCCAGTACGAAAAAGAATGGGTGTTCATGCACTATTTGTCCAAGGTGATACTGGACCAGAACAATTAGACAGGAGCTGTCACGGCGTGAGCCAGCGCTGCGAAATGGTTTTTTACCAACCCGATTGATACAGTGCGATAAGCCTTTGCGCATTACCGACTAGTTTGGTAATGCTATGGCGATCGAAGCGTAAATCGGTAAAGTCAAATGACTGGGTGGGGAAGACTTCCATGGCATCAAAATTGAACTGAAACAGTTGGGTGATATGCCGGGCATTGAGGTAGAAATCCCCATTTTCATCGGTATTGGAAACGGGATCATGAATATCAGCAATATTAAAAATGATCTCGTCCAATTCTTCCTGAGGTAATGTCACAGGGTACTGATCAAAAAAATCATCCGGAACGGGCGAAGAATTGAACGCATACGTTTCCAGACCGAATACCGAGCCGATTGCTTGAGCCAATCCCCCGCCTAATGAATGTCCGGCAACGGTAATCTTGTGATTGGAGTAACGGTTGGTGACATCCTGGGCGAAATTGAACGCATGCTTGAATTGATCTGGTACCAGTCCCAGCGTAAGCGTTACATCGGCAGCCATGTCACGAAGTGTTTCCAGAGAGCAGGGAAAGTCGCATTTCTCTGTGCCGCGAAAAGCCAGAACCAGCTCCGCAGTCTCCTTGTTTTTATACAGACCGGCCTGCATACCCGAGCTTTTACTGATGTGCTCGATCAGTTCCCATTGCTCAAAATTGACGATATCGAAGTCATATACGGCATCGGCCAGTTGTGCATAGGGAAGGGATCGTCCCAGTGTATCGACAGCTTGCCTTTCTGTGGTCTGGAGCATGCCATAGGGCTTCCAGTTTTGGCCAGGAATGAAATCTGGATTGATATAGATATCGATTTGGGTCAACTCGAACAATAGTGTCGAAGGATCTTCGATATTCGGAATTGACGTTAGATTGACCGCATAGCGTTCGGTACCGAATGTTCTGGGGATATCGATTTTAGGCAAGGTCAGCAGTCCTGTAGTCGATGAAAAAACCGGACTGTAACTGTCACCGGTTTGATCGAGTTCGGCACTGGTTAGTCTGAATTGATTGGGACTGTTAATACCCTGCCATTGAAGTGAAGCCTTGTAAAATTGTTGATTGATACCGTCAGTCACGATGACTTTTTGCAGACAGGCGACATTTTCGGGCTCGACGAAAGTGGCTGGTGTCGTCAGGTTCAGACAGTCTTCAGGTAAGGCTTGTACAGTGCCAATCTGAATGATGAATACCAGACTACCGAGCCAGTAAATGGCGGTACGTAATTGACTTCTCATGGGCTTGCCGTTCTAAAAATGAAATGATTAGCAAGGATGATAACCTGTTTTATCTTAGTCACAACCAAAAAAAGAAACGATCGATTCAGGCCCGGTGTTAAAACGCAGTATGTGCATCCCTTCCGCTTTTCTGGCGTGACGTAAATTCGTGAACCGGTAAAGTCTGTAAATCCTACGTTGAATCTAAGTGATTCCTTAACAAAAAACAGGCCATTTGCTCATTTGAATTGCCAATTGTCAGCCCTACCATGAACGTGGCAATGGTGAGTTTGTGGGAAAACGTCCTCGCTAACAACTCTGCGGGCGAATTCGGGATGATTGCAGCGGACTCAATCCCGAGATTCATTTTGCCAAGCACTTATCGATCAAATATAACAATGCGAGGCAACTAAAATGGCAAATTTCAGCAGATCTGATCTTGATTTTGTACTCCAGCAGATTTTCTTGGCCGAAGAAGATTCGGTAGCGCAGGGCAATGGCAATGACAATGCATTGCCGGGAATCGTGGGTAGCCCGTTATTGTCATTGGGGTTGCGCAATGTGGATGGCTCATTCAACAATCTCGTTGCCGGTCGTTCCCAATTTGGATCGGCAGACGAGATTTTTCCGCGTTTGCTGACACCGACATTTCGTCCGGGAGAAGTGGTACCGGATGGTTTTGGTTCACCCAGCCAGCCAGTGGGCGAAGCGACATCCTATTTGCAAACCAATGGGCTGGTGTTCGATACCCAGCCGCGTTTCGTCAGTAACCTAATCGTCGATCAGTCCGATACCAATCCGGCAGCGGTGGCGGCGGCAAGTCAGACACCCGGTTCCAAGAATGTCAATGGTGTGCGTGCGGATGGCGTACCCTTTACCACTAACTTCATTCCCAATGTTACGCCTGATGTCGGTTTGTCTGCACCTTACAATTCCTGGTTTACCCTGTTTGGTCAGTTTTTTGATCATGGACTGGATCTGGTCAACAAAGGGCAGAGTGGTACGGTTTTCATTCCGCTGAAACCGGGGGATCCGCTCTTCAGCAATGACCCCAATGCAGCCAACTTCATGACGCTGACGCGTGCCACTAACCTTCCGGGTGGCGATGGTGTCGTAGGCACGGGTGACGATGTGCACAATCACCGCAATCAGACGACTCCTTTTGTCGATCAGAATCAGACCTATACCTCCCATCCCTCGCATCAGGTTTTTTTGCGTGAATATGTACTCAATGCAGCGGGCAACCCCGTGTCTTCAGGAAAATTGCTGGAGGATAGTGCGGCATTGGGTGGGCTTGCCACCTGGGCCGACATCAAACAACAGGCAAAACAGATGCTGGGCCTCAATCTGACGGATGTTGATCTGAACGATCTACCGTTATTGGCTACCGACAGCTATGGCAAATTCATACCGGGCCCAAATGGCTTTGCGCAGTTGGTTCTGGCCAACAATACCTTACTGGAAGGCACGGTAGCAGGCGTGAACATCCCCGGCAATGTCGTACGCACCGGTCATGCTTTTCTGGACGATATCGCGCATGATGCAGCACCACGCAACGCCAGTGGCACCATGAAAATTGCCGATGGTGACAATGTGATCAACTCCGGTCCGGCTGCACCGGGCGAATATGACGATGAGTTGCTCGATGCTCATTTCATCACCGGTGATGGTCGAGGCAATGAAAATATTGGTCTGACGACCGTGCATACCGTTTTTCATGCGGAACATAATCGCACGGTCGATTTCATCAAGAATATGGTTAACAATAGCGGTGATCCCGCTTTCATCGCCCAATGGCATCTGCCGAATGGAGACTGGAACGGCGAACGTCTGTTTCAGGGTGCGCGGTTTGCGACCGAAATGCAGTATCAGCATTTGGTGTTCGAGGAGTTTGCACGTAAGGTGCAACCCAATGTCGATATTTTCGTCGGCTACGATAGCACCATCAATCCAGCCATCATGGCCGAATTTGCGCATGTCGTGTATCGCTTTGGTCATTCCATGTTGACCGAAACGGTCGATCGCATCGATGCCGGTGGCAATCACAATGACATTGGTCTGATACAGGCATTTCTAAATCCAGTCGAATTTCGGGATACCTACAGTAATAACATCGAGGCAGCCGGTGCGGTAGTCAAAGGGATGACCCGGCAGGTTGGTAACGAGATCGATGAATTTGTAACCGACGCATTGCGTAATAACCTCGTAGGTTTGCCGTTGGATCTAGCGGCCATCAATATGGCGCGAGGTCGCGATGCCGGTATCCCATCCTTCAATACCGCTCGACGCATGTTTTTTGATGATACCGGCAGCAGTGTATTGCAGCCTTATGAGAGCTGGGCGGACTTCCAGCTGGGCTTGCGGCATCCCGAGTCACTTACCAACTTTATCGCAGCATATGGCACGCACCCTAGCATCGCCAATGCCGTGTCTTTTGCTGACAAGCGTGCAGCAGCCGATGAGCTGATCAATGGTACCGATGCCGATGCCATCGATTTCATGAACAGTACGGGTGATTATGCCAGTCTGGCAACGGGTGTAACCACCACCGGACTGGACGATGTCGATTTCTGGATTGGTGGCCTGGCTGAAAAGCAGGCGCCGTTTGGTGGTTTGCTCGGCTCAACTTTCAATTTTGTGTTCGAAACACAACTCGAACGCTTGCAGGATGGTGACCGTTTTTATTATCTGGCCAGAACAGCTGGATTGGATTTCCTGACACAGCTGGAAGAAAATTCGTTTGCCGAGCTGATTATGGCGAATCTGCCGGCCGTCAAGCACTTACCTTTTGATGTGTTCTCGACACCGACCTATACCTTCGAAATGAGTGTGCAGGGTAGTAGCGGGCCGATCATCAACGATCCCGATACACCTTATAACGAAACCAACCTACTGACCCGGGGTACGACGCTGGGTGCCAATACCATTCGCTATGCCGGAGAGGAACACATCGTCATGGGGGGTACAGAAAGTGTCAACCGTATGCAATCAGGTGCTGGCGATGACACATTATGGGGGGACGGTGGCAATGACCGTCTCGAAGGGGGGGCAGGAAACGATTCCCTGAATGGCGGTCTGGGTGATGACATCATCACCGATAGTTTTGGCGACGACAATATCAAGGGGGGTGATGGCAATGATGTCATCAACGGTGGTCCCGGTATCAATCTGATTTTGGGCGGCGGCGGCAGTGATTTCATCGTTACCGGTAACGATATTTCGGAAGTGTTTGCCGGCCCCGGTAACGATTTCATTTTTGGTAATACACCCAATGAAGCAATGGCAGGCAATGAGGGTGACGACTGGATTCAGACCGGTACCGCCGATGGCGCACCAGGGGATAACTTTGATCCATTCGGACGCGATCCCATTCGTGGCAACGATGTATTCATTGGCAATGGTGGTATCGATGAATTTATCGGTGAAGGCGGTGACGATCTGATGAATGGCATGCCGGGCGCCGATAAGAACGATGGTAACAGCGGATTCGACTGGGTGTTCTCGCAAGGTAATGCAACTGCTGCTAATATCGATCTGAACAAACCGATTCTGCCGAATCCGCCAGCAGAGACGATCGATCGCTTTGCTTTTGTTGAAGCGGCATCGGGCTGGAATCTGGATGATATCGTCCGCGGCGATGACAGCACTAGCGCGGATCTCGAAGCCATCATTCCGGAAACAGGGCAAAACAATGCGCTGGATAATGTCAACAATCCGGCTGCCGGCGGACACAGTGCAGCCGATCGCATTGCGCTGATCAATGGTTTGAGTGGTTTGCTGGATGGGGCAACCACGTTCAGTGGCGGCAATATCCTGCTGGGGGGATCGGGTAGCGACCAGATCGAAGGACGCGGTGGCGATGACATCATCGATGGCGATGCCTGGCTGAATCTTCGCATCAGCGTGCGTGACCCGAATAACAGCGCTGTTGAGATCGCCACATTCGACAATCTGACCAATACACTGCGGACAGCCATGCTGGCAGGTACCTACAATCCCAGCCAGCTCAAGATCGTGCGTGAAATCAAGTCGGTGGCCAACGATGCCGGTGTAGACAAGGCTATTTTCAGAGATGTATCGACCCGCTACGCGATCACGTTCAATCCTGACGGTTCGGTCACGGTCAATCATACCAACCCGACGGCTGCAGCCGTCGATGATGGTATCGACACATTGCGCAACATTGAGCAATTGCAGTTCACCGACAGAACGATCATCGTTGGCGGTGGGGGTCCGGGCGCAGGTACACCTGGCGACGACAACCTGGTTGGAACAGCGGGCAATGACACGCTGGATGGCTTGGCCGGAAACGATACGCTGAATGGTCTGGGTGGTATCGATACGTTGATCGGTGGTACTGGGAATGACACCTTTGTCGTGGACACGACGACCGACACCATTACCGAATTGGCGGGTGGAGGGACGGACACGGTGCAGAGCTCGGTCACTTTCACCCTGATTGCGCAACTCGAAAATCTGGTTCTGACGGGGGCGGCAGCGATCAACGGAACGGGTAATGCCGCGGCCAATGTACTGACGGGCAATAGTAATAGCAATACGCTCACAGGGCTGGGTGGGACCGATACACTGAATGGCCTGGGCGGCGTCGATACTTTGGTGGGTGGAGCAGGAAACGACACCTATGTGGTTGATACGACGACCGATACGATTACCGAACTGGCTGGGGGTGGTAACGACTCGGTACAAAGCGCAGTGACGTTCACGTTGCTTCCGCAACTTGAAAATCTGACGCTGACAGGCGCGGCGGCGATCAATGGTACTGGCAATACCGCTGTCAACATTCTGACGGGCAACAGCGCCAGCAATACATTGACCGGATTGGGCGGGAATGATTCATTGAACGGTCTGGACGGTGTGGATACACTCGTTGGTGGTGCCGGTAATGACACCTATGTAGTCGACACCACGACGGACATCATCACCGAACTGGCCGGGGGCGGCATCGATACGGTACAAAGTTCGGTTACCCTGACATTGATCCCTCAGCTCGAAAATCTGACGTTGACAGGCGTGGCGGCGATCAATGGCACAGGCAACACCGCAGCCAACACCTTGATCGGCAATAACAGTAACAATAACCTGAGCGGCCTGGCGGGTGCCGATATCCTGACTGGTGGACTGGGTGCCGACACCTTTGTTTATGCGGCTGCCGTAGCTCATTCCAATGGCGCAAACCGTGACACCATCACCGACTTCGTCAGTGGCACCGACAAGGTCAATCTCAGTGCAATCGATGCCAACACAGGACTGGGGGGCAACCAGGCGTTTACATTTATCGGTAATGCTACATTCAGTGCAGCCGGACAGGTTCGATATGCAGCGGGAGTGCTGGAAGCAAATGTGAATGCCGATCTGGCGGCGGATTTTCAGATTCTGTTGATTGGCGCACCACAGACGACATTCGTTGGAGGGGATCTGATTCCCTAATCGAAGGAAGGCACGCCACATCCTGAGTTTATGCTTTTACCCTCAGACTGGAATTCCCAATTGATCTGCAGTTCCAGTCTGATTTTTTATCAACTCATGATGGATCAAGCGATTGTGACGTCGTTGGACAAATAAACATCCTGGATGGCATTCAGTAACTGGATGCCATCCGCAAACGGTTTCTGGAAAGCCTTGCGACCGGAAATCAGACCCATGCCCCCTGCGCGTTTGTTGATGACGGCCGTGCGTACGGCCTGATGCAGATCATCCTTGCCCGATTCTCCACCGGAGTTGATCATGCCGATTCGACCCATATAGCAGTTTGCCACCTGATAACGTACCAGGTCGATGGGGTGTTCCGTGGTGAGCTCGCTATAGACCTTGGGGTGAGTTTTGCCAAATTTGAGTGCAGTGTAGCCGCCGTTGTTGGTGGCCATTTTTTGCTTGATGATGTCGGCGCCGATGGTCGCAGCAAGATGATTCGCCTGACCGGTCAGGTCGGCGCTCACATGGTAATCCTGCACAGCCGTTTTGAACGCATTGTTGCGTGTGTAGGCCCATAAGATGGTTGCCATGCCCAGATTGTGCGCATGCTCGAAAGCCTCGGAAACTTCCTGAATCTGTCGGCGAGATTGCTCCGAACCGAAGAAAACGGTGGCACCGATGGCGCAGGCACCCATATCAAAAGCCTGATCGACGCTGGCAAAAAGCGTCTGGTCATAGGCATTGGGATAAGTCAGTAATTCGTTATGATTGATTTTCAGAATCATTGGGATCTTGTGGGCATATTTCCGTGCGACGATAGCCAGCACCCCCATGGTCGAAGCCACACCATTGCAGCCTCCGTCGATTGCCAGTTCGACAATGTTCTGCGGGTCAAAAAACTGCGGATTGGGTGCAAAGGATGCGCCTGCAGAATGCTCCACACCCTGATCGACCGGTAATAGCGATAGATAACCGGAACCTGCCAGTCGGCCATGATTGAACAACGCTTGCAAGTTTCTCAGCACGTTTGGTTTTCGGTCACTCGCAGCCATGACGCGATCCACGAAATCGGCGCCTGGACATTGCAGGTTGTGCTTCGGAATAGTGTGGCACTCGTGTTGCAACAACCAATCGCTTTCTTGTCCCAACAGGCTTGCTATGTCAGTCATGTTTGCTCCTCGTTATCGAATCAAAGATCAGTGTGGTGGAATGATTGAATACTAGTGTTAATTTGTGCCGTTGCGTATAGGAAAACTCCGAAAAACCACTGTACCAGTCAAGAGTAAAAAATCCTACACGGAATTTAAGTAATGGCTTAGCCATTAAAAAGGGATCGACTTATTCAACTTATGTATCGACACCCTTACTATGCTGCGGCAGTTGTAGGATTCCATACCATGCTCGAGTGACTCGAAGCCCATACCGATCAAAAGATTGCATCGGAATCATCACTGTATCTCCTATTTCCAGGTATCCGTTGATCCTGAACGCTAATTTCATGAGGCAAAATATTAATGGCGAATTTAAGTAGAACCGATCTCGATTTTATTCTTCAACAGATTGTGATAGCCGAAGCAGACTCGGCTGCTCAGCGTGGAGGCAATGACAATGCTTTGCCCGGACTGGTGGGTAATTCATTACTCCCGTTTGGCCTCCGCAATGTCGATGGAACATTCAACAATCTGGTGCCGGGGCGTTCCCTATACGGATCGGCAGACCAGGTATTTCCGCGTATGTTGACTCCTTCATTTGTTTCCGGAGAACCGGTTCCAGATGGTTTTGGAACGCCCGGGGCATCGACGCATTATAGTCAGACCAATGGATGGGTGTTTGATACCCAGCCACGGACCATCAGTAACCTGATCGCCGATCAATCTGATGCAAATCCTGCTGCAATGGCGGCCGCAGCCAATACACCGGGTTCCAGTCAAGTCAGTGGTTTCCGCGCAGATGGAACACCTTATACGACCAATTTCATTCCCAACGTCACACCGGATGCCGGTTTGTCTGCTCCTTACAATTCCTGGTTTACCTTGTTTGGTCAGTTTTTCGATCATGGCTTGGATCTGGTCAACAAAGGGCAGAGCGGTACGGTCTTTATCCCGCTGAATCCAGACGATCCACTCTATAGTTCCGAACCGGGCGCAGCCAATTTCATGACCATGACGCGCGCGACCAATCTGCCAGGCTCGGATGGTGTTATGGGTACTGAAGATGATATACACGATCATCGTAACCAGACTACGCCGTTTATCGATCAGAATCAGACCTACACTTCGCACCCCTCACACCAGGTTTTCCTTCGTGAATACAGGCTCGATGCAGGCCGCCCCGTTTCTACCGGAAAACTACTGGAAGACAGTACGGCACTGGGTGGACTGGCGACCTGGGCAGACATCAAACAACAGGCGATTGCCAAGTTGGGGATCAATTTGACCGATGCCGATTTGAACGATCTGCCGTTGCTTGCTACAGATAGCTACGGTCAATTCATACCGGGCCCCAATGGTTTTGCACAACTGGTATTGTCCAATAACACCCTATTGGAAGGGGCCGCCGGGGGAGTAAATATTCCCGGCAATGTCGTACGCACGGGGCATGCTTTTCTGGATGATATCGCGCATACCGCAGCGCCACGCTCTGCTAGTGGTGTCTTGAAAACTCCCGATGCCGATACTGTGATTGGCGGCACTCTGGCGGCGAACGAATATGACAATGAGTTGCTGAATGCACATTTCATTACTGGAGATGGACGCGGCAATGAAAATATCGGTCTGTCAACCGTGCACACCGTTTTCCATGCAGAGCATAATCGCATGGTCGATTTTATCGAAAATCTGGTTAGCAACAGCAACGATCCCGCTTTTGTAGCCCAGTGGCGCTTGCCTAACGGGGAATGGAATGGTGAGCGGCTGTTTCAGGCTGCCCGCTTTGCCACCGAGATGCAGTATCAACATCTGGTGTTCGAAGAATTTGCGCGCAAGATACAACCCAATGTCGATGCTTTTGTCGGCTATAACAGTACCATCGATCCGGCTATCATGTCCGAATTTGCGCATGTGGTGTATCGTTTCGGGCACTCCATGTTGACCGAGACGGTAGACCGGATCAACACCGATGGCAGTCACAACGATATTGGCCTGGTTCAGGCGTTCCTGAATCCTGTGGCATTCAGGGGTAACGATTATGCCAACAACGTCGAAGCTGCCAGTGCCATAGTCAGGGGCATGACACGGCAAGTGGGTAACGAGATTGACGAATTCACCACTGATGCGTTGCGCAACAACTTGGTGGGACTACCGCTTGATCTGGCATCCGTCAACATAGCGCGTGGCCGCGATACCGGTATTCCCTCGCTAAATGCCGCTCGACGCATGTTTTATGACGATACCGGAAATAGTGTGCTGCAACCCTATGAAAGCTGGTCGGATTTTCAATTGAGTTTGCGGCATCCCGAGTCATTGACCAATTTCATCGCAGCTTATGGCGCGCACCCCACCATCGCCGCAGCGCTGACCTTTGCCGACAAGCGTATCGCTGCCGATGCGCTGATCAATGGTGCCGATCAGGATGCCATTGATTTCATGAACAGTACGGGGGCTTATGCCAATCTGCAAACGGGCGCGACGATCACGGGACTCGATGACGTCGATTTCTGGATTGGCGGACTGGCTGAAATGCAGGCACCGTTTGGTGGATTGCTCGGTTCGACCTTCAATTTTGTATTCGAGACCCAGCTTGAGCGTTTGCAGGATGGCGACCGTTACTACTATCTGGCCAGAACTGCCGGACTGGATTTTCTGACGCAACTGGAAGAAAACTCGTTTGCCGAGATGATCATGACCAGTTTGCCGGGCGTCAAGCATTTACCCTTCGACGTGTTCTCGACACCGACGTATACCTTCGAGATGAGTGTGCAAGGCACCAGTGGACCGATCGTCAACGATCCCGATACACCTTACAACGAATCGGTTCTGCTGACCCGCGGCACAACCCTGGGCACGAATACGATTCGGTACTCAGGTTTGGAACATATCGTCATGGGGGGCACCGAAGGCGTTAATCGCATGCAATCTGGAGCTGGAGATGACACGTTGTGGGGCGATGGCGGCAATGACCGATTGGAAGGCGGTGCCGGCAATGACTCGCTGAATGGCGGTGCTGGCGATGACATCATTACGGATAGCTTTGGCGACGATAATATCAAGGGTGGTGCCGGTAACGACGTCATCAATGGTGGTCCTGGCCTCAATCTGATCCTTGGAGGAGAGGGGAGTGACAGCATTGTCACCGGTAACGATGTTTCCGAAGTATTTGCCGGTCCGGGTAATGATTTTATTTTTGGCAATACACCCAATGCCGCGATGTTCGGTAACGAAGGCGACGACTGGATCCAGAACGGCACCGCAGGCGGATCGCCAGGCGATAACCTCGATCCTTTCGGTCGCGACCCCATTCGAGGTAACGACGTTTTTGTTGGCAGTGGCAATGTCGACCGATTCATTGGTGAAGGTGGTGATGATCTGATGAATGGTATGACTGGAGCGGATCGCAATGAGGGTGGCAGCGGTTTCGACTGGGTGTTCTCACAGAATACCGGAGCTGCCGTCGATATCGATCTGACTCGGGCAATCCTGCCGAATCCGCCAGTGGGTACACTGGATCGCTATTTGCTGGTTGAGGGTGCATCGGGTTGGAATCTCGATGACACGATACGGGGTGACAACAATACCAGTGTGCAGCTTGCCGCGATCGATCCGGCTACCGGACAAAACAATGCGCTGGATAATAGCAATAATCCAGCTGGAGGCAATCATACCGCTGCCAACCGCATTGCCATGATCGACGGTTTGAATGCCCTGCTGGGCGGTGCAACGAGTTTCAGCGCAGGGAACATTCTGTTGGGAGGATCGGGCAGCGATCAGATCGAGGGACGCGGAGGTAACGACATCATCGATGGCGATGCCTGGCTGAATGTCCGAATCAGTGTACGCGATGTGACCGACAGTAATGTCGAACTTGCTTCATTCGATAACTTGACCTCGACATTGCGGTCCAGGCTGCAAGCCGGTACCTACAATCCGGGTCAGCTTCGTATCGTGCGTGAGATCAAGTCGGTTGCCAACGAAGCCGGTGTGGACAAGGCGATATTCCGGGATGCATCGGCTCGCTATAGCATTACCTATAACCCCGATGGCTCAGTTACGGTCAATCATGTCAATCCGACAGTGGCTGGCGTCAATGATGGTGTCGATACGCTGCGCAATATTGAGCAGCTGCAATTTACCGACAGAATCATTACGTTGAATGGTGGAGGAAACCAAACGGGAACACCAGGTGACGACAATCTGACCGGAACACCGGGCGATGACATTCTGGATGCGTTGGCGGGCAATGACACGCTGGATGGATTGGGCGGTGTCGATACACTGATCGGTGGTGCCGGAAACGATACTTTCATCGTCGATACCACAACTGACATCATTACTGAGCTGGCCAATGGCGGTACCGATACGGTTCAGAGCGCGGTGACTTTTACGCTGTCCGCTCAACTCGAGAATCTTATCCTGACGGGGGCGGCAGCGATCAATGGCACCGGAAATGCATCCGCCAACTTATTGACGGGTAATAATGGCAACAATACATTGATTGGCCTGGGGGGTATCGATACGTTGAATGGTCTGGACGGTGTGGATACACTGGATGGTGGAGGCGGTAATGATACTTATATTGTCGATACGACAACCGACACCCTTGTGGAATTGGCTGGTGGTGGTATTGATTCTGTTCAAAGTTCGGTCACGTTCACATTGCTTCCTCAGATTGAAAATCTGACGCTAACCGGAACAGCGGCGATCAATGGTACCGGCAACACCGCTGTCAATATTCTGACTGGTAATAACGGCGACAATAGATTGACCGGGCTTGGTGGCAATGACACGCTGGATGGCCTGGGCGGTGTGGATATTCTCGATGGCGGTGCCGGTAACGATATCTATGTGATTGACACTTCGACAGACACGATCATCGAGGTGGCCGGTGGTGGCAGTGACCTGGTGCAGAGTGCTGTAACCTTTACGCTGGTACCGCAGCTCGAGAGATTGACATTGACTGGAACGGCCGCCATTAACGGCACGGGTAATGCTGCCATCAATACGCTGATCGGTAATGCCGGCAATAATATCCTGACGGGATTTGCAGGTGCCGATACCCTGACAGGCGGACTTGGTGCCGACAGCTTCAACTATACTGCTGTGGCGCAATCGAACAGTACAAACCGGGACATCATCACCGACTTTGTCAGTGGCTCTGACAAGATCGATCTTAATGTGATCGATGCCAATACTGGGCTGGCAGATAATCAGAGCTTCACTTTCATTGGCGCCGCCGCATTCAGTGCCGGTCAAGTCGGTCAAGTGCGCTATGCCAATGGCATGCTGGAGGCAAATGTGAATGCCGATCTGGCTGCTGATCTTCAGATCCAGTTGGCAGGTGCGCCTGCTTTCGTGGCGGGAGATTTGATCGTTTAATCCTGTTATTTCGGGATTGTCGTGTCTGAACCAACAGACTGGAACACTGATCGATCAGTCGTTCCGGTCTGTTTTTTTATGCAGGAGGAAAGATGAATGCGAGCCTGTTGAACTGGATCAACAGATATTTTGCCATGCGCCCAAATTCCAACCGTGTTTCTTTTTTTATGATTTAAACGAGCTTTTTCTGGATGATATTGTGATCGATGGCCAGGCTGATCAGTTGCAGCGTATTTTGTAACTGGAGTTTGCGCATCAGGTTGATGCAATGCACGCTGACGGTCTTGGGGCTGATTGAGATTTTCTCGGCGATTTGTACATTGGAGTTGCCTTCGGCGATGAGTTTGAAGATTTGAAATTCACGCTTGGTCAGCGTATCCAGTGGATTCTTGCGCAGCTCTTCGTGCGTGGCGTACAGTGCCAGTGAGGTCATCAATTCGGCTTCGATATAGATTTTTCCTGAGCTGATTTGATGCACTGCCCGGATCATTTCATCGATTGCACTTTGTTTGCTGATGAAACCCATGGCACCTGCTTTCAGGGCGCGTTGCGCCATGGTGATGTTGTTGAACATGCTGAATACCAGGATGCGTGCCGAAGCATTGTAGCCGATGATGCGACGAATGGTTTCAAAGCCACAGATACCCGGCATGTTGAGATCCAGAATGGTGATATCTGGCCGGTGTTCCTGATACAGCAAATAGCCCGATTCTCCAGACTCGGCTTCGGCAATGACCTGCATGTCCTGTTTGCTTTCAAGCAGGCGCCGATAACCCGTTCGAACTACCGGGTGATCGTCAATCAGGAGTATGGAAATGGGAGCATTCATTGTGTTGTTTGGTAATCGGTAATCGAATATTGATTTCTGTGCCTTCGTTATGTGCGCTGCGAACGACTAGGCGGCCATCGAGCGCAACCACGCGCTCGCGCATGCTGACCAGACCCAGTCCGTCATAATGTTGACTGGTATCATATCCCTTGCCGTTATCTTCAATCTTTACCACCAGGAAATCCGGAGCGGAATCTCTGCATCTTTCCCGGTTGATACTGACCTGAGCCCACGAAGCTTCAGCATGATTGAAAATATTATTCAGACCTTCCTGAATAAGGCGAAAAACAATGATACTGAACTGTTCATCAAGCGGTGCAAGGTCATCGTCCAGTTTAAATTCAAGATTGGTTTTTGAATGTGAGAAATACCACTGTTTTTTCAGTTCAAACAGGGCATCGGGTAATTCGACGGCATTGTGCAGTAAGGGACACAATTTATGCAGCATGCTACGGATGACGCGATGCATTTTCTGCGTGCTTTCCCTAATGGCCTGTGCGCTGGGAAAGGTAATCGAGTTTTTTTCGGTACAGTTCAGAATAAATTCGTTTTCGATACGGATGGCGGTGAGCCATTGACCCAGTTCATCATGCAGTTCGTAAGCCAGTGTCTTGCGCTCTTTTTCCTGGATATGAAATAATTCCTTCATCAATCTTCTGTTTTCATTCAATAAATCCCGGTTAAGCTTGATTGTTCGTTGGAGCTGACTGATATCCGTCATCATCATGCGACAGATATTCTGCGGACTCAGGACGGTACTTTCGAGTCGGATATAACTGATTTCCTCTTGTATATCTCTAACCTTAAGGTCTATGGTGGTTTTTCTGGGATTGGCGAAGGTTTCCTGCAAATAATCAAAAAAAAGCTGTTGGTTGATATGCGGAAAAAAGCTGCAAAATGGCTTGCCAGCAATCTGCGCACGTTGCTGGCCTAGCAATGTGGCGCCAGTCTGGTTAATGGACAAGACTTCACCGATTTTGTTGAGCGTGAAATAGCCGACAGGAGCATGTTCGAAAAGATCAGCATAACGGTTGCGCGACTCATTGAGTTCGTGCTGCTGGATTTGTAGCAGTTGCGACAGCATTTCCATTTTGCTGCGCACTTCATAATCATCAATCCGGCGGTAACTGTTGCGCTGATTCATTTGATTTCCTTTTAATTCCTGCTTGACCAGCTGCAATGGCTGAGTTCACGTCCGTGGCATTCAATCCTTCAGCCGAATCGTCGATAGTGATGTCTGACAATGCGTTGTTATGGGTTAACCAACAACAAAAGAGCCAGACAAAACTAACATAAGAAAAGTTAACTGGTGGCATCTATTTGTTGATATCGACATAGGGAAAAATTATATAGTATGGTTACAAGTAATTGCAATTTCAGGTTTTTTCAGGTAAATACAGAACGTGCGTGACATTGCTGCGTGTAATAACCGGTGACCTTTCCAATTAGTGTTACATATTCATGCTGACACGATCGAACGTTCTCGCTTTTGTACTGGGTGTCTGTTTGTTGCAGCGGCAAGCGGAGTTACCATCCCTTTCCGAATTCTTGATGTTTGTGTTTGGAACGTTGCTGATCCTGATATTGGTAAAACGGCGATTGCAGAGATTTTCCGTGTTATCCCGCATTGTGCTCTGGTTGCTTTTTGCAGGATTGGGATTTTTCTGGGCAGGGTGTTTTGCGCAGTGGCGCTTGAGCGATGCGCTGCCTGCAGCGCTTGAGCAGCAGGATATCCAAATTGTTGGGGTCGTAGCTAGCTTGCCGCAGTCGATCCGTCACGGTTCAAAATTTCTTTTTGATGTTGAGCAGGTGCTGACCGAGGATGCGCAGGTCCCCCGGCGTATTGCATTGGCCTGGTATCGGAGTCCCTCGCGACCTGCAAGGGACGCGAATGATTTACCGGATGTATACGCTGGCGAACGGTGGCGACTGACGGTCCGGCTCAAGCAACCGCATGGCAATGCCAATCCGCATGGATTCGATTATGAAGTTTGGGCCCTGGAGCGTAATATCCGGGCGGCGGGATATGTGCGTGCTGACAGCAATAACCAGCGCCTGTCCGCCATGGTGTATGAGCCTGGCTACTGGGTTGAACGACTGCGAGCTGATATTCAGCAGCGATTCGAATACCAGCTTGATGGTAAAAATTTTGTAGGGGTGTTACAGGCCCTGGCTACCGGAGATCAGCATGCCATTCCTCCTGATCAATGGCAGGTTTTCATCCGTACCGGAACCATTCATCTGATGGCTATATCCGGATTACATATTACTTTGATTTCTAGCCTGATATACGCGCTGGTGTTTGCAATGTGGCGGCGCTGCCCAGGCTGGTCTTCGTTTTTGCCCGCGCACCGTGCTGCAGTGATCGCTGGATTGATAGCGGCTTTGGGTTATGCAGTATTGTCCGGATTTGCGGTACCAGCACAGCGCTCACTGTATATGTTGTCGGTCGTGGCTCTGGCTTTGTGGACTGGTCGCATGGTGTCCGCAACTTCGATATTGACCTGGGCCTTGTTGGTAGTAGTGATTATCGATCCCTGGGCGGTGATCGCACCGGGATTCTGGTTATCATTTGGTGCAGTGGCATTGATTATGCTGACCACCGTGGGCAGGATTGCAAAATCTCACTGGCTGAGCAGCTGGATAAGCATTCAATGGGCCATTACACTTGGATTGATTCCACTGACACTCGCATTGTTTCAGCAGATTTCGATCGTGTCCCCCATTGCCAATGCTCTGGCTATTCCGTTGATTAGTTTGGCAGTGGTTCCTCTGGTGTTACTGGCAACTTTGCCATGGTTTGAATGGTTGCTGCCTATTGCGCATGGGTTGCTCAGCATAGGTATGGATGTTCTGATCTGGCTTAATGAGCTTCCAGCAGCAGTCTGGCAGCAACATGCACCGCCTCTGTGGACAGTCATCACAGCGCTGGTGGGCGTGATCTGGATATTGCTTCCAGGTGGTTTGGGAGTGGGATTCCTGACCGGCTTTCCGGCGCGTTGGCTTGGTTTTGTGGCGTTGCTACCCCTGTTCCTGATCAAGCCACTCAAGCCGGAGGCAGGTGATCTGTGGTTGACTGTACTGGATGTCGGGCAAGGATTAGCAGTCGTGGCACGCACTCAGCATCATGCCTTGTTGTTCGATACTGGTCCCCAGTTTGGTGATACGGATAGCGGAGAGCGGATCATCGTGCCTTTTCTGCGAGGTGAAGGCATCGAATATCTCGATACCTTGATTGTTTCGCACGCCGATACGGATCATAGCGGTGGAGCCATGTCCGTGCTGGCTGCGCTGCCTGTACAACGAATTCTTTCCTCGTTGCCACATCATCATTCCCTGCAATCGCAAGGCGTGCATCATGGCCCTTGCCGTGCGGGAGAATCCTGGTACTGGGACAATGTGCATTTTGAATTGTTACATCCATCCGAAGCAGACATTGCTAATGGTCATGGAAAAACCAATGCCAGTAGTTGTGTACTGAAAATCACCTCTACTCACGGCAGTGTTATGTTGCCTTCCGATATTGGTGCTGTTGAGGAATTGGAACTGCTTCATCGGCAACCGGACAAACTGAAGGCAAATGTTATGATTGCACCGCATCATGGCAGCAATACCTCGTCGACGATGGCTTTCATCAAGCAGGTTGATCCAGAACTGACGGTGTTTACAGTAGGCTATCTGAATCGCTACGGGCATCCCCGCAAACATATAGTGGAACGTTATTGCCAGATGGGGAGTCAGGTATTGCGCACCGATCAACATGGCGCAGTTTTGTTGCGTTTTTCAAGCCAGCAATGGTCATTCGAGCATTGGCGCCAATTGCATCGCCGCTACTGGCAGCAGGATAAGGCCAATTGAATCGACTTCTAGTTTGCTGAGAGATCAGTTATACCAATTCAGGGTTGTGAAAGGTTCGGGTTAATTCCAGCAGCAGGTTTACTTATTTGTTGCTTCGAGGGAAATTCTATGTTGTCAAAAACCACAGTGAAAGTTGTTCCGACTCCGGGCTCACTGGTTACCTGGATTTTCAGTTTGTTGTTGATGGCAGCGATTCTGACTATCGATAATCCGATACCACTCGAGGATTTATTATGCATGGCAGCGCGGGGAGAGTAGAAATACTCATTGAAAATATTAGGTAGGTCCTTGTTCTCGATACCTATGCCATGATCAGTAATGATTACGCTTGCACTTCTTTGGTTACGATTAATTACCGTAGAGATTTTAACCGATGAATTGTTATGGGAGTAGGTGATAGCGTTGGAAATAATATTTTCCAACAAAATCTCTAATTGGTCAGGAATTACCCGGCATATAAAATTATCAACTGTGACATCAAATGCGACGTGCTTGGCACTGGCAACAGGAGTCAGTTTCTCGATACATTTCTGAATTCTTGACTGGATGTCCACCTTCTCTAGGATGGCGGTATCGAGGCAAGTATCTTTTAGTCGTTCCAGTCTTAGCAGATCCAGTATCAAACCTGACATGCTCTGAGCGCGAGTGTCGATTTTGTCTAGCGCTTCAGCGACACCTTGAGATGTGTCACCACAATAACCCCCCTTGATCAGGTTGATTTTGCTGCGAATCGCATCCAGGGGTGATTTCAACTGATGTGTCATCAAAACGGCGTACTTGTCCTTTTCAACTTGTGCCTGATTGATTTGTTTGTAGGCATCCAGTAGGTGACGTTCATGCGCGCGCACGATCAAGGACAATCGCGAAACGACATACCATACGACAAGAAACAAAACATCCAGAAAGGAAAACCACAAGACAGCGATTTCTTTCTGGGAATTTTCTTTTACAAGCGTGTCACCGATTAACGTAGATAAAGGTGTCTGTGCGATCAAAAAGTTTTCCGCAAAAATAACGACGGTGTCCATGATGCAGACCAGAATGGTCACGTAGAGGCTTTCTCGGGTGGAGAAAAAAATGCATGCTAGGGCAATATGTAGGACATAGAAAAAGGAGATTGGCGTTGTGGTGCTGCCAATGTAATGGACGACGACCGACAGACAAACCAGATCGACTACAATCTGAACCCAGAGGTTGATGGTTGGGGAATTGATTTTGCTGGGTTTGCAACGATCCAAAGCATATAAATAGGCAATATTGGCAATGACCAGGATCATAATGACGGCGATCGGCCATTTTTGCTGCTCTGAGATACCGAGTTGTGCAAGCTTGTCAGATGTCGACAACATGAGTATTTCAAAAAATACCAATATTGCGATCAGTACCCAACGAAAAGTGATAAACCAGCGTATATTGCTTACCAGAACATCATCGCTGAGTTTGAGTCTATCGCCTTTGATTTCCAGCAAGATATTGGGATTGCCAGACTTATTCCATGAAAACTCCGTATATGCCATTCCTTATTATCCGATCGTGTTATGCAGCTACTCCCGGTTTTCTGAGGCGATCATTGATGGTTGCCAGCAAACTAGCAGGTTCGACAGGCTTTTCCATGATACAAACCCATTCGTGCGAACCATCCTCGAAATAGGGGCGGATCATATCTCCAAGTGAAGTCAGGAAGATGGTTTGAATTTGAGGAAAGCGCTTGTGGATTTTTGCATAAGTCGTTAATCCAGAATCCATGGACTCGACCATGACATCGAGAATGGCAAGATCAGGACAGCTAGTTTCATCTTGCAGTGAATCGATGAAATCCTGCATGGTGAGATAACTGTCCACTTCGTACCCATTCTTGCGTAGAATGCTCTCGACTGCTTCACGGATGTCCGAGTCATCATCAACATGTGCGATTTTAAGTGCCATCATAATTCTCCTTGCTTCAGTTAGTTGGTCCACCTGATATTCGGGTTGACAAGTAACCGTTTACTTGTCGTGGTCATTGCGGTCGATCATATATCAGCTTATGTGAAAAAACTGTGAATGACAACCTTAGTAAGTCAGATAATTCCTAATTCTGTCCCGGATATCACTTGATTGCGTTGTTTTGCATGTGCTTATTTTCGGAGAATTAAGCGGATTTCTTTAGAAATCCGGCAAATTCGGGAAGCTCTGAGCCAAGCGAACCTGCGCGGACAAAGCTTATTTACATAATTTTCCTTAACTGATTGTTCTATTGAAGTAGTTATCAAAAGCCGGTACTCAGTGTATCGTGGGACCAGCTTCACGGAATATGGCATCGATGGCCAATGCATCCAGGCGGTATTCGCGATTGCAGATTTCATCATTGACGATTACCGCGCCAAATTCCTGCAGGATGGAATCGATTTCCTCGCGCCCAAGAGAGCGAAGCATGGCATAAATTTTCGCGGGATCTTCATGACAACCATAATTGACAGGTTGCGAATCGAAAATACGAATTACTTCTTCATGAAAAAGATGGATGAGTATGTCTTCAGCTGACAGATCGAACAGCATCTGATCGTGTACGGTGGATGCTAGAGCTTCGACCCGGGTCCATCCATCGGGATCGCGCTCGTCCGCAGTGGGCAATTTCTGCAGCAGTAGGCCGGAAACGGATTGTTCCGTGGTGATCAGGATCAGGCGAGATGGCAGTTGTTCCGATTGCTTGAAGTAATGCTCGAAAATTTGTGCAACATCATTGCCGTCCAGCGGTACGATACTCTGATAGATTTCTCGCATGGCGGGAATATCCAGCGACATCACCAATTGACCATGCCCCAGTAAATCGGGGACAGGCTGGGGGGGGATGCTCTGCTCGCATTTGGCCATGCCACGTAGACGCAAGTCGTCGGTGCAGTCGACGACCAGCAGGGATACCGGGCCTTCTCCCTTCAATTGAATCGTCAATCGACCATTCTGTTTGAGGTTGTCACCGAGGAATAGCGTGGTGACGCTGATTTCTCCGAGTAATTGGGCAACCGGTTGCGGATAGTGCCGTCCTGCCAGCATTTGTTGCCAGACGGTATCCAGGTGGACGATGGCGCCCCGAATATCGAGATTTTCCAGCAGGAAGCGTTGCACATAGTTGCTCATATCAAATTCCTTAGTTTATTCACGAGGCTGATGGGTTTGAAAACTGCCAAGTTGCAGTGCCACCCAGGCTTGTCCCAAAGCAATGGCACTATCGTCCGGTTGCATCTGCAACGCACCATGCACTTGAAACACCGGTGTGGCAAGGCGTTGCAAGAGTCCTTTGTATAACAGTTGGTTATGAAAACACCCTCCACCCAAAGCCAAGTGCGCAGTTTTATACCGATAAGCCGCCTCATTGATCCATGCAGCCAATCCATCAATCAAGGTGGCGTGAAAAAGCGCAGCCGCTTCGCTGATGTTGCGTTTGGCATCAGTCCAGTCCAGTAGACTGACCAACAGCGGAGAGAAATCCAGAATGTTATCTGCGGTAATCTGATAACCCTGCGCCAGTCCTTTTATTGGCCCATGTTGTTCAGCCAGTTTTTGCAATTGAATGGCCGCTTGCGCTTCGTGGAGTTGTACCGGACAGATGTCGAGCAAACCAGCTGCGGCGTCGAATAACCTTCCCATGCTCGATGTTTGGGGACAATTCAGATTTTTGTCGAGCATGGTGGCAACCGTTGCAGCGGCGGATTGATTCGCGAATCGCCGGACGATTTCATCGCCGCGACCGAGCTTTGCCAGCACGGCTGCGGCCATGCGCCAGGGTTCCCGCGCTGCGCGATCGCCCCCCGGCAGGGTGAGCGGAGCGAGATGACCGATGCGCTGCACCTGTGCACCGTCAACCCACAACAATTCACCTCCCCAAAGTGTGTTGTCCACACCCAGTCCAACACCATCCAGAGCCAGTCCCAGCACAGGTTGATTCAGATGATGTTCGGCACAGATGGCGGCAATGTGGGCATGGTGATGCTGTACGGCAAGGACGGGTATTTCGTGATGTTCGGCATAAGCCTGCGCGAACTGACTGCTGTAAAAGTCGGGATGCAAGTCATGCACGACGATTTCTGCTGGCAAAGGAAATGTCGTCCACAAGCGATCTATGGTTTGTTCGAATCGCTCGCGGGCGCTAAGTGAATCCAGATCGCCAATCAGTGGCGAAACGTAAGCTTTGTTCTGCTGAGTCAGGCATAGCGTATTTTTAAGCCAGGCACCACAAGCCAGGACAGTAGGACCACTGCTGGGCAATGTGATGACGATGTCGGCGGAATCAGCCAAGTTGTAAAACCGTATTGGAAGTATCCGGAACCGATTCGACAGCGGCAGCCTGGAGTGATGTTTCAATCCAGTGCAGCCAAGTCGCCATGCCGTCACCTAGCGTCGCAGACAATGAGATGACTGGCAATCCAGGGTGGATGCGATGTGCATACTGTGCAGCCTGATTCGTATTGAAATCCACATATGGCAGCAGGTCACATTTGTTCAGCAACAGCAAGTCTGCTACATGGAACATGTCCGGATATTTCAGGGGTTTGTCTTCACCTTCAGTGACGGAAAGCAAGACTACCTTGTGAGTTTCACCCAGATCAAAACTGGCTGGGCAAACCAGATTGCCGACGTTCTCTATAAAAAGCAGTCCGCCATCCTGCAAGGGTAACTGCTCTATGGCCCGATTCACCATGTGAGCATCCAGATGACAACCTTTGCCAGTGTTGATTTGTATTACCGGAACACCGGTGGCGCGTATTCGCGCCGCATCGCGGTCGGTTTGTTGATCGCCTTCGATGACAGCAATGGACAGCTCGTTCCGTAACATTTCGATGGTTTTGACCAGCAGGGTGGTTTTGCCGGAACCCGGACTGGATAGCAGATTGAGTACCAGAATGCGTTGTTTGGAAAAGATGTCGCGGTTTTGTCGGGCCTGCGCATCGTTCAGCGTCAGGATGTCGCGTTCGATCCGCAGAATCCGTTTCGCATTCATGTCGGGTGCATGGGTTGCAGGCAATGTGATAGCTTCGGGTTCTTGCACTGGTTGTGAAGGAATGGGGCGATAGTTTAGTCGTGTCTCTGTTCGGCGGTGCGATGTGTCCGGCACACCGAAAATCCGTGCTTTGTGCGTACTACATCCGCAAGTCGTGCACATTCAATTCACTCCACTTCGAGTTCAGTGATGCGCATGCTATCACCATCCATGATCTGCAATCCATAGTTGCCACATTTTTCGCAAGCGTCATGGCGCGATGAAATCCGGGTTGGACGGCGACAGACATTGCACCATCCCTGACCTGGCTTATCGATGATTTCAAGTTTGGCATTGCGGGCAATACTGTCCTGCGCAACGACATCGAAATAAAAACGCAGCGATTGTGTCTCTACACAAGCCAGTTGACCGATTTCCAGCCAAACTGTGTGTACGCGGGAAAAGTCCTGTGTCAGTGCGGCTTCTTCAATCATTTGCAGCACATTCTCTGCAAGCGACATTTCATGCATGATTGGTACCAGTAAGCGATGGTGTAGCTGGTGCTGACAACCATCCCTGTAAATGCGCAATGGCAGCTAGCAGATTGCGACTGGCCTGTTGGCTGAGGCCATCACCCAGTGAGAAGCGATAGCCACGCACCCGCAGCAGGAAGCAGGCTGGGATGGTTTGTTGATATGCCTGCTGATAGACAAACAGCAGGGCAGCCGGTGTCAGGGCGTGACTGGTATAACTGTCGTCTCTTGCGGCAGTAACCGCCGACCATTCGAATGGTTCATCACAGGACATATCCGCATCCACAAAAATAACCTGATCAAACCCGGTCAGATCGTCCGCGTGCTCGATCAGCAACTGCATGTCCGTGAGGCAGGATACTCGCGGAAATTGCCTTCCATTGATGCGCTCGATCACGAGTGGACCCAGAGCATCGTCGCCGCGTCCAGGATTGCCGTAACCGAATAGCAGTAACCGGGGTGCCGGTTGTATGCCAGACAGTGCTTTGTTAGTATGCCCATTCATAACATATCGATGGATAAATGCCATGCAGCAATTTCTGATTTCATTGGGCGTGATTCTACTCGTAATGGGCCTGGTCTGGCCATGGATTTCACAGCTACCGCTGGGTCGTTTGCCGGGTGACATTCATGTCGAGCGGGAGAATTTCAGTTTCCATTTTCCGCTGATGACAGGCCTGGTGATTTCGGTTGTCTTGTCACTGATTCTGTGGTGGCTGCGAAAATGAATTTTCCGAAAAATCCTTTCTTCCGCCCGGCTGTTTCAGCCTCAGACTTCCCTTGTAATCAGTGCTTGTTGGGTGAGGACTGAATCGCACCTTCCGTATTTTTGGTCAGTTGATGTAGGACGTGACCATCGACGCGCTGCAACGTCACCTGCAACGGCATTTTGCCGAGTGCATGCGTGGCGCACGACAGGCAGGGATCGTACGCGCGCACGGCGACTTCGAGGTGATTCAGCAGCGCTTCGGTGATTTCCTGACCATCGAGATATTGATTGGCGACCGTGCGCACTGATTCGTTCATGGCCTGATTGTTGCTAGTGGTCGAGACGATCAGATTGGCCTGGGTGACGAGTCCTTCGTCGTTGACGAGATAATGATGAAACAGTGTACCGCGCGGTGCCTCGATGACGCCGATACCCTGTAGCTGGTACTTCCCTTTTTCCACCTGTAAATCCATGCCGGAGATGTCACGATCGTGCAGCAGCAAGTGGATCGATTCGGCGCAGTGCAGCAGTTCGATCATGCGCGCCCAATGATAGGCCAGTGTATCGTGCACGAGTTTACCGTGACCGTAGGCTTTGAAGCGCAGACGTGCTGCTTCGGCAAGTGGGGTTGAAATAAATGCGCAATTGTTGATGCGTGCCAGTGGACCGACGCGGTACCAGCCTTGCTCGGTACCTAATGCGGAAAAATACGGAAATTTCAAGTAACTCCACGAGCGTACTTCCTCGCTAAGGATCCGCTGATAATTGCAGTAATCGAATGGCGCCAACAGATCGCCACCGCCAGATGACTGTGCGCGCAAATCGCCATGATAGAACTCCAGTTCACCGTGACTTCCGATCATGCTCAGATAATGGCTGTGCAGGGAACCGAAATCGCGGTGATCAGGATGGGCTGTATGAATGTGTTCGTTCAGGGCTACGGCATCCAGACTCCATTGCAGAATGTCATCGATGTCGGCGAGCAATGCATCACGCTCTGGCAACGTGAACGGCTTGTTCATGCCACCGGGAACTGTGCCGGTGCCGTGGATGCGCTTGCTGGTGATCGCCTCGATGATGCGCTGACCATATTTGCGCAACTTGACGCCTTTCAGCGCAATTTCCGGATATTGCTCCAGTACGCCGGCGATGTTGCGTTTTGTGGGGTCGCTGCCAAAACCGAACAGAAAATCAGGTGATGACAAATGGAAAAAATGCAGCGCATGCGATTGCAGCATCTGGCCAAAATGTAGCAGGCGGCGAAGTTTGATTGCAGTCGGAGTAAGCTGATTCACGCCGACGATCTGGTCGACCGCTTTCGCTGCCGCCAGTTGATGGCTGACCGGGCAGATGCCGCACAGGCGTTGCACAAAGAACGGCACTTCCCAGAATGGGCGACCTTGGATGAATTTCTCGAAACCGCGGAATTCAACGATATGAAATCGCGCCTCGACGATGTGATTGTCATCGTCGATCAGCAATGTGATCTTGCCGTGTCCTTCGACGCGCGTGACTGGATCGATGGCGATGCGGCGGGTAGCAGGCGAAGAGGCGGGTTTGTCCGGTTCCATGATGATCAATCGTAGTGTAATTGGGATTTGACGATCACCGGTTTTTCCCCGGCTAGTAATGGTTGCAGCAATTGCAAAAATGCCTCAGCGGAAGGCGGGCAACCTGGCAGGAAATAATCGACTGGCACGATTTCGCCGATTGGATAGACTTTGTCGAGTAACAACGGCAGTTCGGGGTCGTTCGGAATGCGCGGATGGGTCACATTGGTGCCGTGCAAAAACACTGTTTTCAGGCAATCCTGTAAATCGAAGTAATTGCGCATCGCCGGGACACCGCCATTGATCGCACAAGCACCCACCGCCACCAGAATCCGACATTGCGAACGAAATTCACGCAGCACATGCACATTTTCTGCATTGCACACGCCTCCCTCGATCAAACCGATGTCGCACTGCCCGCAATGCTTGATGTCGGTGAACGGCGAACGGTCGAACTCAACGTGTTCCAGAAGATCGGCGAGCCGCTCGTCCATGTCAAGCAATGACATATGGCAACCGAAACAACCCGCCAGAGAAGTAGTGGCAAGCTTAAGTTTGCGTTTGGTGGTGTGATCAATTGTCATTGTTCATCGGAGCCTATAGAAAGTTTTATATAAGCAATAAAACCAATTTAACGGGGTCGATTAGAGTAAATTGGTCTAATTTTAGTAATGGAACTCAAGCCTGTTGCTGCATCGATAATATCCATATAATTAACTATATTTATGCTTTATATAATAAATTCAGTTGCGTACTTAATCCTTATTTTTCAGTTCGACTTGCTCTTGTAGCCCAGTTTCACGGATGGTTTGCCAGTCATAAATGCGTCGCCCGATCGGTACCTCGTAACCTTTTTCCTTGATTAGAATCGCGCCGACCGGGCAAATATTTGCCGCCAAATCTGTTTTTGCTATTGGGCTATCGACCAGTTTCCCGCTCGGTGTATTGACGATCAGGTGCGCTTGCGTGCCGCGACCGGCGGTGGTGAAAATATTTTTCTTGTCCACGTCGCGGCTGGCGCGCACGCATAGATCGCACAGGATGCAGCGGCTGCGGTCGAGCAGGATGTCGGGGTGAGAGGCATCGAGTTCGCGGCGTGGGTAAAACTGCGGGAAGTGATCGTCGAGCATGCCGAAGTGATACGCCATCGCTTGCAATTTGCAGTTGCCGGTTTTCTCGCATGACGGGCAGATGTGATTGCCCTCGACGAACAGCATTTGTGTGATGGTTTTGCGAGTGGCGTTCAATTCCGGCGTGTCGCTGCGTATTTGCTGACCCGCTGTTGCCGTTGTAATGCAGGCAGCAGTACTGCGATTGCCGATTTTCACCATGCACAGACGGCAGTTGCCGCTGGGTGGCAGGCCGGGATGATGACATAGGTGAGGAATATAGATTCCCGCTGCCAGTGCGGCATCCATGATGGTTTGCCCTGGTGTGAACGGGATGTCCCGGTCGTCGATGCGAATGGTGTCGGTGGTCATGGTCATCAGTCGTTACTCAGATGCGCCTCGGGATCGTCCCGCTGCGTGATGTGCCGCGCACTGGCCAATGCCTGATCGAGATCGAAACGTGCAGTGAAGTGCGGCAGTAAGTGTTGAGAAAAGACTTGGGGAAATTTCCGCAGACCATCCAACACATGGTTGGCAGCTGTATGACCCAGTCCGCAATGCGATTGCTGTTGAACGAGGTGACCGAGTTGCTGCAATTCTTCGATGGTATATGCTGAACCACGGCCTTCGGCGATGGCATCGAGTTCTTTTTGGATGAGTGGGGTACCGACCCGGCAAGGCGTACAGAAACCGCAGCTCTCGTGGGCAAAGAAGCGTGCAAAATTCCGGTGTACGCTAAGTAGATCACGGTGCGGGCCGAAAATCAGCAGCGACCCGCCGCTGGATACATCGTCGAAAGCGAGGGTGCGTTCGAATTCAGCCGGACTCAGCAGCGTTCCGGCAGGGCCGCCAATTTGCACTGCTTGCACATTCTGTGCACCGCAGTCATGCAGAATCTGTTGGAAGCTGATGCCAAAGGGATATTCGTAGATTCCGGGAAACGTGCAGTCACCGCTGATACTGAGTATTTTTGTACCGGTTGAAGAGGCTGTGCCGATTGTCCTGAATGTTTCAGAACCGTAATAAACGATATGTGCAGCTGCGATAAAGGTTTCGACATTGTTGACTACGGTTGGTTGTCCCAGATAGCCATGTGTCACTGGGAATGGCGGACGGATGCGCGGAATGCCGGGTTTGCCTTCGAGCGATTCGATCAATGCCGATTCTTCACCGCAAATATAAGCGCCGGCCCCGACGACGATCGTGATGTCGAAATCGAAATCTGTGTGACCCAGGATACGATTCCCCAGTAGTCCTTGATGTCGGCAATTTTGCAGCGTTTTCTGCAGTGAATCCAGCAGATAGCGGTATTCCGCGCGGAGATAGACGAAGCCTTGTTTGGCGCCGATTACAAAGGCGCAAAGCGCCATGCCGGCAAACAAGTTTTCTGCATATGACGTCAGCAGCATGCGATCCTTGAAGGTGCCGGGTTCGCCCTCGTCGGCATTGCATACGACGTAGCGCGCATTGCCAGGGGCTTCGCGACATAACTGCCATTTGCTGCTGGTGGCGAATCCTGCGCCACCTCGGCCGCGCAAACCCGACTGCAACAGCATTGCCAGTGTGTTGTTGCGACCGATGTCCAGAGCCTTCAGCATGATTTCGCGGGGAAGGGGTGATCCGTTCAGTAACCAGTCTTGACGATGAATAGTGTGATGAATGTCAAACCAGTGACTGGGCCAGTCTGGCAGTGCTGTTTCCAGTGCGATCAGTTGCGCCAATTGCACTACTTTGTTGTCGTCCAGGTGTGTGATCGGAAGGCCATTGATGAGCAGGGAGGGTCCCTGATCGCACAGGCCGATACATGAGGTTTCATCAATGCTGACCAAGCCATCTGCACGGGTTTCTCCCGGTGTGACGTGCAATTGCAGACACAACAACTGAAGTAGGTTTTTCTCGCCAGACAGGTAACCGCAACTGGTGCAGTTGCTGAACAGAATATCGAAACGGCCGCGTGGCTGGGTATGGAAAAAAGAGTGAAATGCCACCACGGCAGCCACTTGCGCGACGGGTAGGTCGAATTCCTGAGCGACTTGCTGTACCGATTCCCGTGAGATATGCAGACAATCGTGCTGTATCGCGTGCAATCGATGCAGTAAGTGCTCCTGTGTGGAAGGAGAAAAATGGTTTTGGCGTGGAGACATCATGCCGATCAGTATAACCGCATCAAAGCGGATGTGTCAGGCGGGTACGGATGGAACGGCCTGATTTTTCAGGCCAGCAATGCCGCTACGATGCCGGTGATGAAAATGCCGTCGAACGTTCCGGCACCACCGATCGAGGCAAAGGGGGCGCCCAATTGCGAGATGTCTTTCAGGCGCAGCAGATCGGCGCCAATCAACACGCCCAGGGTGCCACTGATATACGCCAACGGTGCGCTATGCTCCGGGCTGATCAACATTCCAACCAATGCGGCACTGATCGGCGCGACCAGGATAGGCATAGCAATGCCAAGACCCTGAACCGGACGGCTGAATACATAACTGATCACGCTGACGATAGCAATACCCAGCAGGACTGCGGCCAGATTCAATGAATGACTGGAGAACAGATAAATGGAAACGGATACCGGTATAAGGCACCCGCCCATGTTAATCGCGATCACCGTGTTACCGGAAAAAGGGCGCAAGGGTACTTTCAATAACCCCCGATATGAGACGGGTTCGGTTCCAGGTTGCGATACATCGTGCTTGACGCGCATCAATGGGATATTGATCACACTGCCCAGCAGGGATAGAAACAGGATGGTGAGTCCGGTATCGGGTGGCAGCCCCAGCTTGACAAAGGCAAATGACAACAATTCCAACTGGATGAGCATCACCATGCTGCCCAGCAGCAGGATGAAAACGAGCAGATGACCAAAGGAGAAATAGTGTTTCATTTACGATTGGAGAGGCAATTGCACTGACGAAAACTTTGTGAAACGCTACTTTAGCGCAAGTAAGAAGCTTTTTGTGTGGATTCTGTTTGTTGTGTTTTGGTATCGATTAATTCCGAAGTTTTTTAAACGAAATGGGCAGTTTGTTAACTGGATTAAGTGTGTGGGGATTACACCCGGTCGTGTTTTTTTCTGCTATGCTGATTGGGCAAAAAAATCTTTTTGCATGTAAATTAATAAAGGAGGAGATAAATGTTCAAAAAAACATTGGGTGCATTGGCACTCGTCATAACCATGTCATTCGCTGCAAGTAGTGCATTTGCAGGATGTAGCGCCGACACCGAGAAAGATGGAAAAACCGCGTGTGGCGCCAATCAGGTTTGTTATCTGGTAGAAGGAGCCTGTATTGACAAGAAAAGCCTGCCAGCAGGAAAAGCCTGCAAGAAATCAGGTGTTTGTCAAAATTCTTGCGTGAAAGATGACGGCAAGGAAACCAAAGAAGATGGTTCTGAAACCGGAAAATGCAGTTAATTTTCTGAACTGATTCGTTGTATTGGCCTGGCCGGTAACGCCGGCCGAGGCCTCTAAAAAAGATACTTCCCGCTGCTTGTTCAAAGCAATTCTCATCCTACCTTCTCGTATTGCATCCCGCATCATTTTCGGTCTTCACCGCGGACTGCCAGTTCAAAGCCAACTCAAAGATACGACTTCTGATATTTATGAACAAAAATTGAATGTCTTAATCTTTCAATCGGATATCGATTGTGGAAATGAGCAGGCTTAGTCAATGTGGTCGAATCGGGTGATTTCTCAAGAGTTGCAAATTTATTGCTTACAGCGCTACAAGCCATCCCAATTTAGCTATAATGGCGAGTCTTTGGCGTACCAAAAGTGGGCTGAAGTACAAGAATAATCAGGGATCTGAACAACAACACCATTGTTAGCTTGAATCCGGATTCATCACATCATTTTTAGCAAATTCCTGCGAGAACACAGCACAGTTCAGTGATTTGTCAGTCGAGTTTGCCTGAATATCATCAATAACACGAAAGGGAGAGAAACATGAGTATGGAAAGTGAGATCAAAGCACGATTTGGAGGGTTCTGGAACACCCTCGTCCTGCTGATCGTTATTGCAATTTGCTTGCGTTTTGCAAGCTTGGAATGGGCTGCCGAGAGCCTGTCGCAACGCGTGCATGGGGCAGTGCATTTGTTTCTGGGGTGCTTTGCAGCCGGTATACTTTTTGGCATATTGAGAATATTCCTGTCGTTCTCAAATCAGACTTATACCCGTGCGCCTGCATCGGCCAATTTTGCTTCAGGCCTTAAATATGGCATCGTTGGTGGTGGTTTGATGATTTTGTTCGTTGGTTTGTTACAACTCAACAATTTCCTGGGTGTATTTCAACCGATTCTGACCGGAATCCTGGCGAAACTGACAGGCATATTTGGTTAACGACACACAGGGTCAGTCAGAGCTGACCCTGAACGAATTTTGCCCGTTTGTCAACGAATGATGCTTCGGTGCATTCCCGCTTTTAATGATTCTATCGCTTCTTCGGTAGTTCGGACGATTTGCCGGTTCGGGCAAAAGATATGTTTGGCCAGTTCCCGCTGTGCATAAAACTGACGAACAAAATCGAGTTTCTGCCATTCCGAGTGTCGGGGTTGCACCCAGGTTTTATCATCACGCCCCAACGCATATAGTTTTCTTTCACTGGTATCGCAGCGAATACCTTCGAAACTAACATTTCTGGCGCCTGAGACAGATCTGATCAGTAAACTAAAACGGATGACACCATCTTCCCCGATCTGGATTGATGTGGTGTCAACCAAATATTGATTGTTTGTGACCGAACCCGCATCAAATGCCAGAAGATTTTTGTCCTCCGGATAAAGAGGCAACTGAGTCAGTTGCTCCACCCATGGTTTGTCACTCTCGAATTCGTCTTTGAAGGGCGGCTTGTTGGCGCATCCCGACAACAGTGACAGTGCGATGAGTGAAGTCACCAACCGTTTCATGGTAAAGCCAAATCTTGCAATAACGATGCGCGTACGTTCGGATCAATCGATGTGACAGTGGCCTGATAAGCTGGATGATCGACACCCATGGCGAGCGTAGCGCCCTGATTCAGGGATTGAATCATGGCCGGTGTGAGTTCAAAGCGCAGAAAATGCACGGATGAGGTTTTTTCGCTGGTTTCACGATCCAGATCTTCGTCGGCAATGGCGAAAACCGGTGCATGTCCATCAACACCGATCCATACCTTATCCTCAATATCGACCAGCGTGGCGAGCTTATTGGCACGAACGGCCGGATCGGGATACTCAATCAGCATGGTGGCTTTCCAGTTGTGCCCATCCGGAACGAGCGGTGTATAGGTCTCAAGCTCGTGGACGATTTCTTCTTCCTGGAAGATACGCTCTACGCGCAGCATTTCCTGGATCTGGTAGCGAACCGTCATGGCATCCTCAAATAACAGTGTGATGTTCTCACCCAGAGCTACCTTGCGTGTTTTCTTGTGAGTCAGTACTTGTGTTCTGAAGTCGTTGCGGATTTTGGAGTAGGCTTCCAGTGTCAGCAGACTGTCGCGTGTGATGGTATTCATGGTTTGCTTGTCGGGTACGGGTGAACTGGTGGATTCCGGTTCTACGATTTGAGAAGTTGCACTGTTATTGTCATCATCATGAGTGGATGTATAAGCCATGCGCAGAAGTGTCAGCGGGTGCAGTTTTTTTGCCTGAATATTACTCCTACCGATACCTTGTTCGATATGCCGGGCTGCGATGGCGCAATCGGAACTGATGTAATCAGGATTGCCAGCAGCCATTTGCTTGAATACCGGGCGGCCGATTTTCATCGAATCCTCAAAATGCTCAGACTTGACGCCCCAGGTGCCGTCATGTCCGGAGCAGCGCTCCACGGTGGTGATCGTGGTATCCGGGATAAGCTGCAATATATCCCGGGTTTTCTTGCCAAAATTCTGGACACGCTGATGACATGGGATATGGTAAGCCACATGTCCCAGAGACTGTTTAAAGTCAGTTTTGAGCAACCGGTCCTGATTCCTTAGCGATAAATACTCAAAAGGATCGAACATGGCGGCAGCAACGGTTTGCACATCCTTGTCATCTGGGAACAGCAGTGGCAATTCCTGTTTATACATCAATGTGCATGAAGGAACAGCGGAGAGTATGGCATAACCTTCCTGTGCCAGTTTGAGCAGCGGTGGAATGTTCTGATTCTTCAGCTGTTCCACTGCATCCAGATCGCCTAGTTCCAACTTGGGCATACCACAGCAGGCTTCCTTTTCAACCAGACGAACAGGGATTTCATTGTGTGCCAATATGCTGAGTAAATCATGGCCGATACCGGGTTCGTTGTAGTTGACATAGCAGGTCGCATAGATTGCGACCTTCCCAGGGGTGCGCGTACCATTCCGGACCGTAAAAGTCTCATCGACTTTGGCCGCATTCCGAAATTTCTTGGGAGTGAATTCGGGTAGTTTTCGATCCGCGTGTATACCCAGCATGCTATCCATCAGTTTACGCGCCAGTGGCATCTGGTTGATGGTATTGACAGTTTGTGCCACGCCCGGTACAGCCAACTTGCCCAGTAGGTCGGTGTTGGATAATAGCTCGTCGCGGAAACCGGCGCCGGATTGCTTGTATTTGGTTGCTTTTGCCCGCAGCATCAAGTGAGGGAAATCGATGTTCCATTCGTGAGGCGGTACATAGGGGCACTTGGTCATGAAACACATGTCGCACAGATAACAGCGATCGACCACTTCCCAGAATTGGTTCTTTTCGACACCATCCAATTCTCCTGTCTTGCCATCATCGATCAGGTCGAAGAGCCTGGGAAAAGCGGTGCACAAGTTCACACAGCGGCGGCAACCGTGGCAAATATCGAAAACCCGTTCCATTTCTTGGAACAGATTGTTTTCATCGTAGAATTCAGAATTTTTCCAATCAATCGCGTGGCGTTTGGGGGCTTCAAGGCTACCTTCACGAGTGGACATAGGCGGAATGTAAAACTATAAATTTATAAATACAACGGGGTTTAACAACGATTTGAATCGGTTAAACCCCTTTGACACTTCAAAAGCGATGGAATGGCGTGGTGATTTAATCCGCCAAGCTATCCAGTGCGCGCTGAAAGCGGTTGGCATGCGAACGCTCGGCTTTTGCCAGAGTTTCGAACCAGTCGGCTATCTCATCAAATCCCTCATCGCGTGCCGTTTTGGCCATACCCGGATACATGTCGGTGTATTCATGTGTTTCACCGGCAATAGCCGTTTTCAGGTTATCGCGGGATGCACCAAATGGCATGCCAGTGGCTGGATCGCCACAGTTTTCCAGATATTCCAGGTGACCATGCGCGTGTCCGGTTTCACCTTCGGCAGTTGAGCGAAATACTGCTGCAACGTCATTTTGCCCCTCGACATCCGCTTTGGCTGCAAAATATAAATAGCGGCGATTGGCTTGAGATTCGCCTGCAAAGGCAGCTTTTAGATTTCCTTCTGTCTTGGATCCTTTGAGTTCCATTATTTTCTCCTTTTTAATCTAATGTATTTTTATTATTTCAATGAGGTGAAATATATTTATGCTATCCACAAGACTTGCATTGACTGAAAAGTAGCAGCATGAAATGATGAATCAGATTGTAGCGCAGACGCAACTTTTTCGATCGACTGGCAGATACATAAATATATAGTTTAGTGCGCGCAAAGAGACTAACCAAGGGTTTGTGGATTGTCAACTATTACCGGATTCTGATTGAATCAGAATCAATGAGAGATCGAATAAAATTGAAAAATGATTCAGGATACGATCTTCAGAACCAGGTGGGGATAATTCTTGCCACACTTTCCCTAAGTGCAATGTCTCATTAGACAAACAATAATTCGATAATAAAATTCAGTAATATAATGCAACCAACTGTACTGACAAATCAGCATCGCAATACGGCAATCATAGTGGCCATCAGTGGTAAGAAGTACCTCGTAATCAAGTTGGGAAAAGGAAAATTGACCGTTCAATCCCTGACGCAGCAACAGATCAATAATCAAGGTTATATGATTAGTGAATATCCTCCAGCGCTAGCAGCAACTTCTTATCTACAGCATGGGGCTGGCGTAAGTGATAAAGCCAGACAATACTTGGAAAAGATTGCTGAGGGTAAGTATTCGGGTAGCTTGGTTTTATGAACGAGATTACCTTGTGCTAGGCATGATTGTTATGCCAGATAATTATCTTCATCGTGCATAGAATAATCCAGATATCGAGTCGCAGTTGCTGAGTCTGGAGTATTGGAGATAGATATGCCGATTTTCTTCATAAAAACTGAATTGCGAAGCAAGAACAATGTATTTTGCCGTGAAAGGCATGTGATGTTTCATGTGTGCTTTTCAATTAGTGTGTATAGATTGTAAGTGTTTAGTTTGGATATGTTGAACTGTCAACGTTTACCATAAATATATTGCAGATTAGCGGTTACGCCATTTGCATTGAAGCTGCCTGGCCTGCTATTCGGATTGTCAGCGGTTGCATGAAGATCTGAGTGATAAATTGATGTACTGAGCAATAAACCGGGTTGCGGAGTGTATACCAGTCTCAGAGTCGCATTTCGAAAAGTATTGTTTCTGCCAAGAGCTAAATTGCTCTGGTTTTGGATTGAGAAGCGGTCGAATTGTCTATCCTCATAAGAGAAATCACCTTCCAGTCTGATTTTAGGGGTAATGTTCCATGAAGGGATAATACTACCACCAGTGTTCAAACTAAAACTCCCGGTCAGTTGTTGCATGACAGAAGTTAAACGCCAGCCGTTCAGTGTCAACCCTAATTTCTCAGTCGGTTGCCAATGGTAAATCAACCGACCATTGAATCCATCAAAATCCCGTCCGGAAAAACCGGTTGAGTTACTGCGATTGACCCACCCCCCCATCAATTCTAATTGCGATTTTTCAGTAACATTCCAGACCGTCTTGGCCATCACTTCGGCTTGATTAAAACTGTTGATTCTCACAAGGTTGTCTTGTGCAACCGTAGGATTTGTAAACTCACCGACTGTGTCTCGAAAGAGAATGCCGATTTTGTTTTGACGAGCTGTCAGGTAGTCTAATCCAAGCTCGAAGCGGTTTTCACTTCGACTAAGAAATTTGAATCTATTAGTATTGGTGGGTGTGGGTTGTGTGGTATCAGCGTTGACATTGAAGTCACTGTTAACACCGAGATCGTAGCGCGTATATTCGCCATTCAGACTCCAGCTAGGGTGAAAGTGCCAAGCTGCATTGATAAATTCAGATCGCTCGGAACGTATCGCTTTCGTGCCAGGTTGAAAGATAAATGGCAGTAATGATTCCCTGTAATTTGCTCCAATATTGCCTTCGAGTCGGTTACCTAATAGCCAGTGCCAATTGCCATTAGCTGATAGAAGATTATTATTGATTTCGTGGAATCTTTCATATCGGTTGTAAGTCCAGTTAAATCCAGCCGAAAGCCTCTGTCGACTGATCTGTTTCTCAAATAATATTCCACCCGAGAAACGATTGAGTACATCTGCAGTTTTACCTTGCGAGACGAGTTCACGAATGCGTTCAGTCGAAAAACCATTTTGTTCCATCTGTTCCTTTGATTGATTCAGGAGAGTGTCCCTGAAACGCAACATATTATCGTCAGCCATTACCGTGTAATCAAAGTAAGGTTTGAGAATCTTGCTGAATTCGGCAGCCTGAACAGAGGAGCTGAAGGAAAATGTGAGTAAACTTCCCGTGAAAAGAAATAAAAAGGGGGTGATGTAAGTTAGCCTGGGACTGAATCTAAGATCACTAAAATAAATAATTTTTGTATCTATGAGTTTAATAAGTTGATGGCTCATTAACTTGGAATCTTCTGAGTTATAAATTGACTTGGGTGCTGTGAAATTCGGCACAAAATGACTTTTTTTTAACATAGTCTCATAAAATAATTGAAAGTGGCACTTTTTGCTAAGAAAAAGGATTTCTCCGGATAGTAATCACATGATAGTGTTGCATTTTTTGTCAAAAATAAAGACCAAAGAATTACATGATCTGGGGAATTAATACAATTAGTGTTTTTGGAGTGATTGCTTCCTTGATGTTTAAGTAGCTAAAAAATACATATCGAAAATAGTTAATAATCGATTGATTGTAAATTGAATGAGGCCAATCGATAAATATATCCGTTCTAATTGTGAATTTCTCCCGGGAATTCAATACAGCTTTACATTGCGAGTTAGTCAACAAAATTACACGAGCACCCAATGTCAGTATCTTTTGAATTTATGAAAAAGACTAGAAGAAAGGGCTTTTGTGTTCAGATGGTGTATCGGTTGATGAAAGCATGTCAGGACATCAGAACCCTTTTTTTCATTGAATTAGGATAAGTAAACTAATCTTTGCAAGTTCAATTCCCCGCTGATCTTGAAAAAATATATTTAAAATCAGAATATTGGATGGTGTGTTTGTGCTCTGTTACTTGTGATGAACGGTATCTTATTAAAAAATAATTTTCGCAAGGAAATTTGTGGAAATTACTTTTTGGATTGGCAAGAAATGAAAGAGTTTCGAATTAAGCCCGTGAACGTTGTAAAGGTATTCGCTAATCCAGTCGGGAAAATAGAGTATACTGCTAGCCTTTTTAAATTTTAAAAATCATAATCAGATACATTATGAGTGAATATCTTTTTACTTCTGAGTCCGTGTCGGAAGGACATCCTGATAAAGTAGCCGATCAAATCTCTGATGCCGTTCTAGATGCTATCCTTACACAGGATGCTAACGCTCGTGTGGCGTGTGAAACTTTGTGTAGTACTGGATTAATAGTGCTTTCAGGCGAAATTACGACATTTGCATCGGTGGATTATAATGTCATTGCACGAGAGACGGTAAAAAATATTGGTTATACAAGCTCAAACATAGGTTTTGACTCCACAACGTGTGCAGTGCTCACGGCATTCAACAAACAGTCACCCGATATCGCACAAGGAGTCAATCGCTCCAAAGAAGAGGAGATGGAGCAGGGAGCTGGCGATCAAGGACTCATGTTTGGTTATGCTTGTGATGAAACACCACAATTGATGCCGATGCCTATCTTTTATGCCCATCGGCTGGTCGAGCGGCAGGCCGAACTCAGGAAGAATGGACGTCTGCCTTGGTTGCGTCCCGATGCAAAATCACAAGTATCTGTACGTTATCAGCAAGGCAAGCCGATTAGTATCGAAACTGTCGTTATTTCAACACAGCACGATCCAGATATTTCGCATCAAGCATTGACCGAGGCGGTCATCGAGGAAATTATTAAACCTGTTTTACCGGCTGACATGGTAAGTGATCATATTAACTACCTGGTCAATCCTACAGGACGCTTTGTAGTGGGCGGGCCAATGGGGGATTGTGGATTGACGGGGCGCAAAATCATTGTGGATAGCTATGGTGGTGCAGCGCATCATGGAGGCGGTGCTTTTTCCGGAAAAGATCCATCAAAAGTAGATCGCTCAGCAACTTATGCGGGACGTTATGTAGCAAAGAATATCGTTGCAGCCGGTATTGCGAGCAAGTGTGAGGTGCAGGTGGCTTATGCCATCGGTGTTGCAAAACCCGTTTCACTGATGGTCAATACTTTTGGTACGGGTAGGATAGCAGACGAGAAAATTGTAGAACTGATCGAAAGGCATTTTGATCTGCGCCCTCGCGGCATTATCTATGCACTTGATTTGTTGCGCCCCATTTATGCAAAAACTGCTGCCTATGGACATTTCGGGCGTGAGGAAGCCGAATTTACCTGGGAAGCAACAGATAAAGCGGCACAGTTACGTGCTGATGCCGGATTATAGTTTTTTCTGTTAAGCAAAATTAGCTATAGACTTGATAAATTTTCCATAGTGTCGAGGGGCGCTGCGGCGGTTATGTTCCGTGAGGCTCGATATAATGGGGTATTGTTTAACGGCGCTCGTTCATATTTTAGGAGATGATTATGAACGCTGTGTTGAATCCTGATGGTAGTTTTTTCACTGATTACAAGGTGATGGATATCACGCTTGCCGAATGGGGGCGTAAAGAAATTGCCATTGCCGAGACAGAAATGCCGGGTCTCATGGCATTACGTAAAGAATATGCCAATCAGAAGCCGTTGACGGGCGCACGTATTGCAGGTTCTCTGCACATGACGATTCAAACGGCCGTGTTGATCGAAACTCTTGTTGCATTAGGTGCAGAGGTTCGTTGGGCATCCTGTAATATTTTTTCGACTCAAGACCATGCTGCTGCAGCTATCGCAGCCAGAAATATCCCCGTATTTGCTTACAAGGGTGAATCCTTAAAAGACTACTGGGAATACGCGCATCAGATCTTTGAATGGGCAAATGTCGGTGAATCCAGCGGCGCCAACATGATTCTCGATGATGGTGGGGATGCAACGCTGCTTTTGATTCTGGGGAGCAAGGCTGAAAAGAATCCTGCAGTCATCGCCAATCCGACGAATGAAGAAGAAGAAGCACTATTTGCTGCAATAAGCAGCAAGCTGGCGACGGATTCTACTTGGTATTCTACCAACCTGGCACGGATACGGGGGGTTACCGAGGAGACTACTACGGGTGTGCATCGCTTATATGAAATGCACAAAAATGGCGAATTGCCTTTCCCGGCATTCAATGTCAACGACTCTGTCACAAAATCAAAATTCGACAACCTGTATGGTTGCAGAGAGTCGCTTGTAGACGGAATCAAACGTGCAACGGATGTCATGATTGCTGGAAAAATTGCAGTTGTTTGCGGCTATGGTGATGTTGGTAAGGGTTGCGCACAATCCCTGCGGGGTCTGGGTGCGACGGTATGGATCACGGAAATTGATCCAATCTGTGCTTTGCAAGCTGCAATGGAAGGTTATCGCGTTGTCACCATGGATGATGCATGCAGTCAGGCCGATATTTTCATTACTGCCACAGGCAACCTGCGTGTCATTACACATGATCACATGCTCAAAATGAAGGATCAGGCCATTGTGTGCAATATCGGGCACTTTGATTCCGAGATAGACATTGCATCAATACAGAAATACGAGTGGGAAAATATCAAACCACAGGTCGACCATGTGATTTTCCCAACCGGTCGCAGAATCATCGTTCTGGCGCAAGGTCGATTGGTCAATCTGGGTTGTGCAACAGGACACCCCTCGTTTGTGATGTCCAGTTCGTTTACCAATCAGGTTTTGGCGCAAATGGAGCTGTGGCAGAATGGCGCCAATTATCAGAGAAATGTTTATGTGCTGCCGAAACACCTGGATGAGAAAGTGGCCCGGTTGCATATCGGAAAATTGGGTGCAAAGCTGACTGAGCTGACTGACGAACAAGCAAAATATCTCGGCCTGAACAAAAATGGTCCCTTTAAGCCAGAGCTTTATCGCTATTGATCGTTGATGGCACTATCCAGATCGTTTCGGATATTGTCATAGGATTGTCTCGCAACATTACCAGAATGGGAGGCTGAACAAGCGATCGCCATTCTGGTTCACAATGGCCTGCAATGATGGAATCACAAAAAAAATTTTCACCCGCATTCAGCTTTGAGCTTTTTCCACCGCAGACCCCACAGGGCATAGAAAAACTTAGACAAACTCGACAACTACTGGCGCAATATCGCCCCAAGTTTTTTTCCGTGACTTTTGGTGCGGGTGGGTCTACTCGTGAGAGAACACTCGAAACAGTGCTCGAGATTCAGGCTGAAGGTCACGTAGTGGCTCCTCATCTTTCCTGTATTGGTTCCACCCAGCAGAATATCCGAAGTATTCTCGAGAAATACTACGATGCTGGAATCCGGCATATCGTGGCATTACGGGGTGATCTGCCTTCGGGCATGGCGCAAGCAGGGGAGTTTCGCTACGCCAGCGAGCTGGTTGCCTTCATTCGGCAGGAATTTGGGGCAGCCTTTCATATCGAAGTGGCTGCCTATCCGGAATACCATCCACAGGCACGCTCTGCACAAACCGATTTCGATAATTTCCGCCGCAAAGTGGAGACGGGCGCTAATTCTGCCATTACGCAATATTTCTATAATGCGGACGCCTACTTTTATTTTGTGGAAACTTGTGAAACAGCCGGTTTGAATATACCGATCGTTCCGGGCATCATGCCAATCAATAAATTTTCCCAATTGGTTCGCTTTTCGGATACCTGTGGTGCCGAGATTCCCCGGTGGATGCGTCGCAAATTTGAAGGATATGGTGACGACAGCGATTCCATCCAAGCGTTTGGGCTGGATGTCGTCACCGATCTCTGCGATCGGTTATTAAAGGCGGGGGCTCCCGGTTTGCATTTTTACACACTAAATTCGGCCCAGTTGTCGATTGAAATCTGGAAGCGTTTGAATCTCAGCGCAAAAGTATGTTGATTTACTTTGTGCGGTTGAAATTTATTCTGTTGAGTTTTAAGGGTAAATATTCTTGTTAGGTAGTGTTCGTCCAGAGTACTGGTTCAGTTGAATAAGATGAACGCTATCGCGATTTTTTAACCGGTATATAATGCGCATCGATATTAAGATGTTACAAAACGAGGTTCTGATATGAATGAAACTGAAAAAAAGCCGGATAGCATGACACCGGCACAGGATGCAGTTACTGCTGATGAGGCGCCAGCCGATATTTCCACTGTCGATGCGTGTATCGCTCTTGTCCGGGAAGTCAAGGAAACGCAGCTGGAAATGATCAAAAGCAAGGATTATGATTTTGCCCCAGAATTCAAGGACATGACCATCCAGTTGTATCTGTTTGGTGTGATGTGGAAATGTGCGGAAAATTTGGGGCATGCGACTGATGAAGCCCGTGAACTGGCTTTCACAGCGTTGGGTAAGATGTTTCTGCAGGATCGCATGGATAAACGTAAAGTGCCAAAGCGTATCGAGTTTCTCAGGAAAATGTCCAAGCTGGAAGAAGACCACAATGCATTGGCGGTTGCCATCGGATACGAATCGCAACCTGGTGATACCAGTCTGGCAGAGTTATTCGATCACTATGTCGACGACATGCAGGTTTCCGGAGATTTCTGGCGACTTTACGATCGTGGGCGGAAAATCATGATGTATGGCGGTTTATTCATCATATTCGTGGTGATCTGGTTCGTAACCATTTTTATGCCAGGAAATAGTGTCATTTCCGTTCTGGCGGCTGCCTTGATTTTAGCTGCGCTGTTTGTAATACCCGTGTTCCTGATTGGTGTGGTCATTTATCGTTCGAAGATGAAAAAATTCAAGCAAGCAAATTGACATGCCAAAATATGATCTTTAGCCGGCTTGAGTGCGGAAATTTGGTTTCATCGGTCTAATCATCAACTACTGATTTGAGAATGAGTGCTTTGATTCTGGATGGTAAACAAATTGCAGCGTCGGTGCGTGCGGAATGGAAGCTGCGTGCCGAGAAATTGACACAACAGGGTACCAAACCTGGACTGGCGGTCATTATCGTGGGTGATGATCCAGCATCGGCACTGTATGTAAAAAACAAGATCAAGGCTTGTAATGAGACTGGCATCTATTCGGAAGTGCACAGTTTCGGCGGAAGTGTCGAGCAGCAAAAGGTTCTGGATTGTATTCAGGCACTCAATCAAAATGTCCATATTCATGGCATCCTGGTGCAACTACCTCTGCCGCCGCAATTCGAGAATAATCGTGTGATCACTTCGATTGCAGTCGAGAAGGATGTGGATGGTTTTCATTTTTACAATGTGGGCGCCTTGGTTACCGGTAATACCATCTTTTCTCCTTGCACACCGTATGGCGTGATGGTCATGCTGGAACGCAACGGCATTGCTGTGGAAGGTAAGCATGCAGTGGTGATCGGACGCAGTAATATTGTGGGTAAACCCATGGCCATGATGCTGCTGGAAAAAGGCGCAACCGTCACCATTTGTACATCCAGAACTCGCAATCTGCCGGAATTTACAAAAAATGCAGATATCCTGGTTGTGGCAACCGGCAAGCCACGCATGGTTACAGCGGCGATGGTCAAACCGGGAGCAGTAGTCATTGATGTAGGCATCAATCGACTCGCAGATGGAAAACTCTGTGGCGATGTCGATTATGAAGCAGTGAAAGCAGTCGCAGGTCATATTACCCCGGTACCAGGTGGGGTAGGGCCTATGACCATTACCATGCTGCTCTGCAATACCATTTTAGCTGCCGAGCGCGCACAAGCGGGAATTCAGGTCAAGTTCTGACGGGAGGTGCCAGTGAATTTGGACAAGCAACCGGATATCGATCCACAGGAAACGCAAGAATGGCTGGATGCACTGGATTCAGTGATCGTCAACGCGGGTAGCGATCGCGCACATTTCCTGCTGGAACAACTGGTCGAGAAAGCACGTCGCTCAGGGGCTTATTTGCCTTACAGTGCAACCACGGCCTACGTTAATACCATACCTACAGGCAAGGAGGAGCGATCTCCGGGCAATAACGCCATCGAGCATCGCATTCGTTCCTATGTGCGTTGGAATGCCATGGCCATGGTATTGCGCGCCAACATGGATACCAATGTCGGAGGGCATATCGCCAGTTTTGCATCGGCAGCGACACTGTACGATGTAGGTTACAACCATTTCTGGCATGCACCGAGCGAAACGCATGGGGGTGACCTGGTTTATGTTCAGGGACATTCGTCTCCTGGAGCCTATGCCTATGCATTTTTGTCTGGAGAACTGACTCAGGAGCAATTGGACAATTTTCGTCAGGAAGTTGGTGGCAATGGCCTGTCGTCCTATCCTCACCCCTGGTTGATGCCGAATTTCTGGCAATTTCCTACGGTATCCATGGGATTGGGACCGCTAATGGCAATCTACCAGGCGCGTTTCATGAAGTATCTGGGTAGCCGTGGCTTGGTCAATACACAGGGCCGCAAAGTCTGGGCATTCATGGGTGATGGCGAAATGGATGAACCGGAATCGCTTGGTGCCATATCGTTGGCTTCCCGCGAGAATCTCGATAATCTGATTTTTGTCGTGAATTGCAATCTGCAGCGACTGGATGGTCCGGTACGTGGAAATAGCAAAATCATCCAGGAACTGGAAGGTGCTTTCCGCGGAGCAGGTTGGAATGTCATCAAGGTGATCTGGGGTTCCTACTGGGATCCACTGCTGGCCAAAGATACCAAAGGATTGCTACAAAAACGCATGATGGAATGTGTCGATGGTGAGTATCAAAATTTCAAGGCCAGAGATGGCGCTTACGTGCGCGAGCATTTTTTTGGCAAGTATCCAGAGCTACTGGAGATGGTTGCCAATATGTCAGACGATGACATCTGGCGATTGAATCGCGGGGGACACGACCCATATAAGGTCTATGCGGCTTACGCTTCAGCAGTGAAGCACACCGGTCAACCTACAGTGATACTGGCCAAAACCATCAAGGGCTACGGCATGGGTGAATCTGGTGAGGCACAGAACATCACGCATCAGCAGAAAAAAATGGGTACGACCTCGTTAAAGGCATTTCGCAACCGTTTTGGTCTGGACGTTCCAGACGACGAGATTGATGATGTGCCTTATCTGACTTTTGCCAAGGACTCTCCGGAGTTTATTTACCTGCAGGAGCGGCGTCAGTCGCTTGGTGGGGCTTTTCATCATCGCAAAAGCAGTGCTCAACCCTTGCAGGTGCTGCCACTCTCGGCATTTGAATCATTGCTCAAGGCAAGTGGAGAGGGACGTGAATCGTCAACTACTATGGCGTTTGTGCGCATCCTCAACATTCTGGTCAAGGACAAACAGATCGGCAAACATGTCGTGCCGATCGTGGCTGACGAGTCACGAACGTTTGGCATGGAGGGCATGTTTCGGCAGCTCGGCATCTGGTCTTCTATGGGGCAGCTATACACGCCGCAGGATGCCGATCAGTTGATGTACTACAAGGAAGACAAGCACGGACAAATTCTGCAAGAAGGTATTTGTGAGGCAGGTGCCATGTCATCCTGGATTGCAGCGGCGACGGCTTACAGTACACATGGTATACAGATGATTCCGTTTTTTATTTTCTATTCCATGTTTGGCTTCCAGCGTATCGGCGATCTGGCCTGGGCAGCGGGTGACATGCGTTGTCGCGGTTTTTTGCTGGGTGGAACGGCAGGACGTACGACGCTGAATGGAGAAGGGTTGCAACACGAGGATGGGCACAGTCATGTGGTGGCATCGACCATCCCCAATTGTGTCGCATACGATCCGGCCTTTGCCTACGAATTGGCGGTGATCATTCAGGACGGACTACGTCGAATGTATCAGGATCAGCAGGACGTTTATTACTATATAACCGTCATGAACGAAAACTACACGCATCCTGCAATGCCCGCTGGTGTCGAACAGGATATTCTGAAAGGAATGTATCTGTTCCGGGATGGAGGAGGGGAGCAGAATGAACCATGTGTGCAATTGCTGGGTGCGGGCACCATCTTGCGTGAGGTCATTGCTGCAGCAGACATATTGAAAGAGCAATATCACGTTAATGCCGACATCTGGAGTGTTACCAGTTTCAATGAACTGCGTCGCGAGGCACTCAAGGTTGCGCGCTGGAATATGTTGCACCCGCAGCAACCGGCACAATCGTCTCATGTGGAAAATTGTCTCTGGGGACGTAATGGACCGGTTATTGCTGCAACGGATTATATGAAAATCTATGCCGACCAGATTCGCGAGTTTGTGCCAGGTGTTTATCGGGTTCTGGGTACGGATGGATTTGGACGCTCGGATACGCGTCAGAAACTGCGACACTTTTTCGAAGTCGATCGTTTTTTCATTGTCATTGCAGCGTTGAAAGCACTGGCCGATGCAGGAAAAGTGCCTGCCCAGATCGTAGCCGAGGCGATGGAGAAACTGGATATTGATCCAGAAAAAACCAATCCCATGGTCAGTTGATGCAGCGCAGGTTATTTCAGACAGGACTTATATTATCGTCATCAATCCTACGAGGTTGCCGTGGCTGAGTTAAAAAAAGTATTCATTCCGGATATTGGTGATTTCAAGGATGTTCCCGTCATTGAAGTGCTGGTTAAAAACGGGGATAGCGTACAGGCCGAAGATTCGCTGGTAACGCTGGAGTCGGACAAGGCAACAATCGAGGTGCCATCGCCTTATGCTGGTCAGGTGAGGGAAATTTTCGTCAAGGCAGGTGACAAGGTGTCCGAAGGTACGGCCATTCTAGCGATTGAAACGGTATCGGCACAACCCGCACAACTGACACAGCAATCCGACCAGGTATCTCCCTCCTCAACTGCCGATCGAAAGGTCGCTGATGAAAAACAGACTACTACCCCGCAAATTGCTGCTTCGGTGAGTCAAGGCAAACCACCTGTCGCTTCCTCCGATGCTGTGCTGCCTGTGTCGACCAAAGCTCACGCCAGCCCTTCGATTCGCCGCTTTGCGCGTGAACTGGGTGTCAATCTCGAACGGATTACTGGCAGTGGTCCTAAGCATCGCATCCTCAAGGAGGATGTACAGGCTTACGTCAAAACCGAGTTGTCGAAGCTGCGTAACGCTGGAAGTGGGGCAGAACTGAATCTGTTGCCTTGGCCACAAGTCAATTTTGCCAAATTTGGTCCCGTTGAGTTGCAATCACTGGCTCGTATCAGGCAGATCTCGGGGGCTAACTTGCACCGCAACTGGGTCATGATTCCGCATGTTACCCAGTTCGATGAAGCGGATATCACCGATCTCGAAGCATTACGCCAGGAATCGAACAAACCTGGCGCCAGCAACAAGGTTAAATTGACGTTGTTGGCTTTCCTGATGAAGGCATTGATTGCGCCACTCAAAAAATATCCTGAATTCAACGCATCGCTGGATAACAGCGTTGAAGGGGAAACCAATCTGATCATCAAGCATTATTTCCATATCGGATTTGCCGTGGATACGGTCAATGGACTGGTTGTGCCGGTCATCAGGGATGTAGATCAGAAGGGTATCATTACGATTGCCGAAGAATTATCCAGATTGTCGTCCCTGGCGCGTGAAGGCAAATTGAAACCGATAGACATGCAGGGCGCCAGTTTTACTGTCTCCAGCCTGGGTGGAATAGGCGGTACGGCCTTCACGCCGATCATTAACGCACCCGAGGTGGCTATACTGGGAGTTTCCAAAGCCACGATGAAGCCGGTTTATCAGGGCGACCGGTTTGTTCCCCGGTTGATGCTGCCACTTTCCCTATCTTACGACCATCGTGTCATTGATGGCGCAACTGCTGCCCGTTTTACCACACTGCTTTCCGAAGTGCTGTCGGACATGCGTCTGGCGTTGCTCTGATGCCGGTCTCCTGTTCTCTCCGGCAGTAAATGGATACGACTGAATCGCTTTCGGCAATTGGTATTTATGGAGGGACATTTGATCCGATCCACTATGGCCATTTGCGTATGGCCGAAGAATTGGCCGACATCATTGGACTGCAACGCGTGATTTTTGTACCTTCCGGATCGCCACGCTTGCGTGCAGCGCCGGCAGCAGCCAGAATGGCCCGATCGGAGATGGTGCGGCTAGCAATTCAGGACAACGACAGATTTGCCGTCGATGAAAGGGAAATCAATCGCCCAGGTATCAGTACCACAATCGAGTCATTACGGGAATTCAGGGCGGAATTCGGTTCCCGTGTTGCACTTTGCTTTATCATCGGAGCCGATGCTTTTCTGAAAATCGATCAGTGGCATGAGTGGCGAGCACTATTTCATGTGTGCCATTTTGTCATTGTTTCGCGCCCAGGCTATGCGCCGGTCGATGATCGATTCATTTGCTCCGGAGACATTGAGTCCGAATGGACCCAACGCCGTATTTTCAGTGCTGATGACTTGAAATTGCAACCAGCTGGTTATATTTTCACTCCAAGGACATCGCGACTGGAGATTTCTGCCTCACAGATTCGCGATCTGGCGGGTAACGGTAAAAGCCCGCGCTATTTGTTGCCAGAAGTGGTTGCAGATTATATTCGATTAAATTCTTTATATATTGAGAAAGCATGAATTCACAAAAACTGGTCGAAATCATCGTTGATGCACTTGAGGATATCAAGGCCCACGATATCGACATCATCAATGTTGCAAAAATAACTTCGCTGTTTGAATTTATCGTCATTGCCAGTGCCGATTCGACTCGCCAGACCAAGTCTCTGGCTTTTCATGTGCAGGAGAAAGTAAAAGCTGCGGGCGGAAAAGTGCATAGCATAGAAGGTGAGCAAACGGGGGAATGGGTGCTGGTGGATGCCGGTGAAGTGATCGTGCATATCATGTTGCCTGTCGCACGGGAACATTACAATCTTCGCGCGCTTTGGTCACAACCTACCAGCTCTACGCTCTGATCTCTGATGGTATTTGAATCAACAACCAGTGTGGATGACGATTATCGGACATGAAATGTCATGTCATTGCAATCGGCCACAAGATGCCGGATTGGGTAGATTCCGGTTACCAGGAATATGCCAAACGCATGCCACGTGAAATGCCGGTCAGCTTGCTCGAGATTAAGCCGGAGAAGCGTACCAGTGGAAAAACGACCGAACAACTCCTCCATGCCGAACACCTGAGGATTCGTGCTGCCTTACCCGTCGATTGCCGCACGATCGTGCTCGATGAACGAGGAGACCTATGGACGAGTGAGAAGCTGGCGATCACCCTCCAGCAGTGGGCTTTCGATACGGTGCCGATTGCTTTCATTATTGGCAGTGCGGATGGGTTGCACGCCGAAATCAAAAACAATGCCGATGCAATGCTGGCTTTGTCCCGCCTGACGCTACCGCATGGATTGGTCAGAGTGTTGCTGGCTGAACAGTTATATCGTGCCAGCACGATTATCAAAGGTCATCCCTATCATCGATCCTGACAGCGATTCGTGCTGGGTGGCTAAAAAAAAACGTAAGAATGGGATATGATGCTTGTTCCGCTACAATCCGAATGATGCGATTCCGCTATGACGATGATCCCCGACAATCAAATCTACCTGGCTTCGAGAAGTCCCAGAAGACGTGAATTATTAAGACAGATCGGGGTAAGGTTTAATCTGCTGCTGATGCGGGAAACATTGGGGCGTCCTGTCGATATCGATGAGCAACCGCTGGATGGTGAAGCACCGGCAGATTACGTTTACAGGATAGTGCAATTCAAAGCGCAGGAAGGCTGGAAACGACTATCACAGCGCAAGTTTCCGGTTCTGCCGATTTTGGTGGCCGACACCATCGTAACCCTTGACGGCAGCATACTGGGTAAACCCAGGGATATGGCGCATGCCGAGAGCATGCTGTCGGCTTTGTCCGGGCGATCGCATGAGGTTTTGACGGCTATTGGCGTGGGGGTCAGGGACAGGGTGCAGGTCAGGTTGTCACGATCCACGGTGAGATTTCGTGAAATCAGCACGCACGAGATTCAAAAGTATCTGGCAGCCCATAATATTCTGGATAAGGCTGGAGGTTATGCCATACAAGGCATGGCAGCCATTTTTATCACGGAGATCAATGGCAGTTATAGTGGCATTATGGGACTTCCACTGTATGAAACTGCCCAATTGCTTGAAGAAAGTGGAATAGCGCTTTTTCCTTGAGTGCACGGAGCGGCAGAAAATTTGCATGACAATCCATAATTCAGTTTTTAAACGATTCGATCATAGGGAGATGTGTCGTGAATAATGAGATTCTGGTCAATATCACGCCGCAGGAGACACGTGTTGCCATACTGGAGCAAGGTGTGTCGCAAGAGCTGCATGTCGAGAGAACCAGTGGTCGGGGAATCGTCGGCAATATCTATAACGGACGGGTCAGTCGCGTGTTGCCGGGGATGCAATCCGCTTTTGTGGATATTGGGCTTGATCGGGCTGCATTTCTGCACGTGGCCGATATCTGGGGGTCCAACCAGAATAGCGATACCAGTAAACCCATAGAAAAACTACTGTATGAAGGCAACAACATTCTGGTGCAGGTGATCAAGGATGCGATTGGTACCAAAGGTGCCCGATTATCCACACAGATCAGCCTGGCTGGACGATTGCTGGTGTATTTGCCGCAAGAGTCGCATATTGGTATCTCGCAACGTATCGAAGATGGCGGGGAACGCGAGTTGTTGCGCGACAAGTTGCAGCAGATCCTGCCTGAGGATGAAAAGGGCGGATACATTATCCGCACCATGGCGGAGACAGCCAGTGAAAGTGATTTGCGCGCCGATCTTGAATATTTGCATAAATTGTGGCGCGACATTCAGCAGAATTCGGTCACCAATGCGGCACCATTGCTGTTGTATCAGGATCTTGATTTGAGTCACAGAGTGTTGCGGGATTTCGTGACTGAAGAAACCTTAAAGATCCTGGTCGATTCACGCGAGAATTTTCAGCGCCTGCTGAAATTTGCACAAAATTACATGACCTATATTGCCGATCGGATCACGCTGTATACCGGTGATCGTCCCCTGTTTGACTTGTATAGCGTCGAGGAAGAGATCGAGAAGTCGCTGGCCAAGCGCGTGGATTTAAAGTCCGGCGGGTATCTGATCATCGATCAGACCGAAGCGCTGACGACCATGGATGTCAATACCGGGGGATTCATCGGTGTGCGCAATTTCGATGATACGATCTTCAAAACCAACCTTGAAGCTGCACAGGTCATTGCACGTCAATTGCGGTTACGTAATCTGGGAGGCATCATCATCATCGATTTCATCGATATGGATTCCGAAGATCACCGGAATGCCGTACTTGCTGAATTCAACAAGGCACTGTCGCGTGATCGTACACGGATTACTGTGAATGGTTTCAGTGCACTTGGTTTGGTGGAGATGACGCGCAAACGGACCCGGGAGAGTCTGGCCCATGTTTTGTGTGAGTCTTGTCCAACATGCCAGGGACGAGGTGAAATCAGAACTGCGCAAACCGTATGCTATGAAATTTTGCGTGAACTGTTACGTGAGGCGCGTCAATTCGAAGCCAATGAATTTCGTATCCTCGCTTCTCAGCAGGTCATCGATCTGTTTCTCGATGAGGAATCCCAGAGCCTGGCGCAACTCGGTGATTTCATCGCCAAACCCATCAGCTTGCAGGTCGAGGAGTCCTACACACAGGAAAAATACGATGTCATTTTGATGTAAATCCGCTTCGGTTTTTCCCAAATCGATACCATTCGCGCGTCCAGCGCCAGTTCCTCAAAACTATTCCCTGTTTTATATGTGACTGTTCGAAAAGCTACTTTTCATTGTGTCGCATAGTTTGCAAAGAGTTTACATTCTCTCAACAATTTAGCCTGTTGCTCCCGTTATAGTTTCCCCCAATGCAGTTGAGGGTTTTTTTATTGATGGAGGATGTGCATTCATCTGAATAAAAAAGCGAATGGAATCTGAATAGGGTTACTGGAGGAGACAATGACAACATTGGGGCAAGTTACAGATAGCAACACGGCGGCGGCACCGGTTACCGCATCAGAATTGGTCGCGAATGAGTTTTTGACGTTCCGGCTGGGCGGGGAAGAATACGGCATCGAGATTCTGAAAGTGCAGGAAATTCGTGGATACGATTCCATCACCCATATTGCGAATTCACCGGACTATATCAAAGGTGTGATCAATCTGCGGGGCATCATCGTCCCCATCATCGACATGCGAATCAAGTTCAATCTGGCTCACGCAGCCTATGATCAGTTCACCGTGGTCATCATTCTGACGGTAGCAGGACGTGTGATGGGCGTCGTGGTGGACGGTGTGTCGGATGTGATCACGCTGGCGGATGATCAGATACGTCAGACGCCCGGTCTGGGTTCGGCCATTGAGACGCAATACATCATGGGATTAGGTACCGTGGATGAACGCATGCTGATATTGATCGACATCGAAAAGCTGATGAGTGGCAGCGACATAGGTCTGGCTACACACAACATCAATTAATCAAACGATTTTATACAGAATACTAAAAGGAGAATCATGATGTTTAACAACTTAACTATTAAATCCCGACTCATAATCGTGGTTGGATTTCTATCCATGCTGCTGGCTGGTATCGGTGGTTTCGGTGTGTATGGTATGAACCAGATGGATGCGGCCTTCAAAGGGGTTTACGACAATCGAGTATTACCTCTTGGAGATCTGGGAAGAGTATTGGATGACATGCAACGCATACGTTTCAATACGATGATTTCAAGTAATTCCGAGAATCCAGCCGTCGTGGCAGAGAGAAAGGCACTCAATGACCAGAGGTTTGCAGAAATCGGATCACTATGGTCGCAATATATGGCAACCGAATTTATTCCCGAAGAAACTGTATTGGCCAAGGAATTCGAACAGCAATGGAAGAGTGCGTCACAATCGGTGGAGTATTCGATGAATGCTGCGCTGAATAAGGACTACAAGGTTGCACAACAGAATCTGCATGATGATTTGTACACTAAATTCGATGCAGCCCATAGCACCATGTTCAAATTACTCGATATGCAACGGGTATTGGGTACCAGTGAGTACAAAGGAGCGAATGAAGCTTACAAGCAGCACCTGTCACTCAGTAATACGATAATTTTGGCAGGCTTGATTCTTGCCATCATTGCCGGATTTTTGCTGATGCGTGCCATCATCAGACCGCTGAATGAAGCTGTGACCATTGCCAATGCCGTAGCTTCGGGTGATCTGACCACGCGTATCGAAGTGAATTCGACCAATGAAATGGGGCGTTTGCTTCAGGCGCTGAAAACGATGAACGGCAATCTGCTGGATCTGGTCGGTAAGGTACGTCACAGCACGGAATCGATCGCCACGGCATCCAGTGAAATTGCCTCGGGTAACATGGATCTGAGTCAACGCACCGAAGAACAGGCTTCGAGTCTGGAAGAAACCGCTTCATCGATGGAAGAACTGACTTCGACCGTAAGACAGAATGCAGACAATGCACGTCAAGCAAATCAGCTGGCAGTCGGTGCTTCGGAAGTGGCTACGAGAGGTGGATCAGTGGTTGGACAAGTGGTGCAGACGATGAGCTCGATCAATGACAGTTCGAAGAAAGTGGTTGAGATCATCAGTGTCATCGATGGTATTGCATTCCAAACCAACATCCTGGCACTGAATGCTGCAGTGGAAGCAGCCCGGGCAGGTGAGCAAGGCAGGGGATTTGCCGTAGTGGCCACGGAAGTACGTACCCTGGCACAACGTTCGGCAGCAGCGGCCAAGGAAATCAAGGAATTGATCAATGATTCCGTAGCCAAAGTAGACGAAGGCACGAGACTGGTGGATGAAGCCGGATCGACCATGAACGAGATCGTTGCAGCTGTGAAACGGGTTACCGATATCATGAGCGAAATCTCTGCTGCTTCACAAGAACAAAGTTCTGGAATCGAGCAGATCAATCAGGCCGTGACGCAAATGGACGAAGCCACACAGCAAAATGCAGCGTTGGTGGAAGAGGCATCTGCGGCAGCAGAATCCATGAAGGAGCAATCCAGTGTGTTGACGCAGGCTGTCAGTGTGTTCAAATTTACGGGCCACGAAGAGAAAGTTGCCACGGCATCGTCAGCAAGGAAATCGCAGCCATCTACCTTGACAAAACTGCCTAATCGTGGGCCTGCTACCAGGAAAGCAGTGACCGAGATCAAGGCAAATACAGCATCGGAAAAACCGGTAGGTGCACCGCGCAAGGTTGCAGCCGGTGGTGGAGAGGACTGGGAAGAGTTTTAACCGTTAGGCATTAACGGGGATCCGGGCGATATCTGAGGGAACTCAGATATCGCTTTATCATTTGGAGCTGCAAATCGCCAGTTGCTGGTCGGACTAGGACGACTTAATTCACTTGTAGACATTGCCTTCGCACTAAACTGATCGATTCAAGCTCATTCCCTGGTTTATTCCTGCAGCGCACAGAGCACGATTCTTCAAGAAGCTACTTTTCATTGTGTCGCATAGTTTGCAAAGAGTTTACATTCTCTCAACAATTTAGCGTGTTGCTCCCGTTATAGTTTCCCCCAATGCAGTTATGTGTTTTTTTATTCATGGAAGCTGTGTATTCCTCTGGATAAAAAAGCGAATGGAGTCTGAATAGGGTTACTGGAGGAAACAATGACAACATTGGGGCAAGTTACAGATAGCAACACGGCGGTGGCACCGGTTACAGCATCCGAATTGGTCGCGAATGAGTTTCTGACGTTCCGGCTGGGCGGGGAAGAATACGGCATCGAGATTCTGAAAGTGCAGGAAATTCGTGGATACGATTCCATCACCCATATTGCGAATTCACCGGACTATATCAAAGGTGTGATCAATCTGCGGGGCATCATCGTCCCCATCATCGACATGCGAATCAAGTTCAATCTGGCTCACGCAGCCTATGATCAATTCACCGTGGTCATCATTCTGACGGTGGCAGGACGTGTGATGGGCGTCGTGGTGGACGGTGTGTCGGATGTGATCACGCTGGCGGATGATCAGGTGCGTCAGACGCCCGGTCTGGGTTCGGTCATAGAAACGCAATACATCATGGGATTAGGTACTGTGGATGGACGCATGCTGATATTGATCGACATCGAAAAGCTGATGAGTGGCAGCGACATAGGTCTGGCTACACACAACATAAATTAATCAAACGATTTTTTACAGAATATTAAAAGGAGAGTCATGATGTTTAACAACTTGACCATTAAGTCACGGATCATAGTCGTGATTGGATTTCTTGCTGCGCTATTGGTCAGTATTGGCGGTATCGGTGTCTATGGCATGAACCAAATGAATGCGGCCTTCAAAGGAGTTTATGACGATCGAGTATTGCCTCTGGGTGATCTGGGAGTGGTCTTGGACCGCATACAACGCATACGCTTCAATACGGTGATTTCAAGCTATTCCGAGAATCCGGCTATCGTGGCAGAGAGAAAGACTCTCAACGATCAGAGGTTTGCAGAGATCGGAACATTGTGGCCTCAGTATATGGCGACCCGATTGACAGCCGAGGAAGCTGCACTGGCCAAGGATTTCGAGCAACAATGGAAAAATTTATCACAATCTGTGGATCGCTCGATGAGTGCTGCGATGAACAAGGAATTCAAGGTTGCACAACAGAATCTGCACGATGATTTGTTTACCAAATTCGATGCAGCCCATACCACCATGTTCAAATTGCTTGATTTGCAACGAGTACTAGGTTCGGGTGAATACAAGGCTGCTCATGGGGCCTACCAAAATCTTCTGACACTGAGCAATACCATGATTGCGATAGGTCTGGTTCTCGCCATTATTGCCGGATTTTTGCTGATGCGTGCCATCATCAGACCGCTGAATGAGGCCGTGACCATTGCCAATGCCGTGGCTTCGGGTGATCTGACCACGCGTATCGAAGTGAATTCGACCAATGAAATGGGGCGTTTGCTTCAGGCGCTGAAAAC
>JAMWZR010000085.1 GCA_024282035.1 Nitrosomonas sp.
TGGAACACCTGCGCAGCAAATGTACTTTCACAAATCCTGGCAACATATCAAAACTTTGAAACAAACTGTTCATAGCTCCTACGCGGTTATTTATGTCAAGTCAAATAAAAGAATTAATCAATTTTGTCTGACACACAAACAAAATGGAAAATGGGTAATGTAGTGGCATCGCAACTCAGTTTGATCAAACCACTTATTAAAGGCACCAAAACAAAAAAGCTAACTCGCATTTACCCCTTTTCTCTTCGCCATTAGGAACATTTAATGATTTTTCTCAGTTATTTTTAGTTAATGATTTCAGGGTATGAATTCTTTCTATTCTCTTGGCTTGAACAGCCTACTGTAAAGCATCAAATTGATGAGTTTTATTGTCTTCAATTACACGTTTTCATACTCGAGGGCTATTTCAATACAAAAATATTCGACTATACCAATCTGGTTTAAATGACCTTTGTTCAAAGTACTTATCCATGGTAGACTAAGTCCGTTAAACTAAGGTTAAATAAGATTGTACTTATGCAAACATACAACATTCACGATGCTAAAACGCAACTATCTCGGCTCGTTGAGCAAGCCGCTCAAGGTGAGCCGTTTATCATCGCCAAGGCCGGCAAGCCAATGGTCAAGGTGATTGCACTCAATGCGCCCGAGCCTGCTCAGATCAAGCGTTTCGGTTTTATGGCTGGACAAACCCAAGTGCCAAATGATTTCGACCAGATGGGTGAAAAAGAAATTATTCAGATATTTGAAGAAGGTGCATGAAACTACTCATAGATACCCATTTACTATTGTGGGCGGCAGAAGGCTTTGAGTATTTACCATCCAGTGCTCAAACACTAATGAGTGTTCCTGAAAACGAACTATTTTTTAGCGCTGCTAGTCTTTGGGAAATCGTCATCAAATCCAGCTTAAACCGTGAAGATTTCAAGGTTGATCCACGCTTACTTCGGCGTGGTCTGCTAGATAATGGTTACAGCGAGCTACCTGTCCTCAGTGAGCATGCAGTAGCTGTCGGATGCTTACCGCCGATTCATAAAGATCCCTTTGATCGCTTACTTATTGCTCAGGCTATTGTAGAGGGTATAACACTACTGACAGCCGATGCTCATTTGGCTAAATATCCCGGTCCGGTGCAATACGTTTAACGTATGGCAGCAAGAACAAATAGCTGATAATAGTAATCACCGCTAGATTTTCTGACGACCCAATGTCATGGAAGTGCGATGAGTATGTTCAATTGCAGTATTAAGGAAATTTTAGTGCTAATTTTGAGGCACTAAAAATTATTATAACCTGGACGTTATTTAGCACACTTATCCACATCTTCATCCACGGATTTTGTGAATAACTCTATATAGTGGCCTGCTACCTATGCTCAATGTATGCGCCCAAGCAATTAAGATTTGCTTAGACTGGGTTGAAAAAATCCTGATTACTCACAGACCGGTAATTGCGTATAACCGTGACGCAAGCGCCGAGCTATCAATTGTCGATATATCTTGAATGCCTGCTCAAAATTCGAGTATACATCGCGTTTATATCCGCCACGTTTGCTGTGCAATCCAAACCAAGTGCGTACGATGCAGATATCGTCCAATAGATCACGTTCTATGTGAAGCCTATAACCTCGGGTTTGCGTTCTAAATTCAGCTTTAGTCAATATAGACATGAGGATGATTGGTTATTGCAATATGAGTCATTTTTTCTCTATAAGAAATTCTTATTAGTTACTACCCTAACCAATTGCTGCACGTCATTCGACTAAAGAATAACTGAATTAAGGTGGGTTAGCTCATCAGATTTGGAAAAAAGTGATTTAAGACATCTCATTTAAAGCTTTTTCCGCTGTTATTCATTTTCCCAACCAACCACTCTCAATCCGGTTATCCGGGTGAAATCTCGGGTGTTGTTAGTTACCAGTATGACGTTATAAGCACGAGAGATTGCAGCGATTAAAAGATCATTGGGGCCAATTGGATTTGCCTGAGCTGCAAGATCAGCACGGATAAGCCCGGCCTCCTCTGCACATCGATCATCAAATATCAGACTGGTAAACGGGGCGAAGAATTGCTTAAGTAATTGCAGATTGCTTTCCACTTGCCGACTATGACGCGCACCATAGAGTAGTTCTGCTTTGACAATACTGCACAGTACAATTTCACTAGGTTGATGCCGTTTAAGATGTTTTTCAATGTTTGTATTTTTCTTATTTAACAGACGAATACAAACATTGGTGTCCAGTAAGAATTTACTCAAAATCTGAACGATTCTCAAAGTTGCCCTGGTCGGAACGCTCTAAGGGTATACCCTGCCAATTCCCGAACAAATCGAAGTAATTTTCGGGCCACTGATTTTCAACTTCTCGCTCAATTAATAAAGCCAAGTATTTTGATACAGACAAATGTGCCTGTTCAGCCTTAACTTGTAGCTTCTTTGCAACCTCATCAGGGACATAACAATGTAATTGAGACATACAGCATTCCTAAAATATATTCGTTATATTTGTATTATAACACAAAGTAATGACTATCAGTTATCAAAGCCTGAAACCTCTGCTTTTAGGTTTGATTACCCCATTATTCTCAGTGATAAAACCCCTGGTTTTGCGCAATCGATTGCTGATTTCCTCTCGTACTGCAGGAAAACTCAATTCTTCTTGTAAAGAACGATAATTTGTTCCCTCGATTGTCACTACATCTCGTAATACTCCTTCTACACAGGCAGTCATTAGCATCGGATGTTTAAAAGTTTGACTACTCGTAATGGCAAACACAGAATTGACGCCAGAATTGCGCGCAAAATGTTGCAATCGCGCAAGGATTAATGTTTTTGATCGCTCAAGTACAGATAACGGCAATTCCGTTATCGACAAAATTGAATTGCTGGCACTAACACCGATGAGATTAAAAAACTGATCGTGTTGTTTCAATGCCTGACCTATCCTTGCCAGCTCCTGCGGAGATCGTATTTTTGCCATTAGCAACTCATGATGTCTAAAGGGTGTATGCTGATCATTATTTGTTTGTACGTTCATTTCCCGCACAAAATCGACCTGACCGTCACGATCAATCACACTATATTCACGGGTATTGATCACAACATGACCTTTGAAACCAGAAATACTGGAAGCCAGTAGCTGGGTTAATTGAATATCTTGAAAAGATGGTGTCGCATTCCCAGAAGGATGGTTATGCAGAACCCAATACCCATCTGCTTTGACTTGATGTTTGGTTTGTTCAATCAAAACATCCACTGCCTGTTTGCCTTGCCCTATTTCTGCAAGATAGATAGCGCCAGGTAATCGCGAAGTAATGGCGGTATGGTGAACAATGCGCTGTTGTTGCGTATAAAAGATTCTAAATGTTTCATAACGCGGATCACGCAGTATTTGCGCCATGACCGCGAGATCATGCCCGGACTTGACGGATTGATTTAAGAGTGTGGCTCCTCCCTGTTTTTTGAAGTCTTTCGGGAAATGACTCCCCAATAGGGTGCCACCTGCCCATCGAGCATGAACTTCGAGCAGATCAGCATATGCACATCGTCCCTGTTCTTTTTGCTTTTCTGTGGTGCCTGGACGAGTTTCAAAGTTTTCATAAAGGTCTCCTTGTTTGCCGCTGGTTGAATGGCTGGATTTTTCCGGTTGGGTAGGATTCATCATGATTTTTCCTGGAATTATCGGACAAGCGCCCTGCTTTTCACAGTCTCATTCTCTTGAAGCCTGGTTTGGGCTTGATTTCTCATTGAGGTCTGAGCGATGTTATTCACAACCGATCCCACCTGGCGTTTGACTGCTTCCATACCAGGCACACTCTTGTTGGCCAGATCATTGAAGTCAGTCAATTTATGGAGTACCTGCTCATCCGGTGCAAAAACCGGAAATACTGCTTTCCCATCCACGAGCTGTGCCGCTTCCAATGCTTTATCCTTGCCGGGATTTTTGCCAAGCGTCGATTCCAGTTGCTGGTCATCGTCTCCAGCGATAACGATGGGCTTGGCAGGATATTTTGCATGCAAATCCTGCGCGACTTTGGGTAAATTACCGGAATCAAAGGCAGCAATGACAGGTTGATTGAGCGCCTGGGATAACGTATCCGCGGTAGCATAGCCTTCGGCAATGACAATGACAGGCATTGTGTTAATGGCTGTATCCAATGCCGAACCATTATTGCCCACCACATGAAATGTATGCTCCTTTTTGCTGCCCGCTGCAAAAAGCTTCGCACCATGGGGCTGTATCGTTTGCACGCTCCAAAGGTGGCCATCAACATCCTGTGCAGACAGCAATAAATCTCCGACAGTCAACACCAGTTTGTCAGGATGATCTTCTCGTATTCGCCGGGCTTCCTGCCCATTACAGGCGATTCTGATGATGGAATCGGATGGCAAGTTATCTGCATTTTGAGGGACGATCTTGAGATCCCCTGCCCTCACGTTCTTATCGGTAAGATAAGGATGACTGGCCTCAGCATTGGGAGC
>JAMWZR010000086.1 GCA_024282035.1 Nitrosomonas sp.
CACACTATCAAGAGTGTCTCGAGACTTTTGAAACAGCACATCTGTCAAAACCTGAGCTATTACTGTGCCCTGAGTTGCTCTATCAAGTCCGGGCGGAGCCGGAAGCACCCTATTGGACGGAAATAGACCCACGTATTCATTGGTTGCATCTCACACTCAAGCGACTGAGACCGGAAAAAATACTGGTCATCACTGCCAATGCACAAACCGCCCGTGATATTGCGCAAGCACTCAAAGTGCTGACAGGGCAACATATTCCCGTCTTCCATGAAAGCATGTCTTTAATTGAGCGTGATCGCGCTGCCGCTTACTTTGCTGATAAAGATGCCGGCAGCCAGACTCTGGTTTGCTCGGAAATCGGCAGCGAAGGGCGCAATTTCCAGTTTGCCCATCATCTGGTGCTATTCGATCTGCCGCTGAATCCCGATCTGCTCGAGCAGCGCATTGGTCGCCTGGATCGCATCGGCCAGACCGACACCATCAAAATCCACGTACCTTACCTGGAAAACAGCGCGCTGGCGGTGATGTTCCATTGGTACCACGCAGGCCTGAATGCATTTGAAAAAACCTGCCCGGCGGGTCAAACTGTCTTTTTGCAAACGGAAGACGCGCTCATCGCCGCGCTGCACCGTCGCCAAACCCACGGCGACACACTGTCAGGTCTGATCACAGCCACACAATCCGCCAATCAGTCCCTCAATGACGCATTAGAACGTGGGCGCGATAAATTGCTGGAATATAACTCTTTCCGCCCTGCTATTGCGCAAAGGCTGTATCAGGAAGCACGTACCCAAGATGCCGACCCAACGCTGCCGGACTATATGGAAACAGTGTTCGATTGCTGCGGCGTGCATGTCGAAGAACACCGCACCGGCAGTTTTTTGCTTGAGCCCAGCGAACATATGACGATTCCATTTCCCGGCTTGCAAGACGAAGGTTCAGTGGTTACTTACTCCCGTGCCGTCGCTTTAGCGAATGAAGATATGCATTTTCTGACCTGGGAACACCCGATGGTCACGCATGCGATGGAGCGCATCCTGAGCCACGAAAGCGGTAATGCGGTAGTTGCCGCACTGAAGCACAAACAAGTGCAGCCGGGTACCTTGCTGCTCGAAGCCCTGTTTGTGCTCGAAGCCAGCGGACAAAACGTACAGCAAAGCAACCGCTATTTACCGCCCGCCGTGATTCGCATCCTGCTCGATGAACAAGGCAGCGGCGACTATCCGTATCTTGACCACGACTCAGTCAACCAGCATCTGCAACCGGTTGCGGCAGCCATTGCCAAGCAAGTGATTCAACTGAAAGAAGGCGCGATCCGCGAGCTACTGACCGCGAGCGAACAGGCAGCCGCAATGCAGGCACCGCAACTCATTGCCCAAGCCGAAGCGCGCATCCAACAAACCTTCACCCCGGAAATAGAACGACTCAAGGCCTTGCAACAAATCAACCCGAACGTGCGCGACGAAGAAATTCAATTCTTTGAACAACAAATGCAGCAACTGACCAGCGCGCTGAAATCCAGTAATCTGCGCCTCGATGCCGTGCGGGTGATTGTGGCGACTTGAGTTGTGCTGAAAATGCCTCTAAAAACAATCGCTTTTTGTCGACGAATTTTTCTTCTTACTCGATAGCGATTTTGATAGTGAAGATCAACTATGTCATTCAATACACACCGAAGTGGAGCTGTTCGTGCAAGCTAGCGATATCCCTTGAGCTCTTTACGAGCCATCAGATAATCGGGATAAACGCTTTCCACCTGTTTCCAGAATGCAGACGAGTGATTCATTTCGATCAAATGCGCCAATTCATGCGCCACAACGTAATCAACCAGATGCAGCGGCATCTGGATCAAGCGCCAATTTAAGTGAATTACACCGCGCGTACTACAACTACCCCAGCGAGTTTTGGCACGTGACAAATGAAATGTGGGGGGCTGCAGGTTCAATTTTTGCGCATAAAACTGAATGCGTTGCTGAAAGCAAATGATCGCTTGTCGGTGATACCACGTCATCACGAACTTTTCTATTTGCCGGGGAGCTAAGTCGGGCACGAGTTTGGCATCTGATTCGTGGTGTATTGCTTTGATTGACTGGCGAATCATGTGCAGCTCCCCCGATGTTTGCATGGCTATCCGCCAAGGCTCGCCGAGTAAAGGATAAGTTGTATTTTCTGCCCAGGTTAATGCAAGATCCTTTTTGCTTTTCCAATGCGTAAGCTTTTGCGTTATCCAGTCAGCCTTTTCCTGCAGAATGGAATCAACATTCGGTATCGCAGCATGTAACGGGATGCTGATACTCAAGCCATTGCCGTCTATTTTTAATCCAATGGATTTGCGCTTACAACGTTTGAGCGTGTAAGCGATATTCTGGCCATTTAAAGTGGTTTGAACAAGCAAGGCTATGCGGTGTAATTCTGATCGCTGATGCGCAGCATTTCAGCCTCTATCCAGGCTTCTACTTTAGCATTCAATTCGCCGGCTTCCATGCCGGTTGGATCGATGGGTTTACCAATGCTGACCGTGACGGTGCCGGACAACTTGATGAAAGAATTTCTTCCCCAGAGCTCGCCGGCATTATGCGCCACTGGTACGACAGGCACTTGTGTATGAGTTGCCAGCCAAGCACCGCCAATGCGGTATTTCCCACGCTGCCCCGGTGGAATGCGCGTACCTTCAGGAAATACGACAATCCAGAAACCTTGTTGTAAACGATCCTTGCCTTGCTCAACGATCTGTTCCAGCGCTTTTTTGCCTGATTTCCTATCGATGGCGATTGGGCTTGTCATAGCCAGCCCCCAACCAAAAAAGGGGATACGTAACAATTCTTTTTTGAGTACCCATACCTGGGGTGGAAAAATTTTCTGAAAAGCCAGTGTTTCCCACGCCGATTGATGCTTGGACAAGATGATGCTCGGAGTTTTGGGGATATTTTCCGAGCCTATGATTTGATAGCGAATGCCGCAAAGATTGCGTAGCAAAAACAACATGATCATTGTCCAGCTTGAGGTTACGCGATAGCGGTTATGCGGCGATAAGGGAAAACATGCCAGTGTTATCAATGCATAAGGCGGCGTGATCAGGATTTGCAACAACATATACAATGTTGAGCGGAAAGTAGCCAATATCATGCGTGCTTGACCAGAGTGTCAACTACCATTGCCAGATTCTCGAAAATCTGAGTATTGGCTGGAATTTCCTTGTTTGTTCGGGTTCGTTGTCCTTTGCCCGTCAGTACCAGTATCGGGTTTGCACCGACCGCAGCTGCAGCTTGCAGATCCCGCAACGAATCCCCGACTGTAGGGATATTTTTCAAATTAATGCCGTATCGCTGCATGATTTCTTCATACATACCCGTCGCTGGTTTGCGGCAAGTACATCGATCTGCATTGGTGTGCGGGCAAAAGAATATGGCATCTATCCGTCCACCCGCATGATTCACCGCTTTGTGCATTTTGTCATTAATGGCGTTGTAGGTGGCCATGTCCATGAGCCCGCGTCCAATACCGGATTGATTGGTGGCAATGACGATGCGATAGCCGGAGTGCGTCAAACGGGCCATCGCATCCAGGCTGCCAGGAATAGGAATCCATTCCTCCGGTGTTTTGATAGACGTATCGCTGCTCTGATTAATGACGCCATTTTGGTCCAAGATGATCAGCTTCATGCTAATTTGTCGCCAATTTTGAAATGTCAGCCACTTGATTCATGACCTCACGGAGATCCGCCAATAGCGCAAGCCTGTTTCTGCGCAGCGATTCATCTTCCGCATTTACCATCACGTGATCGAAAAAAGTATCGATCGGTGACTTCAGGGCCGCGAGTGTCTGTAAAGACGCGGTGTAATCGCCCGCGGCAAATGCTTCGTCGATTATGGGCAGAATATCAACCAAGGCTTTATGCAGCGTCTGCTCGGCAGATTCCTGTAGCAAACTGACATCTACCTGGGCACTGATGACATCTGCGGTTTTTTTGAGGATATTACCTACCCGCTTGTTCGCAGCCGCCAAGCTGACTGCTTCAGGCAATGCCGTAAAAGCACGTACAGCGGCAAGGCGCTTGGGGATGTCACTGAGATTCTGAGGATTCAAACTGAGAACAGCGTCGACTTCTTGAGCGGTGTAGCCTTGTTCACGTAAACTGCCAGCGAGCCGTTCATAAATAAAAGCTAGCAATTGCTCGACAGATTCTTTTAAAACTCCCCGTTGTTGTGCAACGACAGTCGATTGCTGAGAATTTGCCCATTTTTTAGGGATATCTTTGTCTTCGATGATTTCAACAATTCGCTGAACGAACGTATCTAACTCAATAGACAAGCTTTTCTCTGTCAAGATGCGAATCACACCCAAGGCATGGCGGCGCAATGCAAACGGATCTTTATCACCTGTCGGAATCTGACCGATGCCAAACATGTTCACTAATGTTTCCAGTTTGTCGGCCAGTGCTACGCAAACACCCACTGGATTACGTGGCAGCTCATC